>JAQGHM010000274.1 GCA_028291615.1 Phycisphaerales bacterium | reverse complement strand
AGGGACGGTTGTACTCGGGGACGAATTGGGGGACCTATCGCGGGGTGCATTACGTTCAGGGGGGGTATTACATCAAGGGGTGGGGCAAGCATGGGGCGCTGACCAATCCTTATGCGTTTGGGTTTTTCAATCACATGCCGCACACGGGGGACGCCAGGCGATTGACGCATACGTTTTCGGTTTATGGCGGCGCGCTCATGCCGGAGCTTTCGGGCAAGATCATCGGGCCTAATCCGCTGTCGTCGCGGGTGGTGGTGTCGCGACTGGAGGCGGCGGAGTCGAGCTTCAAGACGGTGGAGGAAGAGCCGCTGCTGACGAGCGATGATGGGTGGTTTCGGCCGGTGGATTTGAAGGTGGGGCCGGACGGGGCGATCTACGTTTGTGATTTTTACGAGAATCGCATTTCGCATGTCGATCCTCGCGACAATTGGGATCGGAGCAACGGGCGGATCTGGCGGATTCGGCCGGTGGATTGGCGGCCGGCGAAGACTGTCAATCGGTCGAAGAGATCGGACGGGGAGTTGCTGAAGGATCTGACGGACGCGAATCGCCTGGTGCGATCGACGGCGCTTCGGTTGATCGGGGAGCGAGGCGATCGATCGCTGTTGCCGGCGGCGCGCGAGATGTTGGTGAAGCAAAATGACGAGCATGCGCTGGCGGCATTGTGGGCGGTGAACTTGCTGGGCGGATTGGATGAGGCGACGGCGCTGGCGGCGATGAACCATGCGGACCCGCATGTGCGGCTCTGGTGCGTGCGGCTGCTGGGTGATCGGAAGGAGTTGCTGGCGTCGGCGGTGGCGGAAAAGCTTGTGGATCTGGCGAAGAACGAGGTGAACGCGGAGGTGCGGAGTCAACTGGCGAGCAGCGCGAAGCGGCTGCCGGGGGATCAGGCGGTGGTGGTGATTCATGCGATGTTGGCGCACGCGGGGGATGAGAAGGATGTCCATATCCCGCTGCTGCTCTGGTGGGCGGCGGAGTCGAAGCTGGCGACGCACCGTGATGCGCTGGTGGGGATGTTCACGGAAGCGAGTTTCTGGAATGCGCCATTGGCACGGGGGACGGTTGTGCAGCGCCTTGCGCGGGCATTGGCGGCGATGGCGGGGGCGGAGAATCAGCGGGCGCTGGTGACGCTGCTCGACGCGGCGCCGGGCGAGGCGGAGCGGCGGATCGTGCTGGCGGGAATCAACGAGGCGTTTGAGGGGCGGCAGATCGGGGAACTGTTGCCGGAATTGGCGAGCCGTCTTGCCAAAAGCGGGAATACCGAGATTGCCGCGCGCTCCGGCGACAAGGCGGCGCTGGCGGCGGTGATTGCGTCGATCGACGATGATGATCCGAAGCTGAAAGACAAGCGAATCCGCGCGATCGAATTGCTTGGGCAGGTTGGGCCGCCGGAAGCAGCGCCGGCGCTGCTGAAGGTGGCGATGTCGTCACAATGGCATTCGGTGCGGCGGGCGGCGCTGGCAGCGCTGACGCGGTTTAATGATCCGCATGTCGCGCAGAAGATTATCGACGGTTACGCCAAGCTACCAGCGGACCAGGGTGTGCGGCCGGCGGCGATTGCTACGCTGCTGGCGCGTAAGGCGTGGTCGGTTGAGCTGCTGAAGGCGGTGGAGGCGGGGACGATTCCGAAGGCGGACGTAACGGCGGATCAGATTGAGCGGCTGCGCGGGTCGGGGGACAAAGCAGTGGCGGCGCTGCTGCAGCGGGTGTTTGGGGAATTGACGCGGCCGACGTCGGTGGAAAAGGAGAAGGAGATCGAGCGCGTGCGGCAGGTGGTGGTGGCGGGCGGGGGGGACGCCAGGGTGGGGCGGGAGATCTTCGCGGGGCGGTGCGGGGTGTGTCATACGCTCTTCAAGGAGGGGGCGAAGGTGGGGCCGGACCTGACGGCGTATGATCGGCGGAACCTGGATTTCCTGCTGGTGAGCATTGTGGACCCGTCGGCGGCGATTCGCGAGGAGTACACGAATTTTCGGATCGACACGCACGACGACCAGATGTTCGTCGGCTTGATTGCCGAGCGCGGGGCGGACTCGGTGACGATCGTGGACGCGACGCAGCAGCGCACGGTGATCGCCAAACGCGACATCAAGGAAGAGCAAGGGTTGGCGTTGTCGATGATGCCCGAAGGATTGCTGGGGGGGCTGGATGATCGGCAGTTGCGGGATTTCTTCGCGTATCTCCAGGGTGATCGCGCGGTGAAATAGCAAGCAGCTACGGCGCGGGCTCCGAGGTGGATCGCGTCGTCGCCGGCTTGTTCGGCAGCAGCAGGTCCGGGACATGTATCTTTCGAACGCCGGAATACGCGTCCTTCTGCGCCTCGGGCGGGATCTTCATCTGGTAACCGGTCCAGCCGCTGTTCTTTTCGTAGACGTAGAGGATCACGTCGTCGAGCATGGGCGGTTCGGGCGGCTTGGTCGGGCCGCTGCTGTGCATGCCGGAGAATTCGGTGTATTTCCATCCCTTGACGGTCTCGAGCACGCCGATGTATTTGCCATCCTTGTCAGCCTTCGACTTCTGGCTTTTGTCGACGTACTTGACGCTGGATTTTGCGAGTTTCTCGGGCAGGTCGGGAGCCTCGGGCGCGCCGGGCCGGGCCAGGCGAACGGCCGCGCCCTTGGCGGGCGTCTTGCCATCGGCGCGGAAAACTTTGCCGTCGTACTCGTAACGGAAACCGCCTTCGATGGTGGCGCAGCCGGCGAGTGCGAATGCGATGGCTGCGGCGATGAACGCGGCGGGAAGGGTCGTGTACATCTTCATAGCGGGATCATCCCCTTGAGCCAGTATGCCTGCAACATCACGAGCAGGCCCATAAGGATCGCCAGCGCGAGCGAGTGCGGGAAGACGGCGCGGAAGATCGGCCCGGCCTCCATCTTCCCCAGCGCGCGATCCTCGTAACACGCAGCCGTGGCGACGACGATCGACTGAGCATCGATCATTTTCCCCATCACACCGCCCGTCGAATTGGCGGTGACGATCAGCAGCGGGTTAAAATTCCCCTGTTGGGCGGCGATCTTCTGCATCGAGCCGAACATGACGTTGCTCGCCGTGTCGCTGCCGGTCAGGGCGACGCCCAGCCAGCCGAGCATCGCGGCGAAAAACGGATACATGAATCCCGTCCGCGTAAACGCCAGCCCCAGCACCGCGTCCATGCCGCTGTACTTGGTGACGTATCCCATCCCCAGGATCAGCACAATCGTCAACAGCGGCAATCGCAGTCGCGACGCCGTCCGCATCACCGCCGTGCGCCACATCGCCACGCTCATGCCAGACGTGAGCCCCGCCAGCAGCGCCGCGATGAAGATGCCGGTGCCGGCGGCGCTGAGCCACTCGAATTTGTAGATGGCCTTGTCGATCTCCTTTTCCTTCACGACCGGCGCGCTGCGGTAGACCACGCCGTGAACGGCTGGAATCTTCCACTCCGCCACGGTGCCGGGGAGGGCGTTCAGGCGCGACTTGATGGGCGCGTAGCCCCAGCAGAAGACGAGGATGACGAGGAGGAGCCAGGGGAGCCAGGCGGTGAGCAACGAGGCACGAAGGGACGGAGGCACGGAGGCATGAAGTGGGGATGAGGCAGAAAGGGAGGGAGTGCCATTACTCCCATTCACTTCCTGCCTTGCTCCCTTATCCACCCCTTCGTGCCTCTGTGCCTCAATGCCTTCGTGCCTTCGTCCCCCCGGCTTCCACACCCGGCACAACACCCCGACGGCCGCCATCGACACCACGCCGCCTGCGATGTCGACCAGGTGATAGTCCATGTAGTTGCCCACCACGAACTGCGTCGCTGCGAACGAGCCGCCGGCGACGAGCAGCGCTGGCCAGACTTCCCAGACGCGTCGCCAGCCGCCGCCTTCCATCCGCACTTGCACCGCCGTCATCCAGATGGGGACGATCAGGCTGAAGAACGGCAACTGGCGCGCGGCCATCCTGGAGATCAGCGTCGCGTTGATACCGGTGACGGCTTCCAGCGCCGTGATCGGCGTCCCCAGCGCGCCGTAGGCGACCGGGGCGGTGTTGGCGATCAGGCAGAGGATCGCCGCATCCCGCGCTCGGAAGCCCAAGCCGACCATGAGCGCGCCGCTGATGGCGACCGGCGTGCCGAAACCGGCTGCGCCTTCGACGAACGCGCCGAAGGAAAAGGCGATCAGGATCGCCTGCACCCGCCGATCATCCGACAGCCGAGCCACCGAGTTCTTCACGGTCTCGAAGGTGCCGTTCACCAGCGTGATCGTGTAGAGGAACATGGCCGCGATGACTATCCAGCCGATCGGGAAGAGGCCGTAAATCCCGCCGTACGCCATCGCCATGCCGGCGGTGCGCCAGGGCATCTTGAAGACCAGCAGGGCCATGAGGAGCGAGACCGCGACGGCGATGGCGGCGGCTTTATGGGCGGCGATCCCTTTATGCAGCGCGCCGTCTGGCTGGCGCGTCGGGTGCAATGCCAGCAGATACAACAACACCAGCACGGGCGTGGCGGCAGCGAGGGTCGAGAGCGGGACGCTGCCGGTCGGGTTGTAGTTCTGGAGATAGGGGGGCACGCGACGCGCATGATAGAGGGGGGAGCCGCATTGATGCAATTCGGCGCCGCCTCGCGCGTCAGCGCCGGCGATCGCTGCCCATGATGCTGAGGATGAACAGGAACAGGTTGAGGAAGTCGAGGTAGAGCGCCAGCGCCCCGCTGATCGCCAGGCGCGACGCGAGCGTGGGATCATTGGCGGTCTGAAGCGCGATGATCTTGAGCCGTTGCGTGTCGTATGCGGTCAGGCCGACGAAGATCAATACGCCGGCATAGTTGATCGCGACGGTGAGCGCCGTCGGGTGCCAGAAAATGCTGACGACCGAGGCGAGGACGAGGCCGATGAGCGCCATGAAGAGATAAGCGCCCATCGACGTCAGGTCGCGGCGGGTGAGGTATCCATAGAGGCTCGTCGCCAGGAACATCCCAGCGGTCACCACGAATGCCGAGACGATCACCGCGTGCGCGTAGACCAGTAAGATCATCGAGAGCGTGATCCCGTTCAGGGCGGCGTAGAAGAGGAACAGGAGCGTCGCCGCGGTCGGCCCGATGCGTTGCACAGCGCCGGCGATCGTCGCCACGAGGGCGATCTCGATGACGAACAACAACAGGAACGTACCGGGGCTGATGACGCTCAGCACCACGTCAGGACGGGTGGAGACGAGGAACGCCACCAGCGCGGTAACGCCAAGGCCGACGGCCATCCATGCGTATACGGCGTTGAAGAACCGCGCCAACACGGACGGCTCGATCCGCGCTGCGCCGACTCCCGGTGGGTAGGGCCTGTCGGGGCTGAAAGAAGGATCAAATTGCGTCATGGCGAGAACTCCAGTTGACGGGGTCTAAGCGGCGGGGCGGACCTGCCGCGGTCTTGATTTGCGCGCTTCCATCGCGCGCACCCGGTGTTCCTCGAAGGCCCGCCGTTCAGCGGCGTGCGTAGCCAGGAGCTGCTCGCGCGCTCGGCCGGGTGGAACCGAGGCGAGTTCGCTCGCATGTCGCCGTTCCATCTCGGTTCGCAACCGTTCGTGGTATTCCTCCTGGGCACGGAGGCGAGCTGCCAGTTCGGGGGCGGCTTCGGCGCGCTGCGGCGCTGCGGGGATGAACTGCGGAGGCCGCGGCCGCCCGCTCGACTGTCTGGCTTGGCGCGGCGGCACCTTTGGACGGTAGACGCCGACGCGGTCGCCCCGGAGGCCGACGGATTTAGGGTCAGCCACTTCCGCGAGCTTGCGGCGCGGTATCGGCCGACCGATTTTCCGTTCGATCACCCGCACGTCCACGCCATGGTTAACGACCCGGCCGTTGACGACCTCGTAGCGGGTGATGTTCTGCGTCATCTTGATCAGCGTGACGTTGCGCGTTACGGGGACGATCCGCTCGCGGAGGTGGACGTCCAGGATGTACTTCTCCTCGACAAAGGAGAAGGCCCAGTGAGGCGGCTCGGCGATCTCGACGCCGACCGACACCCCGACACCTACTGGCGGCATGGGAGCCCAACCGATGTGCCCGCTCCCATGCCGCCAGACCACCCATGCGGCCGCCCAATCGCGGCCTGGAACCCAGCACCATCCGAAGCGCCCCGTAAAGGCCCAGCGCCCGTAGTGGAAGCAGCACCACCCGAACGGCTCGTCGCTCATCCACAGCCACCCGGCGTCGTCGGTGAAATCCCAGTGCCCGACCGTGTACGGCCGCCAGTCGGGCGCTAAATCGCGCGGCTGCCAACATGGCCCGTATTCTTCCACCTCGATCCACGCGCCGTACGGCTCGAGGTCCTTGTAGAAGAAGGCGGCGTCTTCTTCGGAATCGAAAGCGGGCGTGCCAGGCGATACGGTGGTGGAACGCGTCTCCGACATCATCACCGCGTCGCCAGGCCCCTGCCGCAACGAGGCCGGCTCTGCGACCATCACCCGCTCCCTCACCACCACCTCGCGAGATTGGTGGCTGCAGCCGGTGACGAAGAACGCCGTAAGGCAAACCAAGGGTAGCGATGTCGACGCGACGCGATTCTTCATTTCTCATCCCGCGCGCACTTTGCACGCCTTGGCTAATCCGTTCGTTTCGACAATGCTTCGCATGATCTCCGCAGCTACCGGCTCGCGACTTCTGACTTCTTCGCGCTCCCGGCCATGCGGTGGAAGAATGACGAGACCTTTTCCTTCAGCCTGGCAAAGGCCGAAGTTGAGTTCTGATTCCCCTTGAGCTGCTTCTCGACGTTGGCGATGGCCTGGTTGAGGGCGGTGTACTCCGGATCGTTGCCGGCGTAGCCCAGTTCCTTCGCCCGTTCGAGTTCGGACTTCGCCAACGCGAGGCTCCGCTGTGCGGCGTCCTTGTCCTTATCGCGCAGCGCCTGCGCCTGATCGATCGCCGTCTCGGCGATAACGATCGGAAGCGGCGAGACGCGATCGATGGCGACCAGCGTGTTGAGCGCCGTCTTCAACACCGTCTTGGCCTCATCCGGTTTCTTCTGGTCAAGCAGCCGCGCCGCCGCCTGTAACGCGGACGGGTACGTCGCCAGCGGAAGCGTCAACGTTCGGACGCGGATCTCGCTTATCAAACCCTGCAGCAGGACGCGGGCGGCAGGATAATCGCGATCCTTAATCGCCCGGTCGGCCTCCCTGGCGATCGCCTTGATCAACTTGGCGTCTAGCGGCGCGGTATCGATCACTTCCACCCGCGCCTCCACGGGGATTAGCGCGGTTGCCGGGTTGCGTGCCACCAGCACGTTGATCTTGCCGGTGGCGCGCTCGATGGCGGCCACGGCTTCGTCGCTCTTCCCGGACGTGATGGCCTTCAGCGCATTCTGCGTCTCCTCAATGGCGGCGACCGCGTCCTGGTCAAGCGACTTGCGCGCTTCCTGTTCGGCCTGCTGGCGATGTTCGTCAATTTTCGGGTTGGCTTGCGCCTGGGCTTGGGCCTGCGCCTGTGCTTCTGCGGGCGGGTTTCCCTGATTCGCCTTATCCTCGGCACGGCCGATCGCGGCGAAGACGAGGGCGACGGGGATGATCACCGATGGGAGGATTTTCTGCAGCGAGCGATACATGATGGGCTTCCTTTCTGGCTTGGTGATGTCGGGTCGTATGATTCATTTGGTCGCCCCCCTCTGGCCGCGCAGGCTCTCGCGCGCTTGGCCTTCGCGCTCGAATGCAATATCGATGCCGCCCGGCTTATTGGCGACTGCTGCGCGCAACAGCGAGATCAGGTGCGGCGTCGCCCCAGCGCGGCACGCGAGGTCCTCGATCTCGTCCTGGTTGATCCAATAGTCGTGGTCGTCCGGGTCCTCCTCCTCCAGCGCGTCTTGCAACACCTTCAACTCAGCTTCGGAGATCCGGCCGATCTCGCGCCCGCTCGCCTCGTCGTAGAGGCGGATATCGCGGGGTTGCGAATCTTCGGTATCACTCCGCGGCGGCGCATTGCCGTCCACCTGAATGCAGATGGGCGCCTCCTTGATCTCCTCCTCGGCAAAGGCGAAACCCGCGGGGTCGGTCGGCCCCGATAGCGCCCACCGCCGGATGCGCCGGCGCAGTTCCACCGCCCCATTGTTCGCCAGGATCTGTTTCACCTGATCGGCCGCCTCTTCGGGCGTCTCGACGACGAGCAGCAATCCACCGCGGCGCACATGTTCGGCGTACGCGTCGGCATCCTGCTCATCAGGCCGGCCGGCGAACCATTGCTTCAAGCGCTGCCATATCCGCCGGTGTGATCCGGTGCGGTCCGCGTTCTTCGATCGATCCTGATCCGGCTCGACCCACACGCTCTGCGGCGTTGCCAGCCCGGCCGCCAGCACCGCGGCGCGGGCGCGGTCGAGGGATGCGCGATCGTCGAACAAACCTATGACCTTGACGAAGGACATGAGTCGAGTCCTTTCTCTAGTTCTTAGCGGCGCTGGCTGGCCCCGACCTCACCGGCGCACCATTGCCGCTGCCTTCATGACCCGGCGCAACGCGGGAGCCCGTGTAGACGATGCGCACGGAGACGCGGCTTAGCCGCTCGAGGATCTTCAGCTCGTGCCGGAGTTCCCAGTAGTCGTAGAGGAACAATTCGACCGGCCGCCACATCGCCACCCACCCGCCGATCAGCAGGCTTTCGCGAAGAACGGTGGCGAGCGGACCCTGACCCATCCGCCGCGCCACCGCCTGACCGACGATGACTGAGGAAACCAGCAGCGTCAGCCCGATGGCCAGGTTGATCCAGCCGCGCCGCAGCATTTGCCGCAACTCGCGCGCCATCTGCTCGGCCCGCCGTGCGAAGTAGACGCGGATCGCGTCGCCGAGAATGCGAGCTTCATCGGGCAGCCCGATGGGTTTGGCGAGGTAAACGACCAGCGCCGTGGGGGCTCGTCCGGACAGTTCCTTCGCGAGGCTGACGATGTACTCGTGGGCGTGCCGATGCAGGTCCCTCTCGTGAAACGGCGAGGGATCCATGGAATCGAAAAACTGGTCCAGTTCGCTGACGTACACCTCGATTACGCCACTGTCGGCTGAGACCGCGTCGCCGGAAGATGGGTATTCGCTCGTGATCATGCATGCCGCGCGCCGGTGGACGTTGAGTGGAAGTCAGGCCGAACCCGGGGGAGGAAGGGCCGGGCGATTGCGCAGGCGGACCAGGGTGGTGGTCCCATCCTCGGATTCGATTTCAATGTCGGCCTCGACGCCGGGGATCGAGGCCACCATGCGCAAGGCGCTCGGGTGGTCGACGCGGTGCGCCTCGTACGCGGGTTCGACGTCGCCCACCTCGATGAGGATGTCGCCCGCCGCCGAGCCGCCTTTGCTCTCGAAGCTCAATCCCTGAAATGGAAGCGCTTGGGCCTCTGGTTGCGCCCCAAACTCGGGCCCCAACACTTCGATCGTGGCGTCCCACCCCTGGTATAAGCGCGAGACGTCATTGGCAAATTCGGACCAATGGTCGCGCGGAATCTGTTGAGTAGCGCTATTCAATTCCATCGGAAGCTCCTTTGTATCCACCGAATGGCGGCTTCAATCCGGGTCAGCGCGCGCGCGGCGCTATCGCTGGTGATGTGCCGGCGCGATCTTCGACTCGATCGCCGCGGTCATGCTTGCGAGATCCCACGGGCCGTCATGGCGATTGCCGTTGATGAAGAAGGTTGGCGTGCCGTTGACGCCGCTTCGCACGCCACTGAGGAAATCCTCACGCACCCGTTCGGTGTAGACGCCGGCGGCGAGATCGCGCGCGAATTCGATCATGTCAAGCCCAATCTCCTGCGCGTACTCGGCGATGCTTTCGAGATCCAGCGCGTCCTGATTTTCGAACAGCGCATCGTGCATCTCCCAGAACCGGCCCTGCGCCCCCGCCGCTTCGGACGCTTCGGCGGCGCGCTGCGCGTCCGGATGGATCTGCGTCAGCGGGAAGTGCCTGAAGACCAGCCGCACATCCTGATCGAAGCGCGCCAACAATTCGTTCAGGACCAAATGAGCCTGGCCGCAGTGCGGACACTGGAAGTCTCCGTACTCAACCAATGTGACGGCTGCCTCCGCGGGCCCGCGGATGTGATCGCGTGCTTCATCCACGGGCAGCACAAGTTTTGTTCCTCGGGAATGCTCAGACATGTGACGGCTCCTTTGCGGTGATTTCTTCCAGTGCGTTGAGAATGCCGTCCGCGCCGGGATTTACGCCCAGCGGGGACACGTAACTCCAATGGATGATCCCGTCGGGATCGATGACGAACAGGGCGCGCTCGCAGACCCCGTCGCCGTCGCGGTAGACGCCGTACGTGCGGGCGACCTGGCCCTTGGGTTCGAAATCCGCCAGAAGCGGGAAGTGCAGCTTTCGATGCTGCGCATACGCGTTGTGGCACCACGCGCTGTCCACGGAGATGCCGATCACTTGCGCGTGGTGCCGGTTGAACTCGGGCAGGATCTCGTTGTAGAGGGCAAGCTGGTCGCCGCACACTGGGCTCCAGTCCGCCGGATAGAACACCAGCACGATCGGCCGCCCGCTGAAATGGCTCAGGTCCACCTTCTGGTCGGGCGTGGAGTTGAGCTCGAAATCGGGGGCTTCGACCCCAGGCTGCAGAGGCCTCGACCTGTGTTCCCCGTTGCCAGAGCGCCGGGTGGTGCGAGTGCCGTTGCTGTTGTCCTTCTTCGGCTTCATGAGGAGTCCTCAGTTCTGGACCAATTTAGACTCGACGACGCGCGCCACGCGCGATCGCGCGAAGACTCAATGGCTCGGTGCCACCGTGGGGGGAAAGCCGCGGCCGCCGCCTTGCCGTTCTCCCTGGCCTTCGATGCCACGGATCCACTTGCGGAGGCGGACGCCCAGCGCGACCAGCGTGGCGCCGAATACGACCGCGTATGCGCCGATCCAGATGGCGACCACCACCGCCCCGGCGATCGGGAAGGCGAACAGCAGCACGCCAAACACGATCGACAGGACGCCCGACAGCACCATTAGCCATTCACCGGTGATCTGCTTGCGGAGTCGAATTGCGGTGACGATGGCGAGCACGCCGGTCGCGATCGCCCAGCCGCCGATCAGCCACAGCAGCGCCAATGCGGTGAGGCCCGGAATGAAGAACGCCAGGCAGCCGGCGATGATGCCGAGCAATCCCTGGATGAACAGCGCCCACCCGGGCGTGCGCCGTTCGCCAGGCGGCCGCGGGCCCCCAAACGCGGCGACCAGGTTAATTACGCCGTCCGCGATGGCGTAGAAACCGAAGACGAATACCATCGTCAGCCACGCCACGCCCGGCATCAAAAATGCCAACACGCCAAACAAGATCGCGAAGATTCCGCGGAGGACGAACGTCCACCAGCTACGGGCGATTACAATCATGAGCGCACCTCAGTCTCTGTTCCGGGTCGGTTGAGTTAAAATTGCCATGTCCAATCATTCACGACACCTGCACGCGCCTGGGCTTGGTGTCCTCGCGCTTGGCCAGCGTGATCCGCAGCACGCCGTCTTCCAGCTTGGCCTGGACGCTCTGCTCGTCCACGTTGGGCGGCAGAGTGAAGCTGCGCACGAATCGTTGCACGCGGCGCTCGCGCAAGAGGTAGTTTCCGCCATCCTGGCGCGGCGACTTGGCCTGCTGCTGCTGCTGCGGTTGTCCCTGTTGCGGTTGTCCCTGTTGTTGCGCTGCCTGCTGCCCCTGCTGTTGCGCGTCTCCCTTTTGCCCAGGCTGGTCGGCCCTTCCGGTCGGCGGTTCGGGGGCGATTTCCTTTTCTTCCTGACGTTCGGCAGAAATCGTCAAGATCCCGTCCTCGATGGAAATATCGACGTCTTCCTTGCGGAAACCGGGCAGGTCCGCCTCGATGTAGACGCGATCGGCGTCCTCGCGAATGTCTACGCCGTAGTTGGCCAGTGACGCCAGCGCGTCAACCGCGCCGCCGCCGTCGCCGAGCAATCCCGAGCCGAAGAATCGGCCGAGGATGTTCCCGAAATCGCTGCGGGCCATGTCTGACTGATCGGAGGCGTGGCTCCGCATAACTCGTGTTGGCAATGCCATTATGAACTCCTTTCACAAGAGGATGAAAAATCGATAAAATGACGAGGCCGATCTCGCCTAAGGCTCGACCGTGATCAGGTTCTCCACGCTCCACACCCCCGGCGCCGCCCACGCTGCCCGGGCCGCTTCATCGCGTTCGGCCCAGGAGCGGACTTTGCCGCGCAGCGTCACCTTGCCCCCGGAGACCTCGACCGTGATGCGCTCCGCATCCAGCGCCGCGCTGCGCTTTAAAGCCTCACTGATCTGCTTTTTCAGATCGCTCGGCGAGACGCGCGGCTTTACCTTGATGAGGTCGGTCACGCCCAGCACATCGGGCAGGTAGCGAACGGCCTTCTCCGCTGCTTCCTTCTGGTACTGCCACTCGACCTCGCCCTCCAGCGTGACCCAGCCCTTGCTCACCGTCACCTTGATATTGTCGGCAGGCACCGATGCGTTCAGCTTGAGCGCGTTGACCGCGTCCCTGGCAATGTCCACATCGGTTCGCTGCTTCGTGCCCGGCAGCTTGACCTCCAGCTCGTTGGCGACGGCGCGCACGGCATGCACGCGCTTCGCCGCTTCCTCGGCCGCCCACTTCTCAGCGAACGAGTCGACCGAGCCGGTGAGGGTCACCACACCGTCTTTCACCGCGACCCCGATGTGGGCCTCGTTTACACTCGGCTCCCAACGCAGTTCGTCCAAGACTTCGCGTTGCAAGACGGTGTCGCTGATCTCAAGCGTCGTCGTTGACATGGAATTTTCCTTTCAAATAGCGTGCCTGGCCGCCGGTAACGCGGGTTATTTGCCCACCGGCGCACAAGACTCGGGATCGCTCAGCGGTCCAGAAAATTTACTGATTGCGCGCGATCGGCCAGCGGGGAGCACGAGTCGAAACGTTGAGCCCACGCCCGCCTTGCTTCGCACCGACAACTCGGCGCCGAGCCGCGCGGCAGCCTCATATGCGATCGCCAGGCCCAGCCCCGCGCCGTCCTGACCGTGCGGCTCCCCCCGCCAGAATGCGTCGAAAATGTGCCCGACCTGGGCAACGTGAATCCCAGGTCCCTGGTCGGATACCATCAGGCACCACTGCTCCTCGGGCATCCGCCCGGACCGCCGCGCCGTCAGCCGCACCGTGCCCCCGCTGCTGTACTTCACCGCGTTACCCACCAGGTTCTGAAGCACCAGCACGATCAGGTCGCCGTCGCTGGTTACCGCCGCGTCAGGCGGCACTGCCGACCTGACGTCGATCCCCTTATTCCGCGCTTGCGGGGCGCTCTGGGTAACGACCCCCTTGACGAGGCGATTCAGATCAACGGGCTCCAGCTTAACGGGGCGTCCTTGTCGGCGCACCTGTTGGTAAGTCAGCAGGCGGCGCATCCCGTCGGTCGTATGCTGGATCGACTCCACGGCCGTATCCAGAACCTCCATCTCCTCTGCGAATCCGCCAGGCTCGGCCAGGCGATCCCGCAGCAACTTCAATTGCAGCGAGATCGAGCCGAGGTTGTTGTTCATGTCGTGGCTGAGGAACGCGAGGTACTTTAACGACGGTTCCGAAGTCTGCGGCAGCACGGCCCATTCCTGTGTCCCATCACCATTCACGGCAGCGAGAGGGAAATCATCGATTTGCGAGGTCAAGGGTGCCTCCTTGCACATGTGCTCAAGGAACGAAATCCAATGCACGGCGTAAAGCAACCTGCGCGCCACGCCCGGAAGTCCGCCGCCAGCAGCGCGCAGGGCCGTTCCGCCAGGCGTCCCGCACGCTCAAGCCCGCTTCAATCAACCTCGGTGGCTAGATTTCTTCCAACCCCTCGTCAGGAATGGGCGACCTCGTTTCCCTCGATGCCCCACGTCACCGCCAGCCCCAGTTCCCGCAGCCGATTCCGCAACGTCTGCCGCGCGATCCCCAGGACGCGCGCCGCTTTCAATTGGTTCCCCTGCGTGAACTTCAGCACGTCCGCCAGGAGCAATCGATCGAGTTCCTGATGGGCTTCGGCGTGCAGGTCGAGCGAATCCGCGTGCAGGCGCCGCCGGATGAACGTCTCGAAGCTGAAGGGGGTCTCGTCCGCGCGGTCATTTTCGTCGCTCGTCGGTCCCGATGGCAGTTCCGGCAAGGATTCCGGCCCCAGCACCGTCGCCCGCGTTCGCAGCATCGCCTGTTTCAGCACGCTTTGCAGTTCCCGAACGTTTCCCGGCCACGCATACCCGCGCAGCAGGTCGAGCGTCTCTGAGGCGACCTCCCGCACGTCCCGCCCCAGTTCACGGTTGAACCGTCGGACGTAGAAGTTGACCAGCAGCGGCAGGTCCTCGCCACGATCCCGCAAGGGCGGGATCGCGATCGTGAACACGTTGAGACGGTAGTAAAGATCCGCCCGAAACATGCCCGCTTCGGCCCTGGCCTTCAGGCCTCGATTGGTAGCGGCGATGATCCGCACGTCCGTCTCGATCGTTCGGCTGCCACCGACGCGTTCGAACCGCTGATCCTGCAGCAGCCTGAGCACCTTTCCCTGCGTCGCCAGGGGCATGTCACCGATCTCGTCCAGGAAGATCGTTCCCCCGTTGCACCGCTCAAATTTCCCGACCTGACGGCGATCGGCGCCCGTAAATGCTCCCTTCTCATGCCCGAACAGCTCGCTCTCCAACAGGCTCTCCGGAATCGCGGCGCAATTCAGCGCCAGGAACGGCGCATGCTTGCGGTCGCTATGCTGATAGACGGCCCGTGCGACCAATTCCTTTCCAGTACCGCTCTCGCCGGTGATCAGCACGATAACGTTCTGATCGGTGACTCGGCCGATAGCCTTGTACACCTCCTGCATCGCAGCGGACCGCCCGATGATCGAATCGGCCTGCTCATCGGTCGGCGTCGTCGTGCTCGCCGTCGCTGGCTGGTGCATCCGGCGACCCAATTCCACCGCTTCCCCCAGCACCCGCGCCAACTGCCGCAGTTCCACAGGCTTAAACAGGTAATCGTACGCCCCCAGCCGCATCGCCTCGATCGCCACGCCGGTCGTCGCCGTCGCGGTAATGAAAACGACCGGGATCCGGGCGTCGATTTTCCGGATCTCGTGGTAGACGTCTAATCCGGTCTGGTCCGGCAGGTTGACGTCGAGCAGCACGACGTCTGGCATACTCGTTGCAACACGGTCCAATCCAGCGCCCCCGCTTTGGGCAACCTCGATCGTGATCCCCAGTTGTTCCGACAGGTGTCCGATCTGGTCGAGGATCAGGATCGGATCATCATCGATCAGCAAAACGTGCGGCATTGTAAAACCTCATCGACTTGTTTTGGTGAGCGCGAATGGATGGGTGCTTAATTAACTGCATTTGCACTACGTTATGCAGAAGATGATTAATCTGAGAAATGTGGTTGATAGCGAATGATATACTAAACCGTTCCACATCGATGCAACCTCAGGGAAATAAGCAATTCGTCAGGATTAGCCTGACGGGGCGGCGGGCATGAAACCGACTGATGAGTCGCTCATCGATACCCGGACGCTTTTGGTCACGTGCGGCGGTGATCCGCTGCTTCTTCGGACGATGATCCGTTCGTTCCAAACGCATTTCGAGGGGCACCTCAATGATGTGGCGCATGCGCTAAAAGAGCGGGATTTGACTCGGTTAAGGGCAGCGACGCACAAGTTGCATGGGCTGGTATCCGCATTTTCCCGCCGTGCCAACGAGGCCGTGGCCATATTGGAACAACTGGGCGCCGATGGTCATTGGAGCGATGTCGATAAGCAATTTATGGTCGTTGACCAGATCCTGCATTCGCTTGCGAAATCGCTTGATGGCATCACCGTCGAAGAACTCAAGTCTTGAGGTGTCAGGTGACGGAACGTCCAATGCATTGGGCCACCGTCTTGACCAGTACGGCGGCCATGATTGGTTTGGTTAGATGTGCGTTGAATCCCGCGGCCAGCGCCGCGGCGCGGTCCTGGTCTCGCGCGTAAGCCGTCAGCGCCACAGCGGGGGTCGGACGCGATTGGCCGTTCTGCTGTTCCAGCAATCGCACCTGCCGAATCAAGTCGTGACCGTTCATCTCGGGCAATCCGATGTCGCTCAGCAGGAGGTCGAACCGCGTCCCGCGCAAGCTGGCGGAGAAAACGCGGAGCCCGTCGGCTGCGTTCTCGATTGCCGTGACTTCCGCCTCGCACTTTTCGAGCATGTACTGGATGACCTCCCGGTTGGTGACGTCATCCTCGATCACCAGCGCGCGGATGCCGCGCAGGACGGAGGATGGCTCAAATCGCCATGCGGCTTCGGTCGATGGCTCGACGCGATCGGCGGCTGGCGCCTCGGGCCGTACATTGCTGACTGGTAGTTCGAGCGTGAAGGTCGCGCCTTGGCCCTTGCCGGGACTGTCGGCGCGGATCTGCCCGCCGTGGAGTTCGACCAATTCACGCGCAATGGCGAGGCCGAGTCCCAGCCCGCCGTGCCTGCGCGCGTTGCCGCCGTCGGCCTGCCTGAAGCGCTCGAACACGTGCGGCAGGAACTCGGCGCTGATCCCCTGGCCGGTGTCTGCGACCTGGATTTCCAAGGTCTGACCGACGTTTCGAAGGTTCACGCATATCCTGCCCTGGGCGGGCGTGAACTTCACGGCGTTATTGAGCAGGTTCAGGACGATTTGTTGAACGCGGCTTCGGTCGGCCAGCACCCGACTTGCCGCAGGTACGAGCGTTTCCTCTATTTTGATCCCTTTGGCGGCCGCGATCGGCCGCACGATGTCCACGGCGGCTTGCGCGACCGATGCCAGTTCGACCTCCTGCGCGTCCAGGCGCATCTCGCCCGCGAGGATGCGGGAGATGTCCAGGAGGTCGTCGATCAACTGCTGCTGGGCGCGGGCGCTTTCGCGAATTGCCCGGAGCGCCTTGGCCTCATCGTCGGGGCCCAGGGTCCGGCTTTCGAGCATCTGGGACCAGAGGAGGATGCCGGCAAGCGGGGTGCGCAACTCGTGACTGACGGTCGCCAGGAAGAGATCCTTGGTCCGGCTGGCGGTCTCCGCCGCCTCCTTTGCTCGCCGTAATTCCACCTCGAGCCGTTTGCGCTCGGTGATGTCCTGGACGGTGCCGAACATGCGGATTGGCTTGCCGGCCTCGTCGAACTCCACTCGGCCTTGAGAGAAGATGATCCGCTCGGCGCCCTCGGGCAGGATTGCGCGCAAGGTACACTCATACGGCCGACGCTCTCGCAGCGCTTGTTCGACCCTGCGATCGACGCTGGCGCGGTCCTGGGGATGGACGAGGCTCAGGAAGCGGTCATACGTAATGGCCATGGCCTGCGGTGGCAGTCCGAAGATTCGGTAATGCTCATCTGACCACTCCACGGCGTCGCTGGCCAGTTCCCAGTTCCAACTGCCGGTGTGTCCCACCTGCTGTGCCTCGGCGAGGAGGGCCTTGCTGCGCCTGAGTTTCTCCTCGGTCTGCTTATGTTCGGTGATGTCTACACTGCTACCGACCAGGCGGCTGGGCCGGCCTGCCGCATCGCGTATTGCCGAACCGCGCGAGAGCATCCAACGGTAGGAGCCGTGCTTGTGCCGGGCCCGGTGCTCGACCTCCAATCTACCGGTTTTGCCGGAAAGATAATCCTGGATGGCCCCCTCGACCCGCGCCCGGTCGTCGGGATGGACCAGGGAAATACGGGAAGCGAAGTCAGACGCCAATTCGGAGCGGTCGTACCCAAGCATCTCAACGATATTGGTGAAATCGAGTTGGCTGAGCCGGAATCCTCCCGCTGGCAAGTCCATTTCCCAGAGGCCAATGTTCGAGCCGCGCACGCCGTGGACGAGGCGGTCGTGTGCGAGGTGGGATGCCCGCTCGGCGCGCTGGCGCTGAATTGCCAGCGCCGCCTGGTTAGCGCCGACGCGGATGAGCAACTCATCGTCTTCGGCGGGAAAGGTCTCGTGCCGCGATCCGGCTACCAGCATCCCTTCGCCGGACTCCCAGCCGATGGTCACGCAGACAATGTTGGCGGCGCCCGCGCCGTTGGGATGCGGGATCGATCGGCGAGCGCCATCGCAGGACTGGTTCAGGAATTGGGCCAGCGCGCGGCCGACCTCGTCGGTTCGATCAACTGGCAATGGCCCGAGGACGTTCCGGGCAAGCTGTACTTCCCGAGTGTCCGTCGGGGCGTGCAAGCAGAGGTAAACGAAGTCGAGATCGAGTGCGCGCACCAGCGCTTCCGCCAGCGAGTCGGCAATCCGAAGCTCGTCGTAGCCAGCCCAGACCGGGGGCAACGCCAGCAAAGTGGCCAAGTGCCGCATGGGCCGTCGACTGGGCCTGAGGAGGCTATCCGTAGCACGTTCCATCGGCGGCAACCTTGTTCAGCGGACGAGTTGTGCGCTGCGTTCTTCGGTGCGCTCGTCCTTACTGTGGACGAACGCGCAGGCGTGCCAGGCGCGGCCTTGGACGCAACCACTGAGCCGGGCCTCTTCTTACCGTCCTCCGATGATCACTTTCGGCCCGATATTTCTAGCGGCATTGGGAACGGGTGTCGCTAAGGTTTTTTCGCGGCCCCCTTCGCTGGGTCAGAGCAATGCCACCAGCCAATTCGCGAACAGGAGGAAGATGAGGGCGAACGCGACTATTTTGGGCGCAAGCGTTCCCAGCACCGGTGCGCCGCGGCGCAGGCAGAGGATGCGGTATGGGATCTGAGCGACGATCGCCAGGGCCATCAAACGAGACCGATCCAAAGCATTGCCCGGTGGTGTCGCCGAATGGCGGGCCTGAACGGATGGGGGGCGGCGGCGGGGGCGGCGGCGGGAAGTTCTGTTGCTGGCCTGCTCACGGAGCCGGCGCCTCGAAGACGGCTTTGCAGCGTGGGCAGCGAAGGCGGGATGATGTCGGGCGTTGCCGCAAGCGAAGTTGCGCCGAGCAAGCGGGACATTGAAGTTCGAAGACTTCGGTCGGGGGTGCGGTGGTCATTGCAATTTGCGCGGGGGGCTGCGCCAGGGGCGGAGGAGGTGGGCCGGGCTCTTCAACGCTCATGCTCACATCGTCCAAGGGCAGGCGGTCGATGTTGCCGTCGATCCAGCGCGCGGCCTCGCCGTTCAGCGGGCTCTTGGTGTTGTAGCTCTGGTAGGCCAGGATCTCGCCGATGCGCGCCACCAGGGCTTGCAGCGACTCGCCCGCGCTCCAGTGGTCGCCGATGCAGATCGCGTGCGGCGCGATGTTGGGATGAAAAACCGGGGTGAGCATGCGGCAGAGGGGGGGGACGCGCGGGTAATCGCGCGGCAGCGCGATTTCGACGAGGTGGCTGGCGACGGTCTCCAACTGCCCGTCCTTCTGGCGCAGGCTGCGGACGCGGAACTCGATCTGGTAGCGCTCGGGGGGCGAGCCCTCGGCCTGGATGAGTTGCAGCCGGGGGTGTCGCGTGACGTAATCGCGCAACCGTTCGAAATCGGCCTGAAGCCGTCGTAGACGCACCATGCTCATGGCCGCTTCTCCTGCTGCGCTTGCCGCGCCCCGTTACCGGAGAGGTCGGCGGCGTCCTTCGACACCGGGGGCGAAAGGCCGAGGAATGCGTCGAACGCGATCGAAAAGCTCAATCCTTCGCTGGTGCTCTTGTCGTTCGTCCAGGTGTTGATGCCGATGAGGAAACCATCGCGGTCGTACAGGCCGCCGCCGCTGTTGCCTGGGTTGATGGGCGCGGTGGTCTGGATGACGCGAACATCCGCCGCATTGCCGTGGGCCGCGAGGTAGCGGATTTGCGAGATCGATCCCTGCGTGTGCGTCCATCCCCAGGCGTGGGGGTTGCCGATCGCGAAGACGGGGTCGGCGACACCGGAGGGTCGCGTCGCCGGCCATGCCGCCGCGCGCGCCGCCGCGCTCACGCACGGCGCTGACACCAGGGCCAGGTCGATTGCGCCGGGCGCCAGCCAGACCACGTGCCCCTGCGAGATCGATTGATCGACCAGGGCCACCTCGAGCGGCTTTAGTCCTGACACGTCGGCGCTTGACGAGTCGGCGTCGTAGCCGGGATCGACGACGTGCCGATTGGTCAGGATTTGCGCCTGCCCCCCGGCGATGCGAAGGATGATCCCGGAGCCCACGACCTCGCCGGCGATGCCGCGGTGGCCGGTCAGCAGCACGTTGGCGCGCATCGCGCGGGCGATGGGGGCGGGGAGCGCGTCGAGTTGATGAGGGTCGAGGCGGAAATCCGCCGTCCGCGGCGAGGATCGTCCGCCGCCCATGCCGCCGCCCATGAGGTGGGCCAGAAGCACAATCCATCCGGCGGTATCGGCCAAGCCGAGGAACAGCCCCGCGATCGCCATCGATTTTCCCTTGCGCTCATCTCTCTGAATTTCGCCGAGCGCCAGGCCGGCCAGCACGATCGCGACGACGCCGGTGATGAGGCCAAAGAACGGAATACCGGCGATGGCGCAGAGGAGCGATGCGACCGCCAGGCGACTGGTTCGCGGGCGCGTGGGCGTTGATGGGCCGGCGTAGCGGACGCCGGCGACCGTCGGCACGGCCTGGGCGCGCATGGGCCTGGCATTACGCAGGTCTTCCGGAGAAATTCGCCAGGTTGCGCCGGCCGTCGTCGTTGATCCGGTCGTGCGGCGCGCCGGGGCGCAGGAGTATGCACCGCATCCGTGGAGCGCCCAGCAGGCGTCGTGGTGCACGGTGGCGCAGGCCTGGCACTGGGCGACGGCATCCCCGCGGACGACCTCGATCCCGCAGTGCGGGCAGAGGACGCCTGCCTCGCGCTGGTCGGCATGAAGAAAGGTGGCGTCCAAGTTCGGTACATCTCCAGCGAGAAAAGTGACGGACGACCCGCCGCGCGCAGGCGGTCAAGTCAGTATGAAGAACAGCATTAACAGCGAATATAGCAGCGACAATCCCAGCGAACTATAACCGAGAATAAGGTACATCGGCCCAGCCCGCGCCAATTGCTTCCGCTTGGGCAGCACCCAGATGAGGCCGATGAGCGCCATCAGCGGGGCCATCACGCCGATCAGACTGCATACGAACAGGGTGACGGCCGAGTTCCGCATGGCCTTGGATGAGGCGTCGCGTTCGATGCGCGATCGGAGGTCGGCAGCGCTCAGAGGATCGACCGTGCCAAAATTCGTGCCGCAGTAGCGACACTTGACTGCGATCGACCTGATCGTTTGAGCACAGACCGGACAAGATTTGATGTCGCCCCAGGCTGAAAGTGGAGTTGCGGCGGTGTCGGCGGTCTTCGCCGGGGCGGGGGCTTGCTTGCAGCCGTAGGTCGCACACCCGCCGACCTCGACCCAGCACTCCTGGTGGTGGATCTGGCGGCAGGCCGGGCAGGTGACGATGACCTCGCCGGCGCGCACGGACGTCTGGCAGGTCGGGCACATTGCGCCTACGGCCGTGCCGTCCGCGCGGGTGGCCGGCACGGCTGGCGCGATGGGTGGAGCGGTGGTTGGGCCGGGCGGGGAATAGACGCGGGCCATGGGCAGTGGCGGCGGTAGCGTCCCCACCCGCCGCGCGAAGCCGGCATTGGCGGCGGCGAGTTCGCTCAACGCCGAGTCATCGACATGCGCGGGCGGTGCCGCCGACAGGACGGTCTTACACCGTGGGCAGCGGAATGCCACCGACGAATCCGGCGGTGGCCGCCGAACCTTTGCCCCACACTCGCAAACGACGATCCCGTCCATAGCCTCACCTGACCCACTTCAGCGCGCGATTCTAACGCTGGATAACGGGAAACCCCGACCGCCGCGTCGAGCTGCCGCGCGCATCGATCGTCTCCACCGTCCGCTTGAGCAGCCGCATGTACCAGACCAGCCCCACCAGCGCGCCTACGATGATGAGCAGGCCCAGGAGCCCCACCGCCGCGCCGGTACCCGACATCGCGGCGCCGACGCCGATCAGGACCGCCACCACGACCACCACAATCAGGAAAACGAGGAACCCCATCGCGGACGAGGCGAGTTCATGGTTCCCAAGGTACAACGCCACCTTTCGGAGGAAGAGGATGAACAGGATGTTTCCGGTCAGCGACGCGATCGAGCCGAGCGCCTGGGCCGGGGGCACGGCGACGGCAGCGACGGAGCAGATGATGTTGACGATGATGCAGATCGCCGCGATCATCGCGAAGTTTTTGGCGCCGGTCTCCGCGGGCACGGCGCAGCACATGAACTGACCAATAATGATGGCGATGGCCGCGCCAAGAATGACCAGTGCGGGGAGGATGACGAGAATTCCCATGGTCGCGTCCGGCCCGCCGCCGCGCCTGCCGCTCGACAACGCCCCCGCAAGGCACCCCATGCCAATCGCCGCAACGAAGATGATCGTGATGCTGACGTAAACCATCCGCAGCCCCTTCCGGACGGTAAGCCATCCGGGGTGGTCGATATTCGCACCCGCGCCGGATGCGCGCAGTCGCGGGTCGAAGATCTCCCCACAGAATGGACATTTTGGCGCGTTTGGCGCGATCATTTCCCCGCACATCGGACAGGGCTTGCGCTGCTCATTGGAGCTCGAAGTGCTCATAGTGGGGAGAGGCGGCGCATCGGCCGCCACGGCGTACTCGTCCGACGGCGCGCCATCCTCGGCGAACGGGTCGGCGGGCGGGGCGTCGTAGGCTGGCTCTTCCACGGCCTCGGGCTCGAGGATGTCCGACTCTGGCGGTGGCTGGTTGCCGGGCAATTGCTGGATTGTGCCGCAGCTTGGGCATCGCGCCCGTTTGCCGGCGGCATTGTCCGGGGCCGAAAGCGTGCGGCCACATGAAATACACGGAGTCTTGATGGACATAGTTGCTGCTCCCGGAAGCTCGCGGACTAGCTGACCTCTTTCAAGGAGAATTCCAACATCGTTTTTCCGATGACGATTTGATCCCCCGCCTGTAGGATTCGCTTGGTAACGGGCACGCCGTTGACGTACGTGCCGTCCTTGGTGCCGCAATCTTCAATTT
>JAQGHM010000257.1 GCA_028291615.1 Phycisphaerales bacterium | reverse complement strand
ATCGACCTGAAGGACGGGTGAACAATGTTCTGGATCTACGTCGGCAAGGGAAAGGCGGTGCTCCACATGGCACGGTGTGAAGACTGCAATTTCGGGCTGGGGAAGTCGGGCAGTGTGGACCTATCGGGTAAGTGGGAAGGGCCGTTCGAGTTAGTGGAGGACGTGCGGCCTCCCCAGGAACTCAAGCTGAAACCTTGCCCCAAGTGTCAGCCGCTTGTGGATAGATAGGCCGGCGCGCGGTTCGCTTTACGCGCCAAGTACTACGAGCCGCTTTATCGATAGGATTACCTCAAGGACGATTAAAGCTTCCCCGTGAGACGCCGCCTCCACATCCTGGCCCTCCTCCCCGCGTTGCTCGCCGCGGCGATGTGGGCCCGCAGCTACTGGAGTTGTGATATTGCAGGGAACGGCACGTGGGCGGTGATGTCCGAACTGGGCGCGGTGTTTGTGGGACACGGCGACGTGAGTGATGGGTTCAGCACGACTCCATCTGGAGCGAATGGTATCCTTGAGGACGAGACTGGCACGGTCAGACGGCGGTGGCTGCCGATCTGGACCTGGACGTATAAGGGCGATCGAGTCGTCATGATGCAGTGGTGGACGATCACAGCTGGTGGCGCGGGGTTCGCGTGGTGGGTGTGGCGGCGGCGGAGGGATGCGACGAGGGGGTTTGAGGTGGGGAAGCGTCACAAGATCAAAATGACATGATGGCGGGCACGCTTTCGCCGAGCAACCTACCTTTGAGTCGGTTCAAATCACGTGGCTCGTAAGCCCGCCTGTGCCTCCTGTTCCCGAGCCGCGTCCAACTGGTCGGGGGCCTGCAGCGCCCATGCGCGCCGCACCGCGCTACGTAGCGCCGGCATGTCCCCGCGGCTGTTGGCGGCCTCACCTTCGGCCAGGACGTCTGCCGCCTGCCGGACGTTAAGGAATCGTTCGCCAGGCGCCTGCAAGATTGTGAGCCAGTGCTGCCAGTACCACATCTGGTCGCGGACGACCGAGGCATGCAGGTGCCACATTTGCTCGCGCGCCCAGGCCAGGCCCCGGGCGTCGTTCGCCTGGGCGTACTTCTCGTACTGACTATTGAGCCTTTCGAACTCGCGCCGCTCACCTTCGGTCCCGTGCGTCTCGACGATCCGCTCGATCTGCCGAACCTGCCACCTCAGCTTGCGCGCCATCGTGTTGGTCGCCGAACCGATGTCGAGTTGTTCCTCGACCTGCACCAGTTGGATGCGGAGCTTTCGCAACGCGTCGGTCGGCCGGAGCGCCGCATCCGGGTCCACCGCCGCGCCCCGGCCGCCGTCGGCAGTCAACTGTTCGGCAATCTCCTCAGCACGCTCCTGCAACTCCGCTATGCGATCGAACAGTTCGGTGCGGTCGTTTTCGTAAATCACCTCCCGCGCGTGATCGAGGCGTTCGAAACAGAGGTCGAGCTGCTGCTGCAACTGCGACCGCGCGGTCGGGGGATCGGGGACGTAGACCTCGTTCGAAAACGACTGGTTGAGCAACGGCACGAACAGCTCCACCGTCATCTTGCGCGACGCATCGATCCGTATCGTCAGCTCGAGCTCGCTCCCCTCCACGATCGGCCGCTTGATCTGGTCGGAGCGCACGTGGACGCAGCCAGCCCACCACTTTTCCTGCGGGTCATCGCTGACCTCGATCTCCCAGAACTTGATCGGGAGCGTGGTCTCGACCTCGCTGGGGCGCAGCGTGCGGTCGGCCTTGTACGTCTTGCGCGCCTCGGTGGGCAGTGGTGAGTGCCGGTCGAACACCGGGTCAAACGTCGTCACGCCGTGCGTCGTCGCCAGTTCGATCGCGACCGTGTGTGGCAGCGGCGGGGCGGCCATCGGCAGCATGTACGCGATCGAGAAATCCGCTGGCGCGACGCGTACCAGGTTCCCGGTTGTGTCGCGAGCGGTGATCGCGAACCCGGTGACCGGGCGGGAGTCGTGCAGCATCACATCGACGTGGAAGGTTCCACTGTCGAGCGGGAGCCAACCGCTGGTCCAGAGCCCACCGGCCGAGTCGATCTTCACCTCGGAAATGCCCGACGCGGGATCGATCACACCGGCGACGGGGGAGCGCGGCGTCCCACTCGCCCGCTCGAACGCCAATTGGACGGGCACGGCTCGCACCGAGCGAGGCGTTGCCGCGTTATTGGTGGCGCCCTCGGCTGCGGTTGTCGTCGTCGTCTTTTCCAGAGTTGAGGCGTACAAGGCCGCGCCGTGCGATACGACCGTCATCGGGTCGAGCGAATAGTCGAGCGGCGCGCCTAGCGCCGCAGTCAGGGCGGCACGCAGCGCAGGCATTTGCGTTGGCCCACCTACGAGCAGCACGCGGTCGAGATCGGCGGCGGCGAGCCGCGCGCCGTCCATTGCACGCCGCGCTAGATCGACGCAGCGATCGACGATCGGTCCGATCGCCGATTCGACCTGGGCACGGGTGAGGGTCAGCGACACTTCGATGGGCTGCCCCTCGAGGTCGTCGCCGACGCCGAAGATGTCGATGGCCACGTCCGGCGCGGTCGAGAGGGCGATCTTCGCCTGCTCGGCGTGGCGGAGCAGGGCCCGCATAAGGCGATCGTTGGCCGGCGCGTCCGCCTGCCGGTCGGGCAGTTTGAAGGCCTCGCTCAGCGCGGTCAGGAGGTAGGTCTCGGCGATCGCGCGGTCGATGTCCTTACCGCCCAGCCGGTTGTTCCCCTGATGTTCGAGGACCGCCAGGCGCCCGTTGCGGGTGGAGACGATCGCGATGTCGAGCGTTCCACCCCCGAGGTCGAAGACCATCCAGCGCTGGCCGTGCGCCTTGGGCGATGCACCGTACGCGACTGCCGCTGCGATCGGCTCCTGGAGCAGCGGCGCCTGTTCGAATCCGGCAAGCCGGGCCGCGCGGGCGGTCGCGTCGCACTGCAGGCTACCGAATGCTGCGGGCACCGTGATCACCGCCGCGTCGATCCGCTCCTGTGTCTGTCGTTCGGCGTCGGCGCGAAGAGACTTGAGGACTTCAGCCGACAGCTCCTCGGCTGATAGCGATTTACCCGAGGCGGGGAACGTCAGCCGGTCGCTGTATCCCATCCACCGTTTAAACTCCGCCTGCGTGTTCTGCGGGTCCTGCACCCACGTGTCGTACGCCTTTTTCCCGACCAGCATCCGGCCGGTGCGCGCGACGTAAACGACTGACGGCGTCACGTTCATCAGATCCGTCGTCTGGAAGACGCGAACCTCGCCGCTGCGGCAGACGCCAATGCTGGAATTGGTCGTCCCGAGATCGATCCCGTAGTCAATCGTGCCGCCCATCGGTTACACTCCCGCATTGGCTTTGTCGCCCTTGCCACCCCGGCGCGTCACCACGTCGGCAACCCGCACCACCTGCCCGCGCCACAGCACCATCGGCGCCACGGTCTCGACGACGACCGCTGATCCCTCGGCCAGCGTCGGATCATCGACCGCATCCAGCACCCGTGCCGCCATCCCAACATCGAATGCCTGACCGTCGAGGCCGCGGACCTCGAGCGAACATGCCTTGAGAAAATCGTCCATTCGCCGCAATGCGTGCCGTGGCAGCGCCGTGGCGCCACCGCCTGCGCCCGCGCCCCCGGCGGCCGCAATGCCGGCGAGCCAGGTGCTTAGTCGCCAATGCTCGACCCCCAGGTCAACCAGGGACGCGAACGTCACGCTGAGTTCTTTTGGCGGCGGGGTCAGCGGTGGTGGTTCACTGTTCACGATTGGATTCTCCAAACGGATCGTTGACGCGTGCCGGGTCAACGTGCGGTCGCGGGGGGACCGGCCTGATCGTACCAGACGTGCCCGATGGCGATGGGTCGAGGTTGAATCTCGGGTCCGGAGCGGGCGACGCGGTGTCGGGGGTCGATGGGGTAAAAACTGACTTCATTCCATCGCGTGCCTCGCCGGCTTTGGCGCGGATGTCGCGTTCCACTTGTCGGTAGACGTTCTGCAACATCTCCTGTTCACGACGCTCCGACTGGCGTTCGCTTGGTGGGAAGTAATGGGGAAGGTTCGTCTTGCCCGTGCCGTTGCTGCCACTTCCATTGCCCAGCATCACCAGGAAACGCATCACCATGATGCCGATGGCAACTGCTGCGACCCCCCCGACGCCCGCCATGGGGTTGTCGCGCTGCTTCGGGGCGGGCCGCCGAGTGGCGGGCGGCTTCAGCTCGGGGACCAGGGGCGAGTTGCGCCACGACGCCTCCCCAGCCTCTTCCTGCGCCGCCAATTCCTCGTAGCGCGACAGGTCTTTACGAATGCCGAACTCGCCGGCAGACCCCTGCGCCAGCGACAGCGCGACCCGCTGGGTCGCCTCGGCCTTGCGGAATCGCCCCGCCCACTCCCACCCCATTGCCAAGAGCGCCAGCACTTGCGCGCAGCGCGAGCGGCATCGCTCCAGCCGGTCGCGCTCATGCTCCGCCAGCGCGCAAAAGCGATCGAGGCCCACGGAGATCGTCTCGTTGTAGAACGTCGCTGCGGTGTGACACGCCTGGCGGTTTCCCAGATGCCAGACATCGGCCTGGGTTCGATGGGTGCGCAGCTTGTCCCGCAGGTCGCGTTCCATTTCGCTGCACTGCCTCTCGAGCGCATCTTCGAGCCTGTCCAGCAGCAGCCCGAGTGGCGACGACGACGCGCCGCACCCCGCGCCCGCCGCACGCAGGATTTGCGCGATGTCGGCGCAGGCGTTGGCGTCGTCGCGATCGAGCGCTGCCTGAGCCTTGGGCACCAGCGCCGCCACGATCGCGGCCGGCAGCACCTGCACCGCCGCGCGGAGTTCCGCCGGCGACGCCCGTTTTTCGAAATCCCCTTCCACCTCCAGACGCTCGAGCCAGGCCGCGTAGTCCGGTCGAGATGCCAGGCGGTTGACCCGCTCGACCACCCGCCGCCAGCGCGCGACGTCGGTCACCTCCGCATCGGCTTGGTAAGCGGTGTGCAACGACCGCAGCATTTCGTTGTGAAACGTTGGCAACCGCCTGGCATCAGCGGCCTCGCCGGGGGAGGGAACCTGCTGATCGTCGTCGGCATTGGCAGCGACGGGTCCATGTGCGTGATACCACAGCAGCCGTTGCTCAGCGCGGGATCGCGGCTCGTTCAAGGTCGCATACGCGCGCTCGATGTTGGAGCGCGTGCGGCTGACGGGTCCGAGCCACGGCAGGTCCCACCGCGTCGGGGGGATCAGCCGTTCGTCGGGCCAGATGCGCATCCGCCGTGCGGCAGCGTCGATCGCCGCCTGTGACGCCGAGGCGCTCAATCCCAGCGTCCGAAAGGCGTTAGCGGCCAAGCTGTCTCGTGAAAGCGGCTGCACGCGCCTTGCTCCCTGCCTCTTTCTGGGCCACTCGATTAAAGGTTGAGCGACACTTTAACGCAATGCCGCACCGACAACAAACCACTCTTGAAACGGCGGCCCGGCACCGCTCCTGACAACGCCCGGCACGCCACAGACTACGCCTTGGTCAACGCGGCTGGGCCTTCGGATGGGCGATCAGCCACGCCCTTGCGTCCACATCTGCGCCCGCCGCGGCCTTTTCATACCAGCGCCGCGCCTCCTCGGCATCCTTCACAACGCCCAGGCCGTTCTCGTACATCCCGGCGATGTCGGTCATCGCCGCGGGCCGTCCGGCATTCGCGGCTTTCCGCAGCCACGCCATCGCCTGGACGTAATCCCGTGGCACCCCCTGTCCGTCGCGATACAGTTCCCCAATGTTCGTCAGCGCGGGGTCATTGCCCGCGTCCGCCGCCTTACGGTACCACCTCATCGCCTCCGCGTAATCGATCGGCAGCCCCCAGCCGTAGCGGTAGAACTCCGCCAAGGCCTCCATGGCGTCCTCATTACCAAGTCCCGCCGCCCTGAAGTACCACGTTCTGGCCGCGACGTAATCACGCGGCACGCCCTTCGCGAAACGGTACAGATCGCCGATTGCGTTAATCGCCGCTACCGTGCCCGCATCCGCGGCCTTGCGGTACCACTCCATCGCCCGCGCATAATCCCGCGGTCCGCCGTTCCCTTCCTCGTAGAAAATGCCGGTGTTAAACATCCCCATCGCATCGCCCGCCTTGGCTGCGCGCAGGTACCACTCCCTTGCCTTGACCTCATCGGTTGGCACCCCTTGTCCATTGGCATAAGAATAACCCATGCTGTTCATCGCTTCCGCGCAGCCCGCCTCCGCGGCTCGCGTATACCATTGGATGGCCTGCGCTGCATCCGCCTTGACCCCGCGCCCGAGACGGTACATCGCCCCCAGCCGCTTCATCGCCTCCGCATCGTTTGCGCCCGCGGCGCGAAGATACCACTCCATCGCCGTCACGTAGTTCTGTGTTACCCCATGACCGTTCTCAAACAATCGTCCGATGTTGTACATCGCCCCAGCATGACCGCGCCGCGCCGCGTCGCGGTAAAGCGCCATCGCCTTCGCAGGATCCGCCGTCACGCCCAGCCCATTCGAGTACAGGTAAGCGATGTTGTTTCCCGCCTGTGGAAGCCCTGCATCGGCGGCGCGGCGATACCAACGCATCGCCTCCGCATAATCACGCGTCACGCCCGATCCGTCCTGGTAAAGTCCGCCGATGTTGTTCATGGCCAGCGGCTCTCCGAGTTCCGCCGCCTTGCGATACCATGACATCGCCGATGCGTAATCATTCGCCAGATGCGCACGGCAATGCCCCAGGCGCGTCATTGCTAGTGCGTCGCCGGCGTTCGCGGCCCGCGTATACCATTCGACCGCCAGGTCCTGATTGCGATCGATGCCATCGCCGCGGTACAGGCGATCCCCCAAATCGCGCATCACCGACGGACCGGCACGCACTGGGTCCCCAAGCTCAGCCGCGACTGCCGACTTCGGCTCCGCCCATACGGCCAGGACAATCATGCAGAAAAACCGGCGGTAGATGCCCATTCAGATGCCTGAGTCGCAGCGACGTTGTCGACACGCCAGCCGAGTAGTGATATTTGGGATTCAATCCGCCAAATATCTTCTCAGGAACCTACACGACAGGGAACGAAAATCTTTGGCGATCCCGACAGACACGGAATTGACAAAACGCCCCGGTGCCTAACTGTTGTTGTGCAGCAGCTTCGTTCCTTCTCACACGATCCTGAAGTCAAAACCACACTCAGCCGGCTCGGCCATCCACCGCCCGACCGCCATCGCCAAGGCGACGATCCCGTCGATCTTCTCCGTGCTCTTGCGCCGGTTGACCTTCAGGTTCCCCGCCGCGTCCATCTCGACCACCGCGTTGGCCGCGCACCAGGTCAGCACCGGGTTGCCCGGATGGCGCAGCCGCTTGGAGACCACCAGCCGCTCGACCTCCTTACACGCCGGGCTCATCGACACGTACCCCTGCCCGAACTGCACGACCTCGCACCCCTGCTCCTGCAGCGCCGTCACGATCTGCGTGGCCCCAAAGCGGTCGAAGGCGATCTCCCTGATGTCGAACTTCTCGCGCAGTTGCGCGATGCGGTCCAGGATGAAGTTGTAATCGGTCACCTCCCCGTCGGTGAGTTCCAGGTACCCCTGCCGCGCCCAGGTCAGGTAGGGCGCATGATCGTTGCGCTCCCGCTTGCCCGCGTTCTGCTCCGGGGCCCAGAAGTACGGCAGCACCGTCGCCCCGCCCTCCCCGTCCTGGTCGGGGAACACCAGCACCAATGCGCAGAGGTCCTGCGTGCTGGCCAGGTCCAGCCCCGCCCAGCACGGCCTCCCCCGCAGATCCTCCTCCTTCACGGCAATCTGGCACCCCTCCCACTTCTCCAGTGGCAGCCACCGCGTCGCCGCCTCGGTCCACACGCCCAGGTGTAACCGCAGGAAGGCGTTGAGCGCCGTCGGCATCTCCTTGGCCTTGGCCGCCTTCCTCCTCAGGTCGTCCAGCTTCATGCTGACGCCCAGGTTGGGGTTGGCCTTGGCCCAGCACGCCTCGTCCTGCCAGTCGTCCCCCTCGTCGATGGCGGCGACGAAGGCGAAGTGGCTGTCGACCTGGATGATCCCCTCCAGGATCCGCCGGCTGTAGGCGTGCTGCTCCCAACAGATGCTGAGGCGGTCATGCCCCGCGGTCGTGATGCAGAAGATCAGCGGCTGGCGGCGTGACCCAGTTGCCGTGTCCAGCACATCGAACATGTCACGGTTCGCGTGCGCGTGCAGCTCATCGATGATGCAGCAGGAGGGAGAAAGGCCGTCGGTCGAGTCGGCGTCGCCGCCCAAGGGGACGTACTTGCTGTTGGTCCCTTCAACACAAAGGTTGTCTTTACTTACCTTGATCACCTTGCGCAGGGACTTCGACTTCCTCACCATCCGCACGGCTTCCTCGTGCGCCAGGCGAGCCTGATCCCTTTTCGTTGCTGCCGTGTAGACCTCCGCCCCCTGCTCCCCGTCGGCCACGAGCATGTACAACCCTATCCCAGCGGCCAATGTGGTCTTGCCTCCCTTGCGACAGATCTCGCAGTAGACGGTTCGGAAGCGCCGCGTGCCGTCCGCCACTTGCTTCCAGCCAAAGACACACCAGAGCAGGAACTGCTGCCAGGGCGCCAGCACGAACGGCCGCCCCGCCCACTCGCCCTTGCTGTGCGTGAGCAACCCGAAGAACCGGATCACCCGCGCCCCGGCCTCGGCGTCGAAGTAGAACCCCCGGCTGGGCGCTTCGACCAGGTCCCGCACGTGCCGCTCGACCGCCAGGCGGACCAGCTTGCCGACCACCTCCTCACCCGAGATCACCCGGTCGATGTACCCCTGCACGTCCCGCGCGATCGCAAGCGACGAGGCCGCCCTGCTCTTTGCGATGCGCGTTGCCTTATGCAATGTGCATGAACTCCCGCAGCGGGTCGTCGTCCTCGTCCGCGCCACCGGGCATGGCTTGGATGCGACTGCGGGCGCTGGGCGTCATGCCGAAGTCCGCCTCCAGCCGGGACAGGGCCATCCCCAGCTTGTGCGCGATGGCCACCTGCGGCACCTGCACCAGGCACTTGAGCTTCCCCTGCTCGTCCTTGAGCGGGTAGACCGATCCGTTCTTCGCCAGGAACAGTTCCGCCGCCTTCCACCTGGACCAGAAGGTCACGTAGCGCGCCAGCGCGTTGCCGTCAATCTCAGTCAGCACCCCCATCCCCGCCAGTTGCGGCACAACTTGGCTCCACGCGTGCTTGGCCTGCTCGTCCAGCCAGTCGGGGCACTGCGGGATCGCGTCACCCGCATCGGGCTCGCCCTTGGAGCGGTGCTTGCGGAACGTCCCGCGCAGCTTTAACAGCGCGGTCGGCGTCGGTTTTGGGCCTCGTTTTCCCATTAGTTTCGTACTCGAAGTGGCGTTTTGGCGCGAATATCGCCGCTTTTGCCCCTGACCCCCCCTATAGCAAAACCTGGCCGCGCGAGAGGCATACGCCCGTCGTGGTATAAGTGCTTGTCAATACAAGAGTTAACCTACCCACCGGTCGGTATAAGTTAGCGATCACCAAAGCTGCTATGCCTCCTCCCCACGAAGCCGCCGTCCTCCTTGCACGTCTTACGGCTGTGGCAGGAGTGCGCCATCGCGCGGTGGTTGGCAGGCTGCCAGAACAAAGGGTCGCGCGGGCCGCTGACGGCGATGACGTGATCGACGTGCTCGGCGCGGAGCGGGTCGGGTGACGCGCAGCAGCGGTCGCACTGGCACCACGGGTGCTGCTTGAGGAACGCCTGAGCGTACGCACGCCACCTGCCGTCGTAGCCACGCGCTGCGGGGCTGCCGCGGGCGCGGTCGCGGGCGTTGCGGGTGACGGCCAGGCCGCGGGCGACGTCGGGGCTGCGGTGGTTGGGGGGTTTGTGGGGCATGGCAGGAAGCCTCCAGGGGTTGCTGTCAAAGCGATTGGGAATTCATCATTTAAGACTTGATGTGTCGCGCGACTCATGGCCTCATGCGTCCCGTTCAAACGAAGGAGCACGCGATGAGCCGAGACGTAACCAGGAGCAATGACCAGCGGATCGAACGCCACCCGATGTACACGCCCAGCGACCTGGCCTACCTCCGCAGCCACGGCTACGACGACGCGGAGATCACGGCGTTCTGGGAGCGCGACCGGCGGCTGGGCAAAGAGCCGCTGCACCACCGGCCGATCCCCGACGTGATCGGGCGGCTGCTCGGTGAGGGTCGACCCGATCGACCCGACCGGCATCAAACCTGAACTTCCCACCCGAGGCCCCGACAAGGGGCCTCTGGTGTTTCTGGGGCATGTCGCCCCAAGGGCCTGGCCAGCCCGAACACGGCCGAAGGAGATTGTGTCATGAGCAAGACGGCAACGAAGAAGAGCGGCGCGAAGAAGAGCACCAAGTCGAAGGGCGCGGCGACCACGCCCGAGACGATCGGAGAGCGCGCCGAGAAGCTGGCGGCGGCGGCTACGAAGCCCAAGGGCAAGACCACCAAGGCCAAGCCCGACGCCAAGCCCAAAGCGATGTCCTGCCTGGACGCGGCGGCGCACGTGCTCAAGGCGAAGGGCGCAGCGATGAACTGCAAGGGCATGATCGATGCGATGTTCGCGGGCAAGCTCTGGCACAGCGACGCGCCCACGCCTGCGGCAACGCTGTCCAGCGCGATCCTCCGCGAGGTGACGACGAAGGGCGACTCAGCGAGGTTCAAGAAGGTGGATCGCGGGCAGTTCGTGTTCAACGCCTGATTCGGGTGTCACGCCCTTCCCCCTCTCACCCCGGCCGTCCTGGTCGGGGTTTTCTCCGGTGATTCAGTTCTCATCGCATCGCCTCCTCACGCGGCTTCATCGGGAGGGGAGACTCGCCCGTGCGCTGCAGCACGGCGGGCTTGCCACTGAAGCGCTGGTAGCGGTCCGCGATGATGTCACAATAGGCCGGATCCAGTTCCATGAGGTAGGCCTTGCGCCCGGTCTGCTCGGCCGCGATCATCGTGCTGCCGCTGCCGCCGAAGAGGTCCAGCACGTTCTCGCCCAGGAGCGAAGAGGCCTGCATCGCCCGCACCCCCAGCTCGGCAGGCTTTTGAGTTAAATGGTCCATCTGCTGGTGCGGCAGCTTCTTCACTTCCCAGACGTCCCTGAGGTTGTTGGGGCCGAAGAACTTGTGCGCAGCCCCTTCCTTCCAGCCGTAGAACGCCCACTCGTGGTCAGACATGAAGTCCTTGCGCCCCAGCACCGGATGATGCTTGACCCAGATGATCGCCTGGCTGAAGTAGAGCTCAGACTCCGATAGCGCTGCCGGGTAGTTCTTCACGTTCGCGTAGCCGCCCCAAACGTAGAAGGCGCGGCCAGGATCGAGAACCCGTGATGCGTTGCCGAACCACTGGCGGAGGAGCAGCGCGAACTGCTCGTCGGTCACGGCGTCGTTGGCCAGCGGACGGTCCTTGGCCCGCATCTGCTTCGTGGTCGGCTTGCTCTTGCCCGGGAAGCGCGCGAGGTCGAAGTCTGACACGTGCATCTTCTGGCCGCTGGGGAAGCTGCTGTTGCCGGCGGCGATCGCGTTGTTGCTGCGGGGCTCGACCGCGACGTTGTAGGGCGGGTCCATGTGCACGAGCTGGATCGTGGCGCCGTCGAGCAGCCGATCGACGTCGTCGGGTTTGCTGCTGTCGCCGCAGAGCAGGCGGTGGTCGCCCAGGATCCACAGGTCACCGGCCTGGGTGATCGCGTCGTCGGGTGGCGCGGGGATGTCGTCCGGATCGGTCAGGCCGTCGGTGACGTCGCCGCTCATGAACTCCAGCAACTGCTCGTCGCCGAACCCGAGCAGCTTCAGGTCGAAGTCCATCTCCTGCAGGCCTTTGAGTTCCAGCGGCAGGATGTCCAGGTTCCAGTCGGCGATCTCGCCCGTCGCGTTGTCGGCGATGCGGTAGGCGCGGATCTGCGCCGGCGACAGGTCCGTGGCGACGTGGACGGGGACCTCGCTCAGACCCATCTTCTGCGCTGCCTTGTGCCGGGTATGGCCGACGACGATGACATCTTCCCCGTCAACGACAATTGCTTGCCGCCAACCGAACTCCTTGAGGCTTGCGACCACGGCAGCAACGGCCGCATCGTTGACGCGCGGGTTCTGCGGGTAGGGCTTGATCTGAGCGATCGGGCGCATCTCAATCTTCATCTGGGGGTGGCTCCTTCGAGCGAGGGTGACAATCGGTCGTGAGGCTTCTCCCCACGGGACTGGCGTTGGCCACGTGGCGCGTACGGGCGCGGGGTGAGGACGTTGGCGGGCTTGGCGGCGCAGGACGCGGCACGGTGCGACGTGGGCGGCACGGGCGGGGACGTGGCGGCTACCGCGGTGGTGATGCGCTCGACGGCCTGAGCGTCGAAGTAGGGGACGCCATCGATGGTCATGGCGGGGACGATGGCCAAGCGTTCCACTGTGCGGGCGAGCGCGGCATAAGCGCGCTGCGTATCGGCGGTGAGTTGGCCGAGGCTGCGGAGGTGGAGGACGGCGGCGCTCATATCTATTGATACGCGCGGCGCGGGGGCGCTTGGCTAATGGTTAGCCGGGACGAGCAAATATTATTCGCGACGTGAAGACTGCGGACCAACATTGATGAGGTCGACCAGCGTGTACGTCTGCCCCCCGGCTTTCGCGTCTTCGATCTGGATCTTGGCATTCACTTCGGCATCCAAGGGAATTTCCCTCATCTTCGCGAGCGCTTGATCGCCGACCTTCCCCTGAAACACCTCAGTGTCGCTCACTATCAACGTAAAATTGGTATCAGTGTTCTTAACCTTCCGCACTAGACCCCCAACGAGTCGTCCCCGCAACTGCAAGAAACCGTAGGGATAGCCGAGTTCCCGAACCGCTTTGAGTTGTTTCCCCGCCGACGCATGGGTCAGGCTTCGTCCTATCGGATTGCTTTTTGTCCTGAAAGTTATGTCCGCCGCGCTGTTGGACATCAGCTCAAGAATGCTGCCATACTGCGTGCGGACTGACTGGAAACGGTTAATGAAATGGATCGTCGCCGCAGGCTTATCCTCGTCGACCAGCATGGATGCGACGAAGTCAAAGAGCTCCCTGGAACGGCCTTCATCCCTCGCTGGCGACTGAAACATCGGGCCAAACTCGTCCGCCGTGAGCGGCTTCATTCGCATGTTAACTGCGTACGACGATGGCGACGTCATGCCAAGCAACAGTTTTGCTTCCGAGGAATTTGTAAGTCCTCCGAACATCTCATTGGCCGCAGCATCAAGCAGTCCTTGGAACCTATCCCAGAACATCCCATAAAAACGAGCCTCAACCTCATGTCCGGCGACTGGGCCGCCGTCAAACGCGATCTGGCCGTCACTGTCCGACTCGACGAATCGGGACACCTTCAATTCTTGAAACAATCCCATCGCGTCCGCAATAGCCTTCGGGAGTGATGAGATTTGGATGTCGATCTCAGCGGTAGAACGCAATGGCCTTTCGGGAGTGGCGACTTCCCCTACCAGGGTCGCTGTGGGCGTGGGAAGCATCTCTTTGGTGAGGTCTGCCGCGGCCAATGGCTTTGCCGTAGCATCGCCTGCCGACTTCGGAACCGAGACTCGCAGCACCTTGCCTGATTCGGACTCGGTATACGCTTCGCGTAGCTTGACCTCGCCAGTACGAAGCGCTTGCAGCCGTGCGGGGGAGATTTCCGTATAAAGCCAGTCGTTCCTGTCGCCCGCCTCGGCAATCCAAAGGGCCAGGTACTGAAGACCGCTATCGGATTCGCAAACGAAGAGGCAGGGGAAATCGTGTTCCTCGAAGACCTCGACAATGTCGAGCTTACCAAGATTGTTTGGAAGCAGAGGCATCGTCTTATTTGAGTTCGTCAACGACAACAAATGAGTGACACGGATCGACGCCCAAGGGAATCCACCAAGTAATATGAGACTCGTGCCGACCGGGCGTTTCCTTGATCGCTCCCAATTCGGGGGATAACTCTGCCGAAGCAACTTTGGCATTCTTCATTGCTGGGATCCTCTCCCGCAGACTCACGGCAAGTTGGACGGCATGGGCGTAAACACGGCAGGCCGATAGCCCCGACGCCATGAACTGGCGGGATACGCCATGCCGCTTGTTCGGTTGCGTCGAATACGGTCCAGAATTGGTTTCGATAAGGGGTAAAAAGTCTGTCGGTGCAGGTGGATTATTCGTCACGGTGCGAAACACGACTCCTCCCGCCGTAAGTGCATCATCCGGTGGACAGAGTTCGGGAAAATGCGGCGGCCATCTGAACTTTGAGCGAAGGATTTCAGGCCCTTTTGAATTCATGGCATCCGCGTGAAAAGCAACGCTATCTCCCGTTAAATCGGAAATCAAAGCACCCCGTGTCGAATTAAACTTATCAGAATCCATTGCGGTCCTCATAGCCATGTCAGTCCAACATCAGGATGTATTCAGCACCGCATCCCGTGCATTCGACGTAACGCGTGATCGCAGCACCATCGCGCGGTAGGCTCTTATAGGTCCGTAGCTCCGCGCAGCCGCACTGTTTGCACCTCGGCCGCTTCGCGAAGATGTGCCGCGACAGATCCATGCATAGCGGGGGTTGGCGCCGGCGGCGCTGTGGACGCTGCGGATTGGGCCTGGCCTTGGCCGGCTGATGTTGGCTCACGACCGCTCCCCTTTCCTCCCAATCGCTTCATTCCGGTAGCAGCCCGTAGCAGCCCCGTAGCAGCCCGTAGCGCGCCGGTAGCAGGGCAAACGACCTCGACCAAACCGTTTGGCCGCAATCACTTGCGAGCCGTAGCAGGGCGTAGTAGCCCAAAACGCAATTCCTTTTCGTATGCGCATGCGCCCTGCGCCCCTATCACACATCATCACACCCCTCCTGCGCTCCAACTCTCTCCCGCGTAACTTCGATTTAGGGCTACTACGCCCTACTACGGCGCATAACCGATTGGCCACGCTGTAGATACGAGGGGGTCGTTGCCCTGCTACGGCGCTACTACCGCCCTGATACCGCCCTGCTACGGCGCTTAACTGCACGTACGCACCCCCGTGTAGACGTTGAACTGCGAGCCGCGTGGCCCGCGCCGCGCCGCCGCGATCCCCTTGTTCGCGTTGACCAGGGCTTGGCCGAAGTCGGCCTTGTTGCCAGGGTCCGACCCGCGGTCTTCCGACCACTTGCACCACGCCGTGAATAGCGAGTCCTTCTCGGCCCAGATCGAGTCATCCCCGCCCGAGAGCTCGCAGCACTCGTCCAGGAACCCCAGCACCGGCGAGACGATCCGCTCGAACGCCTCGATCATGGCGGCGCTGCGCTGGGGCACCGTGAAGCGACCACCCGCGCGCAGGCGCCGAAGCCCCTCCATCGCCCACACTGCCACGCCGGGCGCTTCGGTCTTGAGCCGCGCCTTGAGTCCCGTGTCCTCCTTGCCCGCGAAGCTGTTACGGAAGTGCAGCAGCAACAGGCGGGTCTTGAGCGCGCCGGCCTCGTCTGGCAGCTTGGGCAGTTCATTGACCGCGATGCTGAAGCGGCAGAACAGCCTGACCCGCGGCAACTCGTTGATCCCCTTGCGGTCGATCGCCTGCGGATCGTTGCCGGTGACGCTCTTGATCACCTCCAGCGCCGCCTTGGCATCGGTGCCCCGGCCGACGTGAGCGTCGGGCAGGATCGCCGACAAACGCCCGACCAAGGGAGCCAGGCCGAACCGCGAGGCGAGCTTGGCGAAGCTGGTGGACGCGCACTGTCCTTCGCCCAGCATCGCGCCCATCACTTCCAGGGCCGTGCCCTTGCCGCCGCGCGGTGGGCCGGCGTACATCATCAGCCTTTCGTAGCGGTTGTCGGGGACGAGGTTCAGTCCGAACCACTCCTGCAGCAGCGCGATGCTGTCCGCATCGCCGTCCAAGACGCCATCGAGGAACGAGAGCCAGTGGGGACATGCAGCTAGAGGGTCATAGTTGAATGGGCAGGCGACGCCGCTGAACCACGCGGGTGTCAGCGACAACAGCTTGGGAGCGCCGCCCAGCGCGAGCGGCGAGGTATCCAGTAGGCCGTTGTGGAACGCGACCACGTCCGCCGGAGCCGGACGACCGGAGAGGCTATCCAGCCAACGCGGCATCGCCCCGTCCACCATCGCCCCGCAGGCGGGAATGGCCCGCGCGACCTCCGAGACGGTGGACGAGCGCGCGACCAGCTTGGTGTAGCTGCCGGTCTCCTCGCCGGTGTCTGGATCGCGCACGGGCGTCCAGAGGTGATCGACGTGACGGTAGACGTCCGCTACCGCGATCTCCTCGGGCAGCTCGCGGTAGCCACCGTGCTCGAACGTCCACCACTCCTCGCGGTAACGGCGGAGCTTCAGGAGGCCGCTCTGGGTATGGCGATGCGCGAGGTAGTGCTCGGCCAAGCGCATCGGCTCGGGGAACGCGACGACCTGCTCGGGCTTGGGTGACCAGGGGTCATCAGCGCCGCGTGACTTTCCCGCCACCGGCACCAGGGGCTCGATATTGAGCAACCGCGCCGCCGCCTTCACCGCGGCCTTGACGTCCGCGCCATGCTCGTAGTAGGCGTAGACGTCGAACGCATCGTGCACGCCTATGCCGGACTTCACGCGGCCGTCATTGAGCGGGTCATTGGACGAGAAGTGGCAGCTGCGTCCGTCCTTCACGCTCACCGAGGGGCTGGTGCCGTTGGGGCGGACGAAGCGGTCGCCCGATTTGGTGTAGCCGTGGCTTTCCAGCACGGCGTCGATCGTGTGGGCCTTGTTGAACTCGCCGATGACGCCGGCGCTGCCGTTGCGCGAGGCAGCGGCCTTGCGTTCATGGTGACGGCGGGCCTGTTCTTCCAGCTTGACGCGCTCCTGGCGGGTGTACGGACACTCGTCGAGCTTGCGCGCGGCGGCGATCAGCGCGTCGGCGTGCGCCTGGGGGATCGTCGGGATTCTGGTCAGGTCACCGGTCTCCATGCGGTAGTAGTTCCCGCTGGGGTGGAAGCTGCCGGGCAGCACCGCGTAACCGCCCTGGGCGCGGGTCTCGATGCCGATCTTGCGGCCACCGTCCTCCGACTCCTGCGCGTACCAGGCGAGCTTGGCGTTCTCACCCGGCTCGGGGCAGTAGCAATAGGCGTGATAGCCGCCGCCCCCCGTGCGCTGCACGGGCAGGTCCACGGCCAGGACGCCGACGGCCCTGAGCCAGGCGTGATAGAAGCGCTCCTGATCGAAGTCGAGCACCAGCAAGCCGCCCGCGGCTGCCGGGCACGAGATGGCGCCGCAAGCGACGGCGATGCTTTTAACGCCCGACGCGAACCAGCCGTCCAGCGTCGCCTCATCGACGATCTGGGACTGGTAGACCTTCCACCGCCCGTGCCCGTCCTCGTCCTTGGGCAGGTGTCGCGCGCTGGGACGCTTCGTCTTGTGGTTGATCGGCACGAGGCTCAGGCCGGCGGCACGATAGCGCTGCGCGTCAGCCCGCAGGTCCGACGGAATCAACGGGCGTTCGGGGCCAGACGCTGAGTGCGGAGAAGATGTGGTGGATTCGTTTGACATCTGGATTGGGGGGGGTGGAGTTTCAGTGCTTACGCCGAGGTTGGAGGACGCTCGGGATTGGGGGCTTGTGTGCTAGGGGCAATCCCAGCGCCCGCCAGCGCCGCCGCTGCTTGGCCCAGATGGGCTGCTTCGCCACCGACCGCACCTGCCACTCCTTGAGCGGGTCACGGCCGAACTCGACCGGCGGCAGGTAGAGGATCTGTTCCTGGAGCTCGGGCGCGAGCATCAGCAGGTTCATGATCTGGCTGACGCGGGCCCGGGTGACGTGACCGAGCCGCGCGAGGTCCGCGTAGTCCTGCACCTCCCCGCGACGCACCAGATCTTCAAACCGGATCGCCAGCGCCATCAGCCGCGCGATGCGGGGGACTCGGCCTGCGTAAGTCTGCTCGATCGACCGCGCAGGCACTTCGCCCGTCCACATTTCCAACCGCCCCTTCGCGTGGCGCTGCAGGTGGAGGTTGGACGTGAAGGTCAGGGTCTGGGTCGTCGTACCGTTACTCATGCTGCCACCTCATGTCCTTGTTCTTGTGCGAGGGCCTTGATGCCCGAGGGGTGAAAGGTGATCGAGACGCTCCCCGCCTTGCCGTCGTAGTCCACGCGCTCGACCAGCAACTGGATCACCCGCGCCTGCTCTTTTGGCGCGAGCTGCTCCCACAGCGGGTCGAACGCGGACAGTGCCGCGGCCACCTCGCCCGCGTTCACCTGCTCGCGCCCCAGCCGAAGCACCTGCTCCCGCGTCTCCGTGACCTTCTGCTCGGCCAGCCGGATCTGCTCGTTCACCTCCGCCAGCCGCGCGGTGTCGGGCGCGCCGGTGGAGACGACCTTGCGCAGGGCGGCGTTGCAGCGGACCAGTTCCCGCCCCAGTACCTTCTCCTGCGTTTCCAGGTCGTTGATCGCCTTGGCGTGCTGCTGGCGGAGTTGGCGCAGCGTCCCGGCCAGCACCGCCGGGTCCCGCCCCACCCGCTTGATCTGCTCGACCACGAACTGCTCGATCTCGCCCGCGGGGACGCTCTTGGTCGCGCAGGTGTGCCACCCCCGCTTCTGGGCCTGCACGCAGACGTAATAGCGGTATCGCTTGCTGTTCTCCCCGCCCTTGACCGAGTACGTGTGCATCATCGAGCAGCGGCAGCAGGAGCAGTGCAGCAAACCCTTGAGCAGCGCGCCGTACCGGTTCCGCACCGTCGCCCCGGCGGTCTTGCCGTTACGCGACAGGATCGCCCGCACCCGCTCCCACAGCGCCTTGTCGATGATCGCGGCATGCTCCCCGGGGTGAACCTCGTCGCGGTAGGTGACGACGCCGACATAGGTCTTGTTGGTCAGCAGCTTGTAGAGCATGGTCTTGTCGAACGCTCGCCCGACCCGCAGATCGCCCTTTCGCGTCGTCCACCGCTTGCTGGTCCCGCCTCGCACGGCCAGTTCCTTGACCACGGTGATCAGCGACTGGTGCTTCAGGTACAGCTCGAAGATGGCCCGCACCTGCTCGGCCTCGATCTCGTTGACCGTGAGTTTCGGCCCAGCCGGGCTGCTGAGCAGGTCGTAGCCCAGCAGCGGCCTGCCGCCGGCGAACTTCCCCTTGCGGCGGGCGGCGGCGATCTTGTCGCGCGTCCGCTCGCTGATGATCTCGCGCTCGAACTGGGCGAAGGAGAGCAGGATATTCAGCGTGAGCCTGCCCATGGAGTGCGTGGTGTTGAACTGCTGGGTGACGCTGACGAAGGTGACATTGTGCTTCTCGAACGTTTGCATCGCGCGGGAGAAGTCGAGCAGCGAGCGACTGAGGCGATCGACCTTGTAGACCACGACACAGTCGACCTTGCCCGCCTCGATGTCGGCGAGCAGGCGTTTCATAGCGGGGCGCTCGAGGTTCCCGCCGGTGAACCCACCATCGTCGTACTTGTCGGGGAGGCAGACCCATCCCTCGTGCTTCTGGGCGGCGACGTAGGCCTCGCCGCTCTCGCGCTGGGCGTCGAGGGTGTTGAAGTCCTGCTGCAACCCCTCCTCGGTGCTCTTACGGGTGTAAACGGCGCAGCGCACGGTTGCCTTGGGGCCCGCTGGTTGTGCGTTTCGCTTGCTCATTGCGGGTTCCTCCCCGCTCCGGTCAAGCCGAAGAAGAGGTGGCCGTTCCAATGGCTGCCTGTCACCGCCTTGGCCACCGCCGTCAGCGAGCGGTAGACCTGTCCCTCGTACTCAAAGCCCCTGGGCAGCACCTTGGTCTCGACCTGCTTGCCCCGGTACATCCGCGTCAGCACCGTCCCGGCGATCGGGAGGCGGTCATGGGCGGTGAGCTTGGGCGCGGGCATCGCCACCGTACGCGTCGCCGTCGCTTCGCCGGCCTTTGGGGGCCGGGGGACGGTCATGCGGATGTCGGCGTCGCGGGCGAGTTCCGCGGCCCGGCGTTTCGCCCGCTCCGACAACCCGCCCTCGGCCAGGGACTGGATGCGCCAGGCGAGGCGCTTGAACAGGAAGTGGCGGTTGCTGGCCCGGGTCGCCTCGCCGAAGACGCTCAGGTACTGGGCGCGGAGCTGGGTGACCGTCATCCGCTCCAGGGCGGCCAAGGTCTGTTCGATGCTCTCTGTCAATGCAGCTTTCACGTGCAAGTCCTTTCTCTCTCTCCCCTTGTGTTAACCACGCGGGACGCATGAACGCTCGTCTCGCCAGAGAGATCAAGGCAATTCGGAGCAGATTCCGAGGAAGTGGAACTGGGTGGTTGTGGAGCGGGAAGATCCGGGCCGGCGCGCAGTGCCAGCACGCGGTGGATGCCGATCGCCAGGAGGGCGGAAAGCTCGTCCAGCCGCTGGTCGGGGCTTAGTTCACATGAGGGCGTGAGCGGCCCGGATTCGGCGGGGTCTGTGCAGTTATCGTGCATTGGTCCCCCCGCGCCGCTCGGCGATGCGCATCAGCGCTGACTTGATCCGTGGCAGGTCTTCACGTGAGAACAGCCGCAGGATCCCCGCCCGCTGTACCGGCTCGATCCGGTACGTCTCCAGCGCGTAGCGGACCCGGTGCAGCGGCTGCCCGGTCTCCCGGGCGATCGCTCCAACGGTCAGAAGGTCATCGGTCTTGGACTCCATCGGCGGTTCTCCTGTTGGCCACACCACTTGGTGGGTTACAGGAAAGCCGACCGGTCACGGAATCAGCGGAAGAACGCACAAAACATCGGAGGAAACGAACGTTGAAGTGGTCATGACCAGTTTGGGGTGGTCACAGATCGGTCATCGTATCTGGCGGGATTTGGCGTCACTACGTTGTTCGCGGTAGACGTCCACCAGTTCCCGGGCTTGCTCGTCGGTCATCTGGCCTGCGTCCAGCTTATCGATCGCTGCCTCAGCGTCAGTCGGCTGAAGGTGCTTGCGGAGCAGGGCGCGCGTCTCGTTGGCGACCACGGCGTCGATCGTCGAGTTCCCGGCGTCATGGGCAACGCGGTTCGCCGCCACATCAAGGCCGGTGCGCTGCGGTGTGCGCCGCTTGTCGTTCAGGTGCAGTTCCGTCTTGATCGTTTGGTAAACCAGGGATTTGGAGACCATCGCGCTGGACTTGCAGCCGATCTGGCGGGCGATGTGATTGCGTCCGAAGTTCTTCCGCGCGGCTTTTACGGCGCCGGGACGTTTGGCACGAACGCCATCGCGCAGGTCGTTGTAGTTGGCGGCGCGGGCGGCCTTGTACGCCGCGACCTCCCGATCGACGTCGTCCTGGGTCATCGAACGCTGCGGCGTTGCCGTGGCGGTGGCGCCAGACGAGCCACCCCCGCGTTGGGGCTGGATCTTGGCGAGCTTTATCAGCATCAGGCGGACCATCGACTCGGAGTGGTCGACGAACAGCGGAGCGTTCTGCTCCGTCATCCGGACCTTGTAACGGTCGTCGGGCAAGTCGATTACGGGCGTTCGAGACGTGATCGAGATGACCTCGCCGGGAAAGACCTTTGGTAGTACGCGTGCCAGCGCCGCCCACGCGTGGAGCAGTGTCGAGTTGTCCGCCGTCGGATCGAGGGGTTCGATCCAGCGCGGGAGCAGCCCTGCGGCGACGGCGCGGGTGTACAGGTGCATCACGTCGACCTGGCAGGGTGCCAATTGCGACATGATGCCTGCGCCGTCCAGGTCGCGACCTCGTATTCGCGCGATAGTATCAAGGACGTGCGCGAGAGCTTGAGCCAATTCATCTGCAGTAAGTATGCCGGGCTGTGCTGGTGAAATCATCCCGACTCTAGCTTATCACCCGGCGCCCATAATGAGGTAGTCCGTCCTTGGGGCGATGCGCTGAAGGCAAGTAGATGTCAGATCGCTGTGCCGACTACGCTCTTCGATTGACACAGGCGGCGAACGGTCGTGAAATGGGTCGCTGCCGCGGCAGATCGGGGCGGTTTCATCACCCACACTATTGCGGAAATTTGGGACGGACAGGTAGTCGCATTACACAAGCCCAATCTACCACAACCTCGCGTTTCACAAATCGGAAGCACAGGGAGGAGAAATGACGCAAGAGCTCATCACAACGATCGTGCAACTTCGTGCGGCCGTTGGTTTCCTCGGCGAACAGGGTCCAAAGGCCCGGTGGCCGAGCGCCTTTTTCTCGGCTTCAAGCCGATCATTCTTGTCGCCCCTCTTTCCCCGAACTCTCGCCCTCAGCCAACTGCGTGGCGTTATCGCGGCTGCGGCGCGCGTTCATGACGAAAGGATCGGTGTCGGCGACGTCTATCACCTGTTTCGACTACCGGAGGAGAGCGAGCAGGCAGCCCACCATTTCATGCTTTCCTCGCAGGCCGCGGCGGCGGTGGCGGCTTCAGCGGCAGACGCTACGTGTGCGTCAACCACGCTCACGAACTTTGCCGCGACTCAGAAAGTCGAAACCCCCGGACCCGCCCGCATCGCCAGCGCGGAACAGATCGATGACCTGACTACGTGGCAGAGAGTGGCAGGCCACTATTCATTTGGATTTCGCAACGACACGGAGGCCTTCCCATTCTTCTCAGCGAAATGACAGATCGGACCTACACCACGCAGCTCCAGGCAGGCCTCGGGATGATCCACGAGACCACCATCCTGCTGGAGGTGTGGCAACCCGGGATGGACGGCCCACGCCTGTTCGATGCAGCGTTGTCGTCTGGTCGCTTCCCGAACGTGTCGGCGCGACGGCTCCGGAACATCGTCACTGAGTCCTTTGCTACCCGATATCTGGTGCGTGATGCGAGCCCGGCGCGTTCACTGCAGGCGTTCAGCAAATCCTGGCCTGCGCGCGATCTCCACCAATTGATGTTCTTATTCACCAGTCGAGCGAATGTGATTCTCGGCGACTTCGTCCGGGAGGTTTATTGGGGTGCCTACACCTCGGGGCACAGCGAGCTTTCAACCGAGGCGGCTCGCGAGTTTGTCGAGCAGGCGAACGCGTCTGGGAAGACTTCGAAACAGTGGGCAGTGAGTACGCTTCGACGCGTGGCAGCGTATCTCACGGGATGTTGTGCTGACTTTGGCCTCCTTGAGCATACGTCGGCCCGGTCACGTCGAATCCTTCCATGCCACGTTGAAGGTCGCGTATCGGCGGCGCTGGCTTATGACCTGCATTTCTCCGGCGTCCCCGACAACGCACTGACTGCTCATGAAGACTGGGCACTGTTCGGACTCGATCGCGCAGACGTGATCGCCGAGCTCCGCCGACTCAGCCTGAAGGGCCTTTTGACGATTCAGTCCGCTGCCGATTCCATTCGGATCAGCTGGCTGCTCAAGACGATCGAGGAGGTGACGGATGTCCTCGCTAAAGAATGACTTCGACGAGCTGATGGACAGAGTGAGAATCGGCCGCGAGCTCACGCACGCGAGTTTTGAGCCGATCTACTACCTCGTCTTCTCGCCACAGCAGATTCTGCAAGTCAAACGCGAACTGCCCGCCTGGAGGGCGAAACTGCGAAACGATGGGTGGGACGTTACGCGATTCTCCATTGCGGATACCATCGCCGACCTGTTCGCGACTGCCCCACTGCGCAAGCTCTGGCTCGGAGCCGATCGCCAGTCCCCGCTGCATTGGAAGCGCACGAACGAAGCGCTGGCCAACTTCCTAAGCCAGGGCGCGTTACAGGCCAAGCTCGCGGCGACCTTGGCGACGCTTGAGGGGCGGAAGAACGCCATCCTTCTTGTGACGGATCTGGAAGCGCTGCACCCGTATCTCCGCATCGGCACTATTGAAAGCAGCCTGGAAGGGAAGTTCCGGGTGCCAACGGTCTTTCTCTATCCAGGCTTACGCACCGGGAAGACTCGTCTGAAGTTTCTCGGCTTCTACCACGAGGACGGCAACTATCGATCCGTGCATGTCGGCGGCTAACGAGGACAGAAAAGCGAGGATTGCATGACGCTCAAACAGCTATTTGACCCCAAGCGCGACATCTATCGCACGATCGAGAAGGTCATTACCTACGCGGCGTCGCAGGAGGCCCGTCTGCGCGCCGAAATCTCGGAGTACGTCGTCACCGAGCATATCGAGGAGCAATTCGAAGGACTCCTCTCGAAGATGCAGCTCGCGATGGAAACCGGCGGCGAACACGAGATCGGCGTTTGGGTCTCAGGGTTCTACGGCTCTGGCAAAAGCTCGCTGACCAAGTACCTCGGCATGGCGCTCGACGACCGCATCGTGGTGGACGGCGAGCCGTTCCGAAAGCATCTTCAGGACCGCTTCAAGAAGCCCCAGACAAAGGCGCTTCTGACAGCAGTCGCCAAGAAGCACTCCGCCGCCATAATCCTCCTCGACCTGGCCAGCGAAATGCTCGCCGGCGCAACTATGGAGGATGTCTCGACCGTCCTCTACTACAAGGTACTGCAGTGGGCGGGTTACTCTCGAAATCTCAAAGTTGCGGCGTTCGAGCGGCGACTTCAGAAGGACGGTCGGTACAACGAATTCCTCAACATCATTAAGACCGACCTCAGCACCGACTGGCCGACGGTTCAGAGCGACCCCCTGGTCATCGACAGCCTGATCCCGGAGATCGCGCACCGGATGTACCCGGCCATCTTCAAGACGGCCGCGTCCTTCTCCACCGAGACCAGCGAGTTCGTCCAGTTCGAGAACCAGCGCGTCCAGGAGATGATTGACATCGCGCGACAGGCGTCGGGGAAGGATCACATCATCTTTGTCGTCGACGAAGTCGGTCAATATGTGGCCTCGCGCCAGAACCTCATCCTCAACCTCGACGGGTTAGCCAAGAATCTAAAGCTGCTCGGCGGTGGGAAGGTCTGGATCATGGGCACGGCCCAGCAGACGCTCACCGAAGACGACCCGAGGGCTGCGCTGAATTCTCCTGAGTTGTACAAGCTCAACGCCCGTTTCCCCATCCAGATCGACCTGGAATCCAGCGATATCCGCGAGATCTGCTACGAGCGTTTGCTCGGCAAGTCCCCCGACGGGAAAAAGACCCTCGGAGACCTGTTCGATCAGAAGGGTCAGTCCCTTCGGCATGCGACCAAGCTCCAGGATGCGAAGTATTACGACACCGATTTCGACCAGAAGGTCTTCGTCGACCTCTACCCCTTCCTGCCCGCCCACTTCGACATCCTTCTTCACCTGCTCGGCGCGCTTGCCAAGAGTACCGGCGGCATCGGGCTCCGCTCCGCGATCAAGGTCATCCAGGACATCCTGGTGGAGGGTGTCGACGGTCGCCCCCCGGTTGCCGATCAGCCCGTGGGTTGGCTCGCCACGACGATTACGCTCTACGACGCTCTCGAAAAGGACATCCGCCGCGCGTTTCCATCCATCCACAAGGCCGTCGTCAAGGTCGCGATCCGCTTTGGTGATTCCCCCGCCTGCATGGGCATCGCCAAGACCGTGGCGGTTCTGCAGGTCCTGGGGAACCTGCCGATCAGCGTTCAAAACGTGGCGGCGCTAATGCACGGCTCGGTAGAGGACGCTTCTCAACGAGATGCCGTTGAAGCGGCGGTGAAGCAACTCGTCGCCGATCCGATCGCGCCGCTCGGCGAGGAGAATGGCGAACTTCGCTTCTACAGCGAAAAGCTCAACGACATCGAGCAAGAGCGGGCAGCCATCCCACTGCGGTCCATCGAAACACGTCGGATCTCTAATGAGGTGCTCCGTGAGGCGTTCAGCCCGCTGCCCTCCACTCGGCTCCACGGCACCCTCGCTGTCTCATCCGGCTTGAAATCCGTCTCCGGGTCTCTCGCCGCCAGCCTCGCCGGAGAGCGCGATACGATCCAGACCCTTGTCGAATTTGTCGCCCCAAAGGATTATGACACTGCGCGGACGCGATTGGTCGACGAGTCCCGGCAGCGCAGCGCCCAATATACCGTCTTCCTGATCGGCCGCTCCGACCGTGACATCGACGAGAAGGTGGCCGAGATCTATCGCTGCCAGGAGATCGGCCAGCGGTATCGCAATGATCCTGATCAGGAGGTTAAGGAATACTGCACCGGCCAGCTCGATAAGGCGCAGCGCATCCGGACTCAAGAGTTGGCTCCGCTGCTGAAGAAGTGCCTGGCAGGTGGCTCGTTCATCTTCCGCGGCGAGACGACTGCCGTTCAGAGCCTCGATCCCGACATCGTCACCGCCGCGTCCAAGAACCTGGCGGTCGTCGCGCAGCAGGTCTTCGAACGATATGCCGAGGCCCCCGAGCGTGCCGATACCGTTCTCGCCGAAAAGTTTCTTCGGCTGGGCAACCTCAAGGCCGTCACGTCGCAGCTCGATCCGCTCGGGCTCGTTCAAGTTACTGGCGGTACGCACCGAATCCGGACCGACCACAAGGCGATCACCAGCATTCGCGACTACCTGGACCGCAATGGCAGCGTCGACGGCAAGCGCCTCACCGACAACTTTTCCGACGCCCCGTTTGGTTGGTCGCCCGATACCCTCCGCTATATCGTAGCCGCAATGCTCCTGGCGGGCGAGATCAAGCTGAAGGTAGCCGGGCGCGAAGTGACCGTTAACGGCCAGCAGGCGATCGATGCCCTGCGGACGAATCAATCCTTCAAGACGGTGGGCGTCTCCCTCCGAGACGAGCGCCCGTCGATGGAACTGCTGGCTCGTGCGGCCGAACGAATGACCGACCTCGTCGGCGACTCGGTCATACCGCTCGAAGACGAGATCAGCAAGGCGGCCACGAAGAGCTTCCCGCAGTTCCAGCACCAGTTCGGCCCCTTGGCGGAGAAGCTTTCCGGACTCGGGCTGAAGGGTTCCGACAAGGTTGAGTCCATCACCCGTGACCTGTCCGAGGTGCTGCAAACGGATGCCTCCGACGCCGCTCAGCGACTCGGCGCTCCCGAATCGTTCCTCTACACCGGGCTGAAATGGGCCAAGGAAGTCGAGCGGGCCTTCAAACACGGCCTGGAAGCGACCATCCGCGAGCTTCAGACCCATCGCAGAGAGATCGGCTCCCTGCCGGACATGGGCATCCCCGGCCAGCTCAAGTCAGACCTGGCCGATGAACTCAAGCTCCTGGCGGACCGGCTGGCCCAGGATGACTTCTTCAGCCACGCCACAGACTTCAACTCGACGCTGACCGCGATCAAGGCCCGCGTTCGCGACGCCGTCGGCGCAATGGGCGTCAGCCAGAAACAGTCCATTAAAGATGCACAACAGGACCTCCAGCGACTCCCGGAATGGTCGGAGCTCACGCAGGAGGAGCAGGGAAACGTCCTGGGGACACTGGACAGCATCTATGTTGAACCGTCCCTCGATCTTGCCGGCCTGAAACAGTCGCTGAACCAGGATTTCGCCATCACGTCGAAGACGGGACAGCTTAAGCGCGAAATCGAACAGCGCGGCCGCAAGCGTAAGCTGGAACGTATCGAAGCCGAGAAGGCCAAGGCCGGCAAGAGCGGGCAAACGAAGCTCACACGGTCGGTGACCGTGCCGTCGTCGCTCAAGACCGTCCAGGATCTCGATGGCATCATCAACCAATTGCAAGCGATCAAGGAAGAACTCGCCCTCTACAGCGAGCTCGATGTGACTCTCAATGTAACTCCGCCAGTGAAGGGGTGATTCCGCATGGCGTTTGACCAAACAACCCGCAACCGCCTGGCCCGCTTCGTCGGTGATGCCCGCCGCATCCTGACGGAGGAGTTCACGCGCCAGTGCAAACAGGACTACGGGATCGATCCGGATTCCGGCGAAGTCTCCGATCTCGCCCGCCTGACGCAGCTCAACGACAGCCAGCGGGCTACGGCCCGTATCCTGCGAGATACCATTGACCACTACGTCGCCGGCAGCCCTTCCGGCGGAAGCCGTGTCGCGATCGAGCGCATCATCCGCGAACAAGCGTTCACCGTGCTCAATCGTCTCTGCGCTCTCCGCATGGCTGAGGCGCGCGACATCCTCATTCAGGCCGTCGGTAAGGGGTATCAATCCAAGGGGTTCCAACTCTACGCGCGCGTCGCCGGCAGCGCGCTCGGCGAGGTCGGCGACGCCTACCGCTGCTTTCTCTTCAGCGTCTTCGATGAAATCGCCACCGATTTCCCCTCCCTCTTTGATCGCTTCAGCAAACAGGGCAGGCTCTTTCCCGGCGAAAGCGCGCTGCTGCGCACGCTCGAAGAGATCAATCACCCCGAGATCGATCCACTCTGGGCCGCGGACGAGACCATTGGCTGGATTTATCAATATTTTAACACCGAAGATGAACGCCGAAATGCGCGCTATACCGCACAAGGAAAGCCCAAAGCGCCTCAGAATAGCCGCGAACTCGCCGTCCGGAACCAATTCTTCACTCCCCGGTACGTCGTCGAATTCCTCACCGATAACACGCTCGGCCGCCTCTGGTATGAGATGAAATGCGGCGAGTCGGTCCTCCGCGATCATTGCCGCTACCTCGTCCGCAGGCCAACGGAGATCTTTCTGAACTCCTGCGAGTCCGCGACTGAGAGTGCCGCCGGTAGCGAGGAGATCGTCAGAAACATCCTCTCGCAGGAAGACCTACTCCGCGAGGCCGTGCACGTCGCGCATCGCCCGCTCAAAGACCCGCGAGAAATCCGAATGCTCGACCCGGCTTGTGGGTCGATGCACTTCGGCCTTTACGCCTTTGACCTGTTCACCTCGATTTACGACGAAGCCTGGGAGATCGCCCGCGGCGACGACGTCGTGGCAGCGTCTGCTTCCACGTTCGCACCCTTTGTTAAGTTTGCCGCCGGTTTCTCCGACAAGGTCGCCTTTTTGCGTGAAGTGCCTCGACTGATCATCGAGCACAACATCCACGGAATCGACATCGATCCACGTGCTGTGCAGATTGCCGGGCTAAGCCTCTGGCTGCGCGCCCAGCGGGCCTGGCACGACGCCGGGGTAAAGCCCCCCGACCGGCCGCGCATCACCCGCTCCAACATCGTCTGCGCCGAACCGATGCCGGGCGAAACGCAGCTGCTGGGTGAATTCATTCAGCGTCAGTTTCCTGCCGGCGAACGAGCGGTCTTTGGCTACCTACTCGAAAAAGTGTTCAACTGCATGAAGCTGGCCGGCGAGGCTGGCTCGGCGCTGCGGGTCGAAATGGAAGTTCGCACCGCGATCGTCGACGCCAAGTCACTCTGGCAACAAGTCCCCCGACACGAACAGGCATTGCTGTTCGGGACGCAAAGCGAGATGTCCGCGCCCCGCCAAATCCGCCTCGACATTTACGGCATCACCGATGACCAGTTCTGGAGTCAGGCCGAGCAGCGAATCTACGACGCACTTCAAGCCTACGCCGAACACGCCGAGAACGGAGGTGGGTTCCAGCGCCGCCTCTTTGCAGATGACGCTGCCCAGGGATTCGCCTTCATCGATCTCTGCCGCAAACACCACGATGTAATCGTCATGAATCCGCCATTCGGTGAATGGTCGTCGGCATTCAACGCTGAGGCCAAGACAAGCTACCCCGTTAGCTATCACGATATAATGACCGCATTCGTAGATCGTGGCAGCCAACTTCTAAATACTGGTGGGTTGCTGGGTGCAATCACATCGCGCACCTGCTTCTTTTTAGGATCTTTCAGTTCGTGGCGGAAGGAAGTGATCCTCAGTCGGCTATCTCCGACGCTGATGGCTGATCTTGGACATGGGGTTATGGATGCAGCGATGGTTGAAGCAGCCGCATATATTGCGGTTAAGCCCGTAATTGCCGACCGAGCAAGACTGGTTTGCTTTCGCCTCGTGCGAGAAAGCGATCCGAGCAGCGGGCTCCTTCAGGCAACGGCACAACTCAATGGCGGCCAATTGGCGGCGTCTGTGTCCCTGCTTGACCCAAACGAGTTCCAGTCGATACCAAACGCACCGTTTGCGTATTGGGCTACCGAAAAGATTCGTCGTCTGTATTCAAAGTATCCATCGTTTGAAAATAGGACGCGTATTGTTCGGCAAGGCGGAGTCACGGGGAACGATGAACGCTACTTACGCCTTTCGTCAGAGATCGCGCCAGCGGAGAGACTCGGGAAATCTGTGTGGTGGGCACCGTTTGCGAAAGGAGGAAAGGTTTCCGACTTCTTCTCCGATATTCCTGCCCTAATCAAGTGGGACTCGAACAGATCAACCTTCTTCGGCTATACGGGCCTAAAGCATCGACCAAGCGAAAAACCTTCCTCAGCTGACTTTTACTTTCAGGCCGGCCTCACCTGGCCGCTGCGAGCGACTCGGTTTGCTCCGGTTCCGCTTCCTCGCGGTTCAATCTTTTCCATTCGTGGATATGCGATCCTTGCTCCAGTGAGTCAGCTAGTGCCATTGCTAGCTTTGGGAAACTCATCGATCTTTGATTATCTATTTAAGTTGTCATTAGGTGAGTCCGGCCGCCCTGAGTACATAGTGGGCATACTCAAGTTGCTTCCTGTCCCCGAGCTTTCCTCATCGGTCAGCGAACGACTGTCCTGCATTGCAATGAAAGGATGGGTCCTAAAGTTCTCGGAGTACAGATCACGACTGACTTCAAGTGTATTTTGTACGCCGGCCTTAAAGCTCGTGAGCGATTCTTTGGCTGGCAGCATCAAAGTGTGCTTGGAGCAGTTTGAGAATCGGGAGCGGGAAATCGCGCAGTGCAGAACAGAGATCGATAACATTGTCGGTGAGACGTATGGGCTTGATGAAGATGACTTAGAGTCCATCAAGTCGTTTCACGGTTCGAGCACCGCCGACGATTCCGTGGAGGATGAAGAGGATTCAGATGATGTCCTCGATGCGGATGACGCAAATCTCATCTCCACTCTGCTCGATTATGCGTTTGGGGTACGTTTTGGTCGCTGGGATATCCGATTTGCCACCGGTGAGCGGCTGCCGCCACCGCTGCCAGACCCTTTCGCACCACTGCCGATCTGCCCCCCCGGAATGTTCCAGGATGACGACGGTCTGCCGATTTCTCCCGCAGCCGGTAGGCGGTTGCGGAAGGACGGGTATTACCCGCTCGATGTGGTCTGGGACGGCATTCTTGTGGACGACCCGGATCACCCGCTTAATTTGGAGCGTGGTATTCACGCCGTGCTCGCCATCTTGTGGGGTGATCGAGTGGACGAGCTGGAACACGAGGCTTGCGGGCTGCTAAGCGTCCCGTCTCTGAATGAATGGTTTCGCCGGCCCGCCGGCTTCTTTGCTGATCATTTAAGACGCTTCTCGAAGAGTCCCCGACAGGCCCCTATCTACTGGCCGCTCTCCACGGCGAGTGGCACCTACACGCTTTGGGTCTACTACCACCGGCTGACCGATCAGACACTTTTCACAGCTGTTAATGATTTCGTCGATTCGAAACTGCTCGAGGTCTCCAAAGAGACATCGCGTCTGCGCAGCAAAGCAAATCGGTCCTCGGAGGACGAGATCGCATTGGTAGAGGCAGCGGATCTTGAGATCGAGCTGCGCGAGTTTCGGGATGAGCTTCTGCGCATTGGGAAATTCTGGAAGCCGAACCTGAATGACGGCGTGCAGATCACCGCCGCCCCACTGTGGAAGTTGTTCCAGCTCAAGCCCTGGCAGAAGAAGCTGAAAGAGACGTGGCAGGCGCTGCAGGCCGGCGAGTACGACTGGGCGCACCTGGCGTACAGCATCTGGCCCGACCGCGTGCGGGAGAAGTGCAAGACCGACAAGTCGCTGGCGATCGCGCACGGGCTGGAAGCGCTCTATATCGAGCCACCGGCGACGGCCAAGAAGTCGCGGAAGAAGAAGCCCAAGGTGGATGAGGAGCAGTTGATCGAAGACGCCGACTAATCGGCCCGGGCGGCGACCCAAGCAGTTCAAGGTAAAGCCATATGAAGATCGGCCAGTACATCCAGAGCAAGTGTCTTGAGCGACTCGGACGCACGGGCGTCCTCGTCGTTTACGACCCCGCACGACGATATCGCGATCTTTGCCTGTCCCTCCGGGCCGACAAGCGAGAGGTGGTTGATGCCAGCGAGAGCTCCATCGAATCGCGGGAACAGGCGATGGCGGCATTCCAGCGGTTGGGCACCGCAAATGGCGGCATCATGTCGCTGATCGTCTATGTACCGGCGCCGCGGCCACTGACGGACGAGGAACGGCAGCGCGATCCCTTCGCGGTGTACGTCTGCTGCGGCGGCGAATTCCCTGAAGGCGATGGCGATGAGTATCTCAACCTCTGCTTGAACGCCAAGCCGGACTACGCGACCGAAATTCGCAAGGCGTTTGCCAACGACGCAGCACCGAGCCTGGATGTAATCGATGCGATCGGCGGTGGAACGGGTTGGCCGAACCTGCGGGCGCTGCTCCATGTGGAATCGGCCCGCGACATCCTCTTCGCGCTGCTGTGCCCTTCCGATTCCCAAAAGACTGCGATTAACACGCAAGAGGCTTGGGTGGCGGAGGCCAAAGAGCTGTTGCAGGTCTGCTTCGGCGTGAAGCTGCTGACCAAGGGCAAGAAGTGGGCGTCGGTCTCTGATGAGCTGTGGCGGCTGATCCTGTTCAGCGAATTCGCGTTTGACTTGCCGGGAGAGCTGCCGGCGAGCCTGGTGAACATGCCGCGCGCCACGGCGGAAGCGAAGTCGCTGGTCGAGGACCTCTGCGACAACCTGCGCAACGACCGGCGGACGCAGTCGGCCTACATCGACCGGGCCGAGGCGATCGAGAAGGAGCTGTCCCTCGTGACGGCGTGCGGAACGATCAAGGACTTCGGCGTGCGCGACACGTTCCCGTTTGAGGAACGCTGGTTCCTTGGCCAGACTGCCCAAGCGATTCAAACCGATGACATCGACCGCGTCCGCAGCATGCTGAGCCGGCACCAGGAGTCGGTCTGGATGGGGCGCGGCGAGAGCCAGGCCCAGTGGGAGGTCATCCGCACGGCGGTGGCGCTGATCGAAGCGTGCGGAGACTCCGAGCGCCAGCTTCCCGAGCACGTGAAGAGCCAGGCGACGCTGATCGACTTCTACACCGCCGTCTTGCGGGAGGTAGATCGGCATCATCGGGAATTCGAGCAGGTGGCCGGCGATCTGATCGATCTGGACGGTGTGCTGGAGCCCGTGGTGACCTTGGCTCGCCGGCGCTACCAGACGCTGATGGCTGACGTCCAGATGACGTTCGTCAAGCACCTGGAGAAAGAGGGCTGGCCGCCGACGGGTCGCCTGCCCAACGCCGATGTGTTCGACAAGCTCGTGGCGACGAAGCTTCAGACGAGCGGCCGGCGCTTGGCGTACATCTTGGTCGACGCGCTGCGGCTGGAACTGGGCATCGCGCTGGAACGCCAGCTCGCGGCTGAGGGAAAGGTAACGCTCCACGTCGCATTCGCCCAACTGCCCACGATTACGCCGATCGGCATGGCGAGCCTGCTCCCCAAGGCGGGCCAGGACTTGAAGCTGACGCGGCGCAACGACGATATCGTGCCCGTCCTGGGCGATACCCCCCTGACGAACGTGACGCAGCGCATGGCACTACTGCGGGACCGGTATGGCGAGCGCTTCGCCGAGGCGGGGTTGACCGACTTCGTGCGCGGCAAGGTCAAAGTGGCGGAGACGGTCGAATTGCTCGTCCTCCGGACGAACGAGATCGACAGCCAGCTGGAATCATCCCCCGACACGGCCCTGAACGCAGTGCATGATGCGCTGAAGCGGCTCCGGGGGGCGGTGCATGAGCTCAAAAAGCGAGGTTTCCACGAGGTGGTGGTGGCAACCGACCACGGGTTCTTCGTCAACCTGCGCCCGGAACCCGGGGACGGATGCACCAAACCAGGGGGCACATGGATCAATGTTCACGATCGAAGTCTGCTCGGCGCGGGGACAGCGGACCTGAGCAATTTCGTGGTGCAGGCGGCAAACGTCGGCATCCGCGGCGACTTCGCGCAGTTGGCCGGCCCGCGCAGCATGTCGCCGTACCGCACGGGACAGGTCTACCTGCACGGGGGTGCGTCGCTGCAAGAGGCGGTGGTGCCGGTGATTGAACTGAAGCTCGACACAGCGACCGGACCTGCGCCCGCCGCGATCGCCGTGCGCCTGAACTACAAGGAGGGCGCGAAGCGGATCACGACCCGGCTGCCGGTGCTGAAGATATCGGTGGAAGGTGGAGACCTTTTCTCTGGCGGCGTTGCGGTGGAAGTGCTGATCGAAGCGCACGACAAGCAAGGGAACGTCGTCGGGGAGCCGAAGCCCGGCGGATCATTGAATCCGGCGACGGGCACGATCTCGCTGCATCCGGGCGAAACGTCCCTGATCACCATCAAGATGCACGAAGAGTTCGAAGGGAAGTTCTCGATCAAAGCGATGGACGCCGGTACGTTGGCCACCTACGACAAGATCGATTTGGAGACTGACTACACGGTGTAAAACAATGGACGCTCTCGATCATAAACTATTGGCGGCATTCGAAGGTCGAATCGTTCGAAAGGACCTCCTCCACCGGATCAAGAAGGGGACGAACGTGCCGACGTTCGTATTGGAGTTCTTGCTTGCTCGATTCTGCGCGAGCACGGACCCGGATGAGATCCAGGCCGGGACCGAAGCCGTCCTGGCCACCCTCCAGGACAACTACGTTCGGCCCGACGAAGCCAACGCGGCGCAGTCGCGGGTTGCAACAAAGGGCAAGCACAAGTTCATCGATAAGGTTCACGTCCGCTACGTCGAGAAGGAGAAGCGGCACTGGGCCTCGCTGGAGAACTTCAACTCTCAGCGCGTCGCAATCCCCGACAAGCTCTATCGGGATAATGACCGCCTGCTCGAAGGCGGCATCTGGGCCGAAGTCACCATCGCGCACAATGAGGTCGATGACGACGACTATGCCTTTTACATTGAGGACCTTCGCGCGGTTCAGTTGAGCCGATTTGATTTCGACCGGTACGTCGAGGGACGCAAGCAATTCACGCGTGACGAGTGGATCGACGTCATCCTGCGCTCTGTGGGGCTGGAGCCTTCGAAGCTCACCCCACGCGTGAAGCTGCATTTCGTCGCACGCCTGGCACCCCTGGTCGAAGCGAACTTTAACTTCATCGAGCTGGGTCCGCGTTCGACCGGCAAGTCTTACTTCTTCAGCGAGTTCTCCCCGTACTCCACCTTGGTCAGCGGCGGCCAGGCAACCAAGTCGACCCTGTTCTACAACAATGCCCGCCGCCGGATCGGGCTCGTTGGGTTTTGGGACACGATCGCGTTTGACGAAGTGGCAGGCATCAACATTCGAGACCCGGACGCCATCCAGATTATGAAGGATTTCATGGCGAACGGGCGCTTCTCCCGAGGGGTGGAGGTCATCGCGGACGCTAGCCTGGCGTTCGTGGGCAACATCGATCTCTCGGTGGAGCAGGTAGTTAATTCGCTCGAATACGACCTGTTCATGCCCCTGCCGAAGGAATTCGACCTGGCGGTGATGGATCGCTTCGCATGCTACCTGCCCGGGTGGGAGATGCCGAAGAACAGCTCAGCGTTCCTCACGTCCGATTTTGGGCTCATTACGGATTTCCTCGCCGAGGCGTTCCATTATCAGTTCGCCAAGACCAGCCGCTATGAAGAGGTCAGCAAGCGAGTACGGCTCGGCGCTGCCGTCGAGGGCCGCGACGAGAAGGGAATTAAGAAGACGGTGTGCGCGCTGCTCAAGATTCTGCACCCGGAAGGAGCGCCCACCGATACGGAGTTCGAGGAATACGTCGCCTACGCGGTGGAGTGCCGCCGCCGGGTCAAGGAGCAGATGAACAAGCGGAAGCCCGACGACGAGTTCTCTAAAATCGACCTGTCGTACTTTCGGAAAGACGGCACCGAAGTCATCGTGTACTGCCCAGAGTCGAAGCATGCGGCAGCTACACAAAATCCGGTTCGCAGAGAGTCGCTTGGTCGCTCGGCGGGCGCCCCGGCGTCTAGCGGAGAGCGAAAGCCGGACGGTGCACTGCCGACGCCTGTGGTTGCCGCCGTGGCTTCACCGACCATCGGGCCCGCACAGATCTTGAAGGAGCAGCATTTTACGATTCGCTACGACGAGGTTGGTCAGAGTTATGAATCGATCGTCGGCCCGTACCTCGTCGGCGCGAAAGAAGTCGTTATTGAAGATCCGTACATTCGGATGACTCACCAGATCCAGAACTTTGTACGGTTCTGCGAAGCGGTGGTGAAATCCGGCACCGTCAAGAAGATTAGATTGATCACCGGCTACGACGATGAGGCGAAGCTCGCCGAGGTACAGGAGAAGATGGTCGAGCTCCAACAGAGCTTAGCTGATGCGGATGTCATTCTCGACACATCGTTCAATAAGACGATTCATGATCGCGAAATCAGGATCGACACGGGCTGGGTGATCAAAATTGGCCGAGGTCTCGACTTCTACCAGAAGCCTGGGAGCTGGTTCGAGCTTGGTGCCACCGACCTGTCCATGAGGAAATGCCTGGAGACAAAGGTGGACGTATTCAGGGCGGGCTAGTTATAAGCTCTCGGCACTGAAACACGGTTCCGATCGCTCCCAACCGCCACGCTGCTGTTAAATTCGTGAGCCCCGCGATCAGAGAAACCGAGAGTTCCGGATGAACCGTCACCATTTGTACCGACCGACTGCCAGAGAATGGCGCTCTCTGGCCGGCCTCTCTCGCACCGCACCCACTCGTAACTCCTTGCCACAACACGCGAAAACGCAAGAACCCCGCGATGGTTATCTCGCAGGGTTCTCCGTTAACTGGACGGCTACTCCGTTTCGTAGCCGATTTTTTAGCTCCACGGCGGGGACTCGAACCTAATACCGTCCAGTTAACCGGTTCCTCCGGGCCCTCCCCCGGCGGGCGTCGGTGCGCCGCGGAAACTCAAGGAGGAATGTCAGGCGTGCGTGGCAACGGCACCTTCTCCCAGCAATAAGGACGCGCGCGATTCCACAACATTGCGAAAGCGAGAAATCATTTGCTCGAACATCCGTCGGTCCCTTGCCAGATTGTCTGCGACACTCGCGTAGGGACTCGCAAGCGGGTTATAGTGCGCGGCAATCGCGAGAGGGCGTTCCAACATAAAACCCCCGTCGACCGGATCGAGACTGATGACCTCCCCGCCGTCCAGCACCGTGAAGGCGACAGAATCCGCATCGCCCTCGCGCTGACCCAGGTTCATCACACTGGCCACCGCCAGCGTCCCGACCTCACCCTCGTCTGCCATCGGGCGGAGCCGATCCGAATCGTCGCGGAGTACGAGGGCGTCGGCGGGGTCGCGGCCCAACAGTAATAGCCTCGCCCGGAGCACCGCTTCCTGCACTTCACACGAAACGCCGGTTGTACCGCTTTCTCGGACGACGATCACAATCCGCCCTGCGCGAGATTGGCCGCCCCTCCCGCCTTGGCGTGCCGCGGCCGGGGAGGCGTCGATCAGCCCAGAGGTGGGCGAGCGCAGCGCAACCTCGTAATCCGCAACTGCACGCTCGTACTTCACCTGAAACTCTTCAATCAATGCGCGGCCCCGGTAGATGTCTGACTCAAGGTTTTCTGTAAATGTTTTGAGCGAGGTGGGCAGGAGCCAAAAAGGGACAAACATAGTGGCTAAGGCCAAGGCGAATGGCTGGTCGGCCATGAACCGCGAATCGTATTCGGAGAAGCTCACGATACGGCCCCCCCTCTCGCGCACACGTTGGGCTACGAATCGACCGTCAAACGTCGGCGAGGATATGAGATCCAAGCTTGGCACGGCGAGCGTGTAAATCTCGCCATTTAGTGCCATCGCCCTCAGGCGCTCCCAATCGTCACGAAGGACGACTGCATTCTCGTGCGGGAAGCCCAAGAGACTCATGCGTGCGCGAATCGCCGCTTCCTGGACTTCGTACGGCATCGGAGGCCCATTCCTAAAGGCTGCCGCGGAAGCGAGGCAGATGACGGGTTGGGGGAATTCAATGAACTCTGCGACATCGAAGGGAACTTTCATGGTGTCCTTGTGTACGAATAACCCAGGTGAACGCCGGCGCCGGCTGATCATCGGTGGATGCATCAACATCCACCTTCGAAGGCTTCGGATAACCCTGATGCGAAAGAACACCGATCCGTCGGATTAGCACAAATTCGACATTCATCCATGTTTTTGCTTACTAGGCGTGGCTGTAGCGCACGCGTCATCTGCCTGTGCTGTGACATCCCTTTGGTTGTCAATTCAGCACCGGCCCGATGATTGCGGCGCTCCCCGTGCTGACGGCTACCATTTCTGGATCGCCGGCCCCAATCGAACCCCCTACAAGCAGAATTCTTCGACCAATCCGTTTCCGCTCCAACTCCGAAAGTGTCCACGCCGTTTACCGGCAACGATCACCGAACAAAAAGTTCTCGACTACGTCTCGACTCCGCGATCCTTACACATCGCTAATGATCCGAAGGCCTCTGTCTGGGTATTGGCCCTCGAAATCGGCTCAATCACTATGAGGCCTCGGCCGAGTACGCCGATCGCGTGGGTGAGTCGGTGGGGATCACAGACCTCTTCACTGAGCCGTCACGCCGGGCTGAAGGTGCCTACGGTCGATTCCCATTCGAACTTCAAGGAGTTTCCCCCCTAACGGGTCGTCGGGGTTGACGATGGCAAAGGGATACTGAGGGCCGGCATGATGATCTGGTCTCACCCCTGACCTATCGGATGGTCGATCGCCGTAGTCGAACCCTGATATTAATGCGATGTTAAACCCTTCCGCCGTAGGCTTTCGCCGCCGAGATTAATCCACGGTCCTTGTTCGACGATACGGTCGAACACCTTTTCGCCCACGGTGGCGAACAAATCCGACGGCGATAAATTCGTCGTGATGAGCGTCGGCAGACTGTGGGTGGTGCGGTAGTCGATGATTTCGAAAAGTAAGCCCACCGATCCTTGAGACTTCGTCGCGGTGCCAAGGTCGTCAAGGATCAGCAGCGGGGTGTTCTGGAGTAGCTCCACGTCGAACTCGGTTTGGTCTGCCGCGGCGGAACGCCACTGCCTGAGTAATTGGGGTTCGCTGATGAATTCGCCCTCGCCGGTCCAGTCGTTGCGGGAAACAGTGAAGCCAAATGCCCGCGCCGCCAAAAAAGTTTTCCCCGTGCTGGGCGGACCGCTAAGGGTAAATGCCCCCTGCGGGTCGGATATCCATTTCTGCAACTGCTCCAATGCGTGTCGCTGCTCCTTGCTCGCGGGTGTGAACGAGTTGATGGCGGCGTCGATGTACTTGCGACCGCACTGGCTGAAAATCTTGCAGTACGCGATACGGAAATTCTCATTCCGCCGTGCCTCTAGTCGCTTTTGCGCGGCCTGGGCCTCGCGACGGGCACGCTCGTCGCGGACGGCTTGGCGGCGGTCGTCGGTCGCGTACCGGTTCCGGTAGACGTTCAAACTTTCGTCGATTTGCGTGGCGGTAAGGTTCTCGACCGGGACCTGATTTAATTTTTCAAAAGCTTCACGTTCGCGGGCCTCATGTTCTGCTTTCTTCTTGGCGGCTTCGGCCTCGCGGGCCTCCCACTCGCGGCGATCGATTTCCATTTTCACAAGGTACAACTCGCCGTCACAATCGATGCAAAAGCGACCGCGCAACTGCTTCGGGGCAGTGGGGTCTACCCAGCCGCCGTGCTCGTTGCCGATGCAAGCCCCAATTCTGGTGATGCCCGGCATCTTCCCGCATTTTTCGCATTGGGGAATACCCCATACGCCAAGGTCCTCAATGGATCGGGCCATGATGATGGTTTCGAGGTCGGTGATGCTCATCGATCTTAGGTTGAGATTGGTCATGATGTGTGTCTCCTGTTTTCTCGGTTGTGACTTTTCAAAATTAAAAGTTGATGACGCGCGTTTTTTCAAACCGGCGTAGCTCCTCTGCCAATCCCGCGCGGCCCTCGAATGAGTTACGCGTTCTCATTGGGTCGTGGGTGGCCGGGGCGGTGCGTGTCGCGGTGATGGATTGGCAGGCGATCAGGGCTTTGGCGACCTCGATCAATTTGCTGTTTGCCAAGGTGGCCTCGTTCAAGGTCGGCAGTGGGTGCATCCAGGACACTGCCGCGACGATCTCGGGCCACCGGCGCGCGAGGGTCACCATCAGTACCTGCACGTCGACTTGGGTCATGGTTTTTTTGAGGTTGGTGATTACGCCGATGATCCGGCCCACGTCGGGCTTTTCGATCCGCAGTCCGGCGGCGGCGCGGGCGTCGGTCACCAGCGACCACCAGAATCCCGCAAGCTGCAACGGGTGCGCGTCAGGGTCTATGGCGTTGGGGTCGGCAGGATTGCTGGGATGCCAGTGCATCGCATCGGGCGCTAGGTTTGCGGTGCTGGCTCCCGTGGCCAACGCCGTTACTCCGTCCATGCCATACTTTAGCCACGCGATCATTGCGTCCCGGCTGGCCGTCAGGGCCGTGATCTCGGCGTCAGTGTGAGCACGCCGGTTAGTTGCTGTGGCCTTGGCCTTCGTGTTCTTCGCGGTCTTGGCTGATGCTGGTGGTGCTGAAGTGGCGGGGGGCTGGGCCGGGGCGGTGACTTGCGACAGGTCAGCATCGGGCGTCCACTTGCCCTCTGTCACCGCTGGCGCTGCCTGCTGGGATATGACCGGGGCCGGTGTGGTCCCGACGTCGGCCTCCTCTGGCGTTGATCTGGCTGGCGCTGTTACGGGTGCCGTGTCTGCGATGTCCTGGGTCTTCTTGGCCTTCCCGCCCTTCCGCTTCTTTCTCGGCGGCCTCGCCGCCGCCGCCGCTGCTAACCTCGCGCGGATACGGGTGACGACGGCGGCGGCGATCGTCGACTGGCGAAGGTCGGCGAGGAGGTACCGGTTCGTGTTTTTCGAACCATCGTCGTTTTTCGTCCGGGTAACTCTGATCGCCCCGTCGGCCTCTAGGGTGGCGATGGCCTGCGTGATGGCCGGCTTCGACAGGCCGGTGATTCGGGCGAGCCGTCGCATGCCTGGTCGGACGTCCGACAGGTGCATCGCCAGCGCCGCGAGCACGCTCCATTCGGCAGCGCTTCCGTAGGCGGCTTGGATGTGGTTGCTGGCCGCCCGCACGGAAAAATCTAAAAAGCTCGGCTCCGGGTGATTGGCGAGGTCGAGTTCGATCGACAGGAATGGTTTTTCGGTGGTCATCGTGGTGCTCGAATTAGTTGAACTTGTACGCTTCGCGAGCGGCCTGTATGGCTTTCCGCTTGATGGCCTCGACCGTGCCGGCGCAGTCGATCGGGACCAACCAGATCCAACCGTTTATAGCGATGACCCCGTCGCGACTAAGCGTGTTGATCGCATGCTCGACCGTCCTGACGCTCAGCCCGGTCGCTGTCGCGATTTCATCCGGGGACGTGGCAACTGCTTCGTCGGGAGACGGGCGCTTGTCGAGCATCGCGGCGATGGCGACGTACACTGCCCATTCGGGGCCGCTCTCGTAGTAGCTTTGTAAACCGGCCTGGCTGGCTTTGCAGACGATCGATCCGGGGGTGATGGTGTCCATCGGCTTTGCTCCGCGAAAGAAAAAAGTGAGGCCCCCGCTTAGCAGACGGGGGGCCTCGGTTGGTCGCAGAGCAAGCGACGTAAGATTGTTTTGTTTACTTGCTCTGCTCTGCCTGCACGCCGTGCTTCCGGCGGTGGACCACACGTCCACACTTCTCATCTCGGGGAATGCCGTGCCGATATCTGAGCGCTTTCTCCATATTTTTTTGGGGACTTGAAAAGCAATAATCCATAAACTAACGGTGCTGGCCGTGGTGGCGTCGCCGACTGCTTAAGCTTGAGCTTGCCGACCTCCACCCTCACCCTCCGGGGCTACGGCTCTCGATCTACCACTTCGCGCCCCCGCGCCTTCGGCGTCCGGCCGCTGGCGGTGAAACCCTCAGGAGTGACCGCCCTCTGACCCTGTAGCTCCGACTGGCGATCCGTTTGCGCGGGAGCGGCCCCTCGGCCTTGGCTACCGGCGTTGATCTCACCCACCCCCAGCAAGTTAAAGGGCGAAGCTGGGGAGAGAGACGGCCGCGCCAGCGGCCGCGGGGCGAAGCCCCCGTTCCTTCACTTGCTCCCTTACTTGCTCCCTTAGAAGCTTGTTCCCTTTTGGTAAAGTAGCTTTACCACCCCCTAGGCAGGCTACTTTACCACCCTAGTAGAGCCAGTTTACCACCCTATAGACATGTAGCTTTACCAGCCCCCTAGGCAAGCCACTTCACCACCCCCTTTAGGCCGCTGGCACCCGTGCTTGTGTTAGAAGCACCGTTCCGGCTCCTTTGAACCTTGAATGGCCCGTGAGGGCCGAATCGCCGTAGCCCACAAAGCGGGGGATTGAAGCTGGTGAGGCTGGCGGTCTGCGCCAACGGTCTCCTCAGTAATGATCGCCAGCCGTCATAGCCGCGAGATCTCTCAACAACATGGCGGTTGCCTCTAGAGCAACCCCACCTCAGATGTAGCGCCCGTTCGGCGCTTGTTCGGATTGCGCTCCCGCTCGACGCACGGTAAGGTTTGACGGCATCGAAAGGAGTCGACGATGCCCAGGCCTTACGAGCAGGACCTTCGCGAGCGCGTGCTGGCCGCCTATGACCGGGGCAAGCAGACCAAGGAGATCGCCGACACCCTGGGCGTCAGCCGCGCTTGGGCCAGGCGGGTCAAGCAGGTCCGCCGGGAACAGCACCGCACCACGCGGCTGCCGATGGGCGGCGTGCTCGTGGTCAAGGTGGACCTGGCCCAGTTACGCAAGCTCGTGGAACAGCAGCCCGACGCGACGATCCCCGAACTGCGCCAGCGCCTGGGGACGGACCGCTGCAGCGAGTCGGCGGTGGGCATGGCGCTGCAGCGGCTGGGCCTCTCTTTTAAAAAAAGACGCTGCATGCCGCCGAGCAGGACCGGCCCGACGTTGCCCAGCGACGCCGGCAGTGGAAAGACCAGCAGCCCGCGCGCATCGCGCCGCAGTTGATCTTCATCGACGAGACCTGGGCCAAGACCAACATGACGCGCCTGCGCGGACGGGCGCCGGTGGGCCAGCGACTGGTGGCCAGGGTTCCTCATGGCCACTGGCGGACGACCACGCTGATCGCGGCCTTGTGCACCGGGGGCATCCGCTGCTCGACCGTGGTGGACGGGGCGATCAACGCAGACGTGTTCCAGGCCTTTGTCACGCAGGTGCTCGTGCCGCAATTGCGACCTGGCGATGTGGTCGTGATGGACAACCTCTCGAGTCACAAGGGGGCGTCGACCCGCGCGTCGATCGAGGCAGCCGGCGCGACGCTGTTGTTCCTCCCGCCCTACAGTCCGGATCTGAATCCGATCGAGATGATCTTTGCCAAGGTCAAGCAGTCGCTTCGCTCGCTTGCCTGCCGCACGCGCGAGGTGCTCTGGGGCGCAATGCAAAGCGTGCTGGATCGCATCACCGCGTCCGACTCGGCCAACTGCTTCCGCCATTGCGGATACACGCTACAACTGGATTGAAGATGCTCTAGCCTCTGTTGATCGTCGCCATAGAGGTCGGCAAAGTCCTCCTCTATGCCGGCCTCGACGAACCGTAATGCGATGTGCCCGTCGTTGACGCTTACAACGTAGCCCGAATGAAAGCGATCTGCTCGTCTGTCGGTCGAAGTGAATAGAACTGCTCCATGCTGGTCCCTCGGTAGTGAACGAATTACTTCACGGCCTTTAACTCACTGATCCGTCGATACGCCGTTGCCCGCGACACCCCCACCTTGGCGGCGATCGTGTCGGGGTGGACGCCGGCGCGGTGCAGGTCGGCGATCTGCTCGATCTGTGAGCATTTGATGTTGGGGCTACCCTTGGCGCGGGGGCTGTCGAATCCGTCCGGAGTCTGACCAAAAACGGGTTCCAGCAACTCGCGCACTTTGACTAGAGCGGCGTCCAGTCGGGCGAAGACGGGATTTGAATAGATGCCGCTAAGATTGTCACCTTTAACGGGCTGGCCGTGAGCTAAAAAAACTGCGGCTGTCTCCCCGTCGGCCATGTTCCGGACGAACTGCGCGCCGGTCTTTCTCAAGTGCTTAAACGAAAGTTGACGAAAGTCCGCGTGATCGGCGGCCACGCGGTCGAGGAGTCGGTTCCAGATGTTGGCGATCCGGTGGTCTTCGAAGGGCCGGCCCCGGTCGGTGAGGATCGCCCACACGTTGCCGGCCGGTTCGACCTTCGATCGTTCGGTTGCGTTCCATGCGAGCGCCCGCTGGGTGACGTCCCACAGTTGCCACTGGCCGTACACCTTCGACTTCCGCCGGATGCGGTGGATACGGGGCGGATTGCCGGCGAGGTCGATCTCGTCCAGTCGCAGGCTTGAGATCTCCGTCCTCGCAAAACCACAGTTGAGCGCGAGGGCGACCAGTACGCGCTCGCGCGCAGTGGCGTACTTCCAGATGATCGCCAGTTCGGGGACGGCATAGGTGGCGACGCCGTGCCTGAGCTTGGCGACCTCCTCGTGGCTCATTAGCTCACTCAGGTCGAGCTTGATGGCCTCCTCGAAATCCTCGGGCCGTCGCCACTGCCATTGCGGGTGCCGGTGTAACCACTTGGCGAAAAGTTTGAGCGCGGCAATTTGGGCGCGGACAGTGTCGAGTGCGATCGGCTTGCCGTACCGCGACATTGGACGGGCTGCCCAATAGTGCTTGATCTTCTCGATGGCGGCGAGGTCGAAGCGGTCGAGCGTCGTGTCGGGGTGCGACTGTTTCAGTCGGATCGCCTGCTTACACAATACCTCGCCCCACGCCGTGACCTGGCCGTCGCGTAGCTTGGTTGCTTTGACCTGATCGGCGTAGGCGTCGATCGCCTGATAAAGTGTCTGGCTCACGCCGGCCGGGATGGGGATGTTGGCGATCGCAGCTGCGGCCACGGCATGGGCGGCGCTGCGGTGGGCTACCTCGCGGTAGGTTTTCTGGCCACTCGCGAACGTCTCGGGGTCGGCCGGCACAAATGCGACGGACGGGTAGCGCTCTCTCAACCACTGTATCCGCCGGACGTAGTCGGGATCGGACAGGTCAGCGGCGGTCGTGGGGACGGCGTACTGCGGCTGGCCGGTGCGGATGGCCTCTGCGATCTCCAGCGACTCCGGCGTCCATAGTGGTTCGGCGTCCACCGGCGGTTGATCTGCGGGGTAGTACGGGGGCTGCTCGTACTGCTGGAGGTTCCACTCGTTGGTGGCGGCGGTGAGTCGAACCACGTCCGCCCAAAGCTGCTCCAACCGGATGTTTGCCAGTTGCGCCGCCTTGGCGTCCGTCCCCAACAAGAACTTCCGGGGTGCGACCTTCCCTTGGGCGTTCCTGAACTTCCCGATCGTCCGGCGGTACCGCCCATCCACGCAACATAGCCCACGGCTGGCCTTGGTTATCATCGTCTCTCTTCAGGGGGTCGAGTCATAGTTCCAATTCGAGAAATATACCGGGATTTTGGAACCACTTCAACCACAAATTGGAACCTCTAAGCTCGTTTTTCTGGTACTTAGAGAGGTTGAGACGGATTTTAAGGGGCGTGAGATCGGTCTTAAAACGAAATAAGCCACGCTAAAAGCGTGGCTTATGATTCGTGGCTCCAATTGGAACCAGGGGAGGCGAGGGGAATTGAACCCCTGTCCCAAGACAACCCAAGTAGCAGCCTCTCCATGCTTAGTCTGGTGTTTTGTTGTCGAAACGCGCGGCGATCACCGACAACCTTCGCGCGTCTCCAACCGTCTTTGTCTCGCCTCTCGACCAACGGTCGAATCGAAAAGCCAGCCTGCTATTTTGCGGCCGTCGCGTCACAGGCTACGCGGCGTGCCGAGGCGTGCCTTTTATTAGGCAGCCATACGAACCGGGGCGGCAAAGCCGACTCGGCCTGCAACATCGTTGTTGGCAGTTAATGTGTGCTCGAATGATTAACCAGGCCAATCGAGCGTCCTGGGCATGCCACCACCACCGCAGCTATCCGGTCGAAACCGATCGCCCCCGGTGAACAAAGTGGGTCGCGAAATTGTCAAAGAGCCACAACAACAGTAATACGCCCCCATCTTATATCGGTTCTCACCCGGCGGCAAATGCAGCGGTCGGGCGGATTTACCGCGATTCTCTGGGATTGAGCACCTTTCCCATGAAAAGGATGGCTCCGGTGCGGGTATCGCGGATGAAGAAGATGAAGGGGTGATCGGCGCGGAAGATGACCGGCGGCGCGGGTTGGCGGACGGCCATCGCACGCATGGTGACGGCTGTGGCAGCGGCGGCTTCAGTGCCTTCCTCGTTCACGTCCACGAACGCCTTATGGATGACCTGATCGATCACCAGACGCTCTTCACTGCTCATGCCTGAAAAGTCGGCCTTGGCGGCGTCGAACGCGAGCGGCATCCCGAGCCGCGCCAGGATCTGCGACAGTTCGAACTCGGCTGACATCTTGAACCGCGGCAGGGCCACCTGAACTTTGTCGCGCTTCTGGACGCGGTTTGCGGCTTCGCTCAACCATTTGGCATCCATGGCCTTTTCCAACTGCGGTAGCCCATCGACCTTCCGCGGCAGGACGATGACCATCGAGATTTCATTCTTCGCGTAGGGCAGTTCCAGGATCTGCGCCGCATCGTCTTCGGCATAGTTGTAGCCGCCCGCGCGATGCATCATCGGCACGTTGACGGATTTGTCCGCTGCGGCGAGGTGGAATGGCTCATCCTTCGTCATCTCCTTCTTGAACGGATCGGCCCAGCTTCCCTTGAAGTAGATCGCGTTGGTCAGCACCAGGCGTGTCTGGCCGGTGAGCGCGCCGGGCTTGATGAGATCCTTGATCTTATCCGCCGTCTGCTTTTCGACCCATTGGTTGATCGCAGCCCGCGCACCATCGGCATTTCCCGCGAAATCGACTTGCTCGAGCGGCGCGCCGTATTGCTTCTTCGTCCGATCGAGAAATGCAGGGAGAAAGTGAAAGCCGCTCTGCCCCCAGAGGCGGTTGGCGATGCTGAGCTGATAGCCGCGATCGCCGCCGCCGGCGCCGTTCGCCTGCTTCATCATCTCCGCGAAGGTTTCGTGCATGCGCTGGCGATCCGCCGCGGCGTCGAAGCCGAGGACACCGTACATCTGCTTCTCCGTCTCGCCGCGTGCGCCGGCGGAGGTCATCGCCACCGCCGCCGCGATGCTCGCGGGCGAGAAGAACGTGTTCTGATCGCTGGCCGTGCCGACAAGAGAATAAAGTCGCGCGGCGAAGCCGTTATCCGCCTGGCGCGGCGCCGCTGCAGCGCCGGCAGGGCCCGCGGCGCCGGCCGCGCCGGCAATTCGTGAGATCGTCATGATTGCCACCGTCCAGATAAGACTTCGCATTCGTTCGCACCTTGGCTATTGATCCCCATTCATCCGACGTCCGGCACCCGCGATAAGTTCGCAATCATAACTCATCGGCCCGTTTTCGCCGCGCCAAGCTCATGAGCCGCGACTTGCAGATCGGCCACCAGCGCGCGGTATGCCGCCTCGCGATCCTCTGACGAGGGCATCCGCAGGATTGACGATGGGTGCGCCGTCGCCATCAGCCACGGCGCGTACTGCGTATCGCGGAAGATCTCGCCGCGGCTCTTGGTGATGCGGAAATCCTTGCCCATCAGCGCCTGCGCCGCGGTCGCACCGAGGCAGATCACCATCTGCGGCTTGACCACCTGAAGCTCAGCCGTCAGCCATGGCTTGCACGCCTGGATCTCGCGCGCGTTCGGCTTGGCATGAATCCGCCGCGTGCCGCGCGGTTCCCACTTGAAGTGCTTGACCGCATTGGCGACATAGACCTCGTCGCGGTCGATGCCAACCTCGGCCAGCGCATCGTTGAGAATCTTACCGGCCGGCCCGACAAAAGGCTTACCGGCCTTGTCTTCCTGATCGCCGGGCTGCTCGCCGATCATCATGACGCGGGCGTCACGTTTTCCTTCGCCGAAGACGGTTTGCGTGCCGATCTTGTAAAGCGGGCAGCCGCGGCACTCTTGGGCGGCCTCGCGCAGGGCAGGAAGGGTGATCCGCTCAGGCAGGTACGCTTCTGCGGTCGGGTAATCCTCGAGTTTTTTCGCCATTATCTCCTCCGCACGCGTTGTCCTAATACCTTACCGGGACTAGCGCGCGGTTGAGAATGCGGAATTGGAAGGGTTCCTCAGATCGACGCTCCAAGCTTGCCACTCTCGTGGTACGCAGCAATCCCGCGCTTCAGGTCGTACTTGGGTTCGTATCCCAGCCCGCGCCGGCTTTCGCTGACGTTCGCTTCGGTCCAGTCCTGCGTGAAGCTGTATGGATTGGGGAAGTAGTCGGGCGGAAGATCGGTGCCGAGAACGCCGTTCAACTCGGCGACGACCTGGTTGAAGGTAAAGGCGCCGCCGCAGCCGACGTTGAAGACGCCGCCAGTCTTGGCTTGTAGGGCTTTCAGGTTGGCCTGGACGACGTCATCGACGTAGACGAAATCCCGCTTCTGTTCGCCCGCGGTGAAGACGCGCGGGCGCTTGCCGGTGCGCATCTGCCTGGCGAGCTGATGAATCATGCTGGCGAATTTGCCCTTGTGGTCTTCGCCGGGGCCGTAGACGTTGAAGTAGCGCAGGCCGACGATCGGGTGCTTGAGCTTCTCGCGATAACGGTCGGCGAGGCGCTCCATGACCAGTTTGGAGCAGGCGTAAACGTTGAGGGGATCGGGCGGTTGTGACTCGGCGTTGGGAGGTTGGCGGCGGCCGTAGATGGAGGCGCTACTCGCCCAGATCATGCGGCTTTTCCAATTAACGGCCAGGTCCAACAGTTGGCGGAAGGCCTCGACATTGTTCTGCATCATCCGCCGCTGGTCGTGGACGGTGGTGTCGGTAATCGACGCCTGATGGAAGATCACCTCAAACGGCGGCAGAGACGCCAGCGGCCCGCCCTGCTGAGCGAGGTCGGCGGTAATGACGTCGCCTTTGAATTCGACCAGATTGGTCCAATGGCCGGACTGGAAATCATCGACAACCGTAACGTCGTAACCGTCGCCGCCCAGACGCTTGGCCAGATTCGATCCGATAAACCCCGCGCCGCCAGTCACCAGAACTCGCATGGCGGGCGATTGTAAAAGGCGGCTAAGGGAATGGAAGGCCCGCCCTGAGCTTGTCGAAGGGCGGGATCTACGGCAGATTGGAACGACAAACTGCCAAAAACGGCCATCGTGTCGCGTTTAAATTGGGGTGCCGACAAATCGCGACTCGACCCGAGTTACAGCAGTCTGGTCGTAAACTATGCACTGTCGATGGTTTAACCGCACAGCCCCCACCGATGCGTCATGCGTTCGACCCGCGTGGCACTGAGGTTGCGTTACATATCTCGTTGCACGCGGGTGAAGTTCAACCTCCAACCGCCGTGCGAAATTGACAAGCCATTCTTCCCCCCGATGTGATGGGCGCTTTCTCCCACAACCCAAAGCAC
>JAQGHM010000242.1 GCA_028291615.1 Phycisphaerales bacterium | reverse complement strand
TTGCCCTTGTTCTGCGTCACGAGGCGGTCGATGTCGCCGACCACGCCGACCGAGACGATGTCATCCGGCAGCGGGATGTACCAGAACCAGCCATCGTTGCTGGCGGTCGAGAGCACCAGCGTCGCGCCGGCGTTCTTGCCTTCATCGCGGCGGCCGCCTTTGTAGTGGGCGAAGTAGGACGCCTTTTTCAGGCCCGCGTCGGTCGAGCGAATGCCCAGCCGCCGGGCGAGCATCGTGCTGGTGCCGGTGGCGTCAACGACGACCTTGGCGGCGATCTTGCGCGGCCCGCCGTCATCTGCGGCGCGCTCGACGACAACGCCCGTCGCCCGCGGGAGGTCGTCGGTATCGCTCTCTTCAAGCAGCACGTCAACGACGTTGGTCTCTTCCCAGACCTCAGCCCCGTGCTCGCGGGCGTTGTCGAGCATCATCTGATCGAACTCGCTGCGGACGACCTGCCAAGTGACCGAGCATTCGTGCGGGTTCATCTCGTCGAAGAAGAAGGGCTGACTTTCCTTGCCGGTGGCCGTGACGAACTGGACGGAGTACTTGCGGACGAAATCGCTCTCTTTGAGCTTGGGCAGCATGCCGAGGCGCTCGAAGACCCAGTACGACTCGGGCATGAGCGACTCGCCGATGTGGAACCGGGGGAACTTGCCGCGCTCCACGACGAGTACCTTGCGGCCAGCCTTGGCGAGAAGGGTAGCCACGGTCGCCCCAGCGGGGCCGCCACCGATGACGACGACGTCGTAGGAAGGGGAGGTTTGGGGCATGGGGGGCGATCCTCGTTCAAACAAGTGTTATTGGAGTATAGCCGTTTGGGGCGATTCGGTTGAACGGGATTGAGGGGAAAAATGTCGCTGGGCGCGCGTGCTTGGGGGTTGATGGGAGGTAAGTGCTTTGGGGGCAGGATGTTGGGGCGGAAAAGTGGGATTGGCGGAGAGCGAAAAGTGAGGGTTTTTCGAGGGTTTTCGCGGGTGTTTCGCGGGTGTTTCGCGGGTGTTTCGCGGGTTTGCAGAGGTGAGATCGGGGTGAAATGAGGGGTTGATGGGGAAATGCGTTAAGTGATGAATTGTCAAAGAGCAACGACGGTTTCAGGATACCAGAATTGGGCTATTTAGCAAGGGGTAAGTTTGGTTGATGTGAGGGACGCCGGCCCGCTGGCCGAGCTGAGCAAGAGTGCAAGGCTTGACGTCGTCCTTTCTGACGGCTGATGGCGCGCCTCGCGCGCGCAACGCGTTATCTCGCAGCAATGCCGCGGGCGGTTTGGAGGCGGCGTGACAACTCCTGGCAGAACTCTTCAAAGGCATACTTTGATTCAAAAAGCGATGCCGTGACATTCTGCTTGCCATCGGCGTGGACAATCTTAAGGATCTCCTGTCCGCTGACCGCATAAGACGAGACAGCGCGGATATTACGATACCGGATGAACGTTGGCGTGCGCGACCAGGCCCATTTCGGCGCGTAGAACCCGTCTTGGGTGAGCAACAACTTCTGGGGGTTTAGAACCCGAACGATGAACATGATCGCCGCGAGTACGACGAAGCCAAAGCTCGACCAGGATAGAACCCGGTAGAAGGTGGTCGCGCCAGCCGCCGACAACTTTATGATGCCATTGATGATCAGCCCGCGATCATTCGAATCCGCCTCGGCCCCGAGGACCAAGCCGCAGATGCCGAAGAAGACGGCGCAGGCGATCATCATGCCCCATCGGGGCGCGTACAGGAACTCGCGGTTGGCAGGATTCTCCTGGGCGGTCGATGTGTGGTCAGGGGTCATCGTGTTTCGGTTGATTTGGGCCGCATGCATTAGCGGCGCAGGTGTCGCGTTTGGCGTCTTCCGATTTCGGCGAGGTGTTCGGCGGTTTCGGGGTTCCAGCCGGTTTGGATCAGGTCGGCGGTTACTTCTTCAGGGGAGCGGCTGCGGGCGAGTTCGGCGTAGATCCAAGCGGCGACGTCGGCGTTGCTGGCTCCGTCGGCGGCATGAGCGGGTGGGGGCGGTGGGGCGTCGGAAATTTGGTTGATGAGACGGTTGTAGTCGGGCTCGCCGGCGGCGGCGTAGCGCTGCTGCATTGCAGCGCCGGGGCGGTGGGAGATGACGAAGCCGTCGCGGCCGATGCGGTATTGTTCGCGCCAGGTGCAGTTGGGGCATCGAAGGCAAAGGGATTTTGGCAATCGGTACGCGAGCCAGCCGAAGATCAGGCCGGGGATGAGGGCGGGGATCAGGGTGACGATGCCTGCGATGCTGCCGCGCGGCCTGGACGATCCGAGCGTGTGAGACTCGTACCACTGGTCTCGCTGGACGACGTACCAGGCCATACCGCCGATGAAGATTGCGGATGACGCGGCGACGGCGAGGAGCATGAGGAACTTGCTGAGTGTCGGCAGTCCCGGCTGGGGCCGCAGGCGGGCGATGGGATAAAGCTCGGCGCGACAGGCCGGGCAATATCGCGGGGCGGTTTCGCCTTGAGGCATGAGGGGTGAGCGTAGCTGAGGGGTTACCGGAGGGTCAAGGGAATTGGCGGCGTTGGACGCGCTGGCGCAAGCGGAGCGACTAAAAAAGTTGGTGACGTTTTATGAGGCGGTGTTGCTTGATCGGCGGCGGGGTCGGTTTCAGGCGAGTAGTGGAAAAGGTTGCGCTGGCGCTCCTGGCGGACGTCGCGGTGCTGGAGGCGACATCGGCGGCGACGGCGAGGGAGGCAGGCGGCAAGGGGGGGAGCGTGGTCGCGTACGATTGGGCGAGGAGGGCGAGGTCGGCGAAATCGATTAGTCCGTCGCTGGTCAGGTCACCCTGGGCGAGGGTTCCGGGTCGCTGGTAGTTTTGCGCGAGGATGGCGAGGTCAATGAAATCGACCTGGCCGTCATCGCTGATGTCACCGGAGAGGACATCCAATCGGCGCACGAGGGGCGTCATTGCGGGGTTGTCGATGCGCAAGGTGACGCGATCCGACGTGTTAAGCGGGCGCGCGAGGGTGATGATATAGGTCGCGCCCGAGCCGGTGAGCATGACGGGGCCGTAGTCGGTTCCGCTGCTGCCGATCAGCGTGATATTTGCGGCGGTGAGTTGAAGCGGGGCGGTAAGGGTCAGGGAGAGGGAGTTGATGCCGTTCCAGGGGAGATCGGTCGTTCGGCCGGCGGGGAGGAGGCGCAGGCCGTCGGCGGCGGTGGAAAGTGGGACAGTCAGTGCGGGCGCGAGGTTCACGGTGATGCCAGAGACGGCGGGGGCGGGCAGGACGTGGAAGAGGAAAGTCTCGTTGGCCGAGCCGACGCTGTTGGTGGCTTTGAAGGTGGCGGTGACGTCGCCGGATTCGGCGAGTGCGGGGGCATAGGTCACGACGCCGGTGACCGGATCGACCGCGAGGGTCCCCGGACCGCTGACGAGGGAGAAGGTGGGGTAAAGGTTTCCGTAGGCGAGTAGCGTGATTTGCACGGATTGCCCGGCGCGCACGTCTGCGGAGGAGACGACCGCGCCGCCGAGGAGTGCGCCGTAAAGACTGGGGGCGTAAAGGGCCTTGGCGGCCGCGGCGGTGGAGCGTGCGGAGACGACGCCGGTCGGGCTGATGGAACTGACGTAATAGGTACGTCCGGCGCTGGCGGCGGAGGCGGTGGCGACGGTGAGGGTGGCGGAAGTTCCCTGCACGTTGGACGCGACGAGCGGGTAGGTGATGGTCGATCCGGAGCCCTTGGGATCATGAAGAACGTGTCGCTCGTAGACGTTGAAGCCGGAGACCGGCGTGGGGACCGCGTCCCAGGTAAGACGGATGGAAGTGGTCGAAGCGCCCACGGCGGTGAGGCCGGTGGGGATCGTGGGATCGGGAATGGTGAGGGTGGTGGCGGCGGTGGCGCCGGCGTAGTTGGGGTCGGCGCTGATGAAGGTGGCGAGGACATTGTAAACGCCTTGCGTGACGGGGGCCGAGGCAGAGCCGTTGTAGGTGATTTGGAGGGTTCCGGTGACGGGGGAGACGCCGTCGATGCCGGCGACGGTGGCGGTGGCGGCGTGGGGCTGGCCATCGTATTTGATCGTGCCGCCGCCGGTGAGGGTGAGCGTTGGCGTGGCAGGGACAATGAGGAGGTTGCCGGTGGCGACGGTGTCGAGGTAGTCGGGATCGGCGCTGGTGAAGGTGGCGATGACCTTGTAGTCGCCGGCTTGCGTGGGCAGGGCGCTCGAGCCGTTGTAAGTGAAGGAAATCGAGCCATTGACGGGTGTGACGCCGTCGGCGCCGACGGCGGTTGCGGTGACGAAGTGCGGGGTGGCGTCGTAGGTGAAGTAGTTATCCTCGACGGTGAGGGTTGGGGTGTAGGGGACGAGCACGCCGGGCGTGATCGGCGTGACGCTGACGGATTTGACCGGCGCGCCAGCCTTGTTGAAACCGCCGACGACGTAGAGGTTGTTGGCGGCGTCGATGGCGACGGCTGCGCCGGAGACGGGGGCGGGGAGGGGGGATTCGATGGACCAGGTGTTGAGGGCGGGGTTGTAGGACTGGACGGAGGCGGTTGCGCCGGCGGAGGAGAGACCGCCGATGACGTAGATGTTTCCGTCGGGTGCGGCGATGGCTGCGCCGTTTCGCTCGGCGGTGGGGAGAGGGGCGACGGATGTCCAAGTGTCAGTGGCGATGGTGTAGCGATAGACGGAGGCAAGGGGTGAGCCGTTGAGGGAGCTGGCGCCGCCGATGACGAAGATGTGACCGAAGCCGTCGGCGGCGGCGGAGAGGCCGTAGAGGGATCGGGGAAGCGGGGCGATAGGAGACCAGGCGTCGGCAGCGGGGTCGTAGCGTTCAGCGGCGGCGAGGGGCGTGTTGGTCTTGCCGAGGCCGCCGATAGCGTAGAGGTTGCCGGATTGGGGGTCTGCGGCGTAGGCGAACGACGAACGCGCCGTGAGCATGGCGGGCGCGTTGGTGGGGTCGCCGTCGGGGCGGGGATCGTAGTTGAGGGCCGTGGCGCTGGGCTGGTTTTGCACCAGGCCGCCGAAGAGGAAGAGGTTGCTGTTGTATTTTGCGGAGCTGACGGTGAGTGTTCGTCCGATGCCGGCGGCGGAGCGCGCGGGTTCGAACGAGGCGGCGGTGGACCAGGTATTGGCATCGGGGTCAAACTGGTACGCGGCGCCGAGCGCGCCGGTGGCGTTGCGGCCGCCTAGGAGGAGGATGCCGTTGTAGAGGTTGGTGGCCGAGGCGTCGCCGCTTGGGACGGGGAGGTCGGGAGCGGGGGACCAGACGATGGCCGAGAGGAGGGTTCGGGTTTCGAGGGGTTCGATGCAGGCCAGTTCAAATTGCATCGCCGATCCGCGGTGCGAGGGTGTGAAAACTGAAGGGGTGATCGTACTCTCGATAGATTAGAGTTGGATGAGAATTTCGATAAATTGTGTTGAGGTGAGGAGGGGTTGTCATTTCAGGCGTGGCGTTCGTCGAAGGTTTTTTCCAGGCCGCTGACGATTTCGAGGACTTCAATGGCGGGTTCGTGGTTGCAGTAGATCGTGCCGATTCGGCCGTAGGTGGTGTGGGGGAAGATTGCGCCGGCTGCGGCTAGCAGGGGGGCGTTGGCGGGGAATTTCAGGTACCAGCGGGGTTGGACCTTGCGCAGGACTTTGTGGCGGATGAGGATTGCGCCCAGCGGGGTTTCGCGCTTCAGGATTTCGTCTCTTACTTCTTTGGTCATGAAGCGGAAGTTGAGTCTGACGATGCCGACTTCGACGATGACATCCGTGCCTTGGGGTCTCAGGATGATCTTTCTGGTGTAGAGATCGTCTTCGAGGTGGTGCTTGACGACGTCGAGCTCCATGGGGCGGCCGTACTGGGCTTCCAGGACCTTGGTCATGTGATTTCGGTGGACGAGGAGCCAGTGGAACGGCTCGGGCATTTCGTTGGGGGGGACCTCGGTGCAGGCGGTGCGGACCTGGGAGCGATCGGCGACGAAGGGGAGGCAGAGCTCGATGAGCGCCTCCTGGGGAGCGGTGCATTCCTCGAGGGTTTTGGGGCGGGTTGTGGGCATCAATGGCATCAAGGCAAAAGTCAAAAGGCAAAGGGCAAAAGGTCGTAAATCATTTTCATGTGTAGCGGATGTTCTGGTGTTCGGGTTCGAAGAATCTGGGGAGGAGGGAGTCTACTCTTAAGAGGCCTTCGCGAGTGAGGCGGATCTGGTCGGGGGCGAGGTCGGCGTAGCCTTCGGTGGCTAGGGAGGTGAAGGGTTCGCTGAATTCCTGGAGGATGTTGACGTTGAATTTTTGTTGGAAGTAGGGGACGTCGAGCTTGCCGGTTTTCATCAGGAGGATCATCTCGCGGATGAGTTTTTGGTGGGGGGTGACGGGGAGGGCGCGGTGGATGGGAAGCTGGCCTGCATCGAGGTGGGAGATGTAGTCTTCCCACTTGTCTACGTTCTGGTAGTGGACGCCCTGGAAGTGGCCGAAGGAGGCTACGCCTGTGCCGACCAGGTCTGCGCCGCGCCAGAGGGAGTCGCGGTAGACGAAGCCGGCGTGGGTGGACTTTTTGACCATCGTGTAGGCGCTGCTGACCTCGTAGCCGTGGGCTTCGAACTGGCGGAAGGCGTAATCGACCCAGGCGCGTTTTTCGGACCAGGAGGCGATGGGGGTTTCGCCTTCGTGGCCGGCGGCTTTGGATTCGCGGGCGATGGTGGTGTTGAAGGGGACTTCCATCTGGTAGATGGTGACGGAATCGGGGTCCATCGCGATCGCTTTTTCAACCGTCACTTTCCACTTGTCTTCGGTGTCGCCTAGCATGCCGGCGATCAGGTCAATGTTGACCTGCTTGAAGCCGACCTCGCGGACCCATTCGTAGGCGCGGAAGATTTCGGGGGACTTGTGGGCTCGGCCGTTGATCGAGAGTACCTCGTCATCGAAATGTTCTACGCCCAGCGAGAGGCGGGTTACGCCGATCTTTTTGATCGTCTGGAGCTTGGATTGTTTGAGGGTGCCGGGCTCGCACTCGAAGGTGACTTCCTTGGCGGCTTCCCAGGTCCAATTTTCGTTGATGCGATCGACCATGCGCTCGAGCTGGGCGTTGGAGAGGAAGGAGGGGGTGCCGCCGCCGAAGTAGACGAATTCGAACTGGCGGTCGCCGAAGCCCTGGCGTTTGGAGTAAAGGGCGATCTCGCGGGAGAGGGCGGAGAGGTAGGTTTCGACCTCGTCGGCATTCTTGTCGGTGTAGACGCGGAAGTAGCAGAACTTGCAGCGCTTGCGGCAGAAGGGAATATGGAGGTAGAGGCCAAGGCGGGAGTTCTGTTTGGGCGGGGAGTTGATAGCCTCTAAGGCGGCGGGGACGTGCTCGGCGGACCAGGTGGAGAAGGGGGGATAATTGGAGATGAAGTAGCTGCCTACTTCGGTCTTTTTGGTTTCCTTGACCTGGTCGAGCGTGAGCGACATCGGGACGTTCCTTTGCGGGGCGTTACGGCACTTGGCCTGGGCTAATGGACAATACTCATCATAGGCGGGGGGGTTGAACGGGGGGGCGGTTGGAAATGGATTGCGGATACATGCCCGAGGGCTGATATTCGGAATTTGGTTTGAGAAGGTGACATGAATACTTTGGTGGACGTAACTCTGCGGATGGACCCATTTCCCAGCGATGCTGAGCTGCTGCGACGCTATGCCGCGACCGGGGCGGGGGAGGACCTGACGGCGCTGGTGCATCGGTACGTCGATCTGGTGTATTCGGCGGCTCGGCGGCAGTTAGGGGATGCGCATGCGGCGCAGGATGTGACACAGCAGGTTTTTGTGGTGCTGTTGCGCAAGGGGCGGCAGTTGCGGGCGGAGACGGTGCTGGCGTCGTGGTTGTTGAAGGTGACGGCGCTGGAGTGCCGGAACGCCAAAAGGGGCGAGGCGCGCCGGGTGCGGCGGGAACGAAAGGTCGCGCAGATGACACCTGAAGTTGGTGCGCCGCCAGGCGGTGGCGGCGCGAATGACGATGCTGATGAATCGGGGAGTCACCGTTGGGATGAGCTTGCGCCGCATTTGGACGCCGCGCTGGGGGAGCTGAGCGCGGGGGACCGCGAGGCGGTGGTGATGCGGTATTTTCTGAACCGCTCGTACGTCGAGGCGGCGGCGGTGCTGGGGGCGTCGGAGGGGTCGGTGCGGCAGCGGGTGCATCGGGGGCTGGGGAAGATTCGCGCGGTGTTGAATGCGCGCGGGATGATCGCGACGGAGGCGGCGTTGACGGCGGCGCTTTTGGCGCATGCGGTCGAGAGCGCGCCGGCGCGTGTTGGGGCGGCGACTATAGCCGCGGTCGGGAAGGCTGCGGGCGGGGCGGCGGGAATTTCAACGACTGGAGTGTTTACGATCATGGCTGGCACATCTCCTGCAAAGATCGGGATCGTCGCGGGTATCTTGCTTCTGGCTGCGAGCATTACGGTGTTGATTTTGGCGAATCGCGGTGAGGGGGGGCGCGGTTCGGCGGTGTCGGGGACGAGTACGACGGCGCCGGTAGTTCCCGCGCTGCCGGTGGCGGGTCCGACGCTGGTGTCCACGGTCGCGCCGGAAGTTACTCCGGCGGCGGTTGCGCCCCCGGCAGCAAAACCGCGCAAGCTGTTCGACGTGATTACGGCGCGGACGTGCGACGGACGGCAGGGGCCTCGCGATGGGTACGATCATATCGGCTTTATCAATCGCGGAGATTGGGTGGAGTATGACAACGTCGAGTTTCCGCCGGCGGATGCGCCGCGGGCGCTGGCGTTTTGCGCGGTGGTGTCGTGTCCGGCGGCGTATGCGGGGAGCGACATCCAGGTGCACCTGGTGTCGCCGGACGGGCCGCTGATCGCGACGCTGACGGTGGAGGCGACGGCGGGGTATAGCGATTTCGTCTGCCAGGAAGCGCTGGTGGATACGAACCTGTCGGGGCCGCAGGATGTGTTCCTGGTCTTCACGGGGGGCGGGTTCAATATTCGGAGCATCAAGTTCACGGTGATCGATGGACAGGCGGCGGATCGGCCAATCGCGGCGACGGGGTACTCGATGGCGAAAAAGGTGAACGAGGGGGGGAAGGTGCTGATCAATGTTCGCAACGGGGCGTGGGCTCGGTATGACTGTTTGCAGTTTCCGGCGGCGGGGGCGGATACGTTTACGCTGACGTATGCGGTTGATGCGTCGCACGCGGGGGGCGTCATTTCGGTGCGGCTGGATCTTCCGACGGCTGCGCCGGTGTGTGAGATTCCGATCGTGGCGACCGGGGGGCGGATGTACTTGCGCACGGTTGCGCTGGGGCGGACGGTGGTGGGGAACCACGATGTTTACCTGACGTTTGCGGGGCAGGATCGGGGGTATCAGGGGCTGGCGGACGTGGCGTGGTTTGCGTTCAATGCGCCGGGGACGGCGAAGTTGACGCCGCCACCGCCGCCGCCTTCGACACAGGCGACGACTCGTGCAGCGACAACGGGGCCGACGACCGTGCCATCGCTGCGGCAGTTCCTTGGTTTTTGAATTTGCGATGGCGGTTTCATGAGAGGGTGGGGCGGGGGAAATCGCTTGCCAACGTCTGTTGGCGGGCTGATACTTTCGATCGGTTTGCGATCGGCTCGGAATAAACCGGCGGTGGGGGCGGTTATCCGGGAGTTGTGCGCCCGATTTGGGCGGTCGGGTGACCGTCTGCGGCGCGCGGGTTCGCGTTCTGGCTTATATCGAAAGGATTGCGATGAAACCGTCTGACCTGTCTCGCCGGGATTTCAGCAAGTTTGCCGCCGCTGCGCTGGGTGGGGTGTTGATTGGCGTCGCGAACGTCGCGTCGGCTGCGGATGAGGAGAGCCCTCTCTTGAAGGAGCCGCATGTCTGTTGCGGGTTGAACACCTGCAAGGGGACCAATGGCGACAAGAAGAACGATTGCGCCGGCACGGGGCATTGCGCCAGCGCGAAGAAGCACTCGTGCAAAGGCGAGAACGACTGCAAAGGGCAGGGCGGCTGCGGTGAGCACGCGGGCGAGAATTCCTGCAAGGGCAAGGGCGCCTGCAACGTGCCGCTGAGCGCGGACACCTGGAAGAAGGCGCGGAAGAATTACGAGGCGGCAATGACGAAGGCGAAGAAGAAGTTCGGGGCGGCGCCGGCGGATTGCGGGAAGTAATCGTTTTGCAGTGAAACGAATTTGCCGCGAAGGCGCAAAGTCGCGAAGAACAGCCGCGAAGAAGAAGGTTAGTTGAGGTCTTCTTCTTCGTGTTTACCTTCGCGTCATCGCGCCTTCGCGGTAGATTTTTCCGGGAGTTGCGTATGTCCGCTCCGCGTCTTGGGAATCCTAATCTGGGGCTTGGGGTGGGGTTGCGCACTACGCACTTTCGGCACATTTTGGAGACTAATCCGGCGGTCGATTGGTTTGAGATCATCTCGGAAAATTTCATGGATTCGCAGGGCCGGCCTCGGCATGTGCTGGAGCAGATTGCGGCCAAGTATCCGGTGGTGATGCATGGGGTTTCGCTGTCGATCGGGTCTACCGATCCGCTTGATTTTGAGTATTTGAGGAAGCTGCGGGATTTGGCGCGGGTGGTGAAGCCTAAGTGGATTTCGGATCATCTTTGCTGGACGGGGGTGGCTTCTCGGAACACGCATGATCTGCTGCCGATTCCTTACAATCGCCAGACGCTTAAGCATGTGATCGAGCGGGTGCGGATCGTCTCGGATTTTCTGGAGCGGCCGCTGGTTTTGGAGAATCCGAGCACTTACGTGACGTTTCGGCACTCGACGATGGACGAGTGGACCTTCATGAGTGAGATGGCCGAGGAGGCGGACTGCGGATTGTTGTTGGACGTGAATAATGTTTACGTGTCGAGCTTCAATCACGACATGGATCCGCTGGAGTTTGTGGAGAATTTGCCGCATCGGCGAATCGTGCAGTTTCATTTGGCGGGGCATAGTAATTACACAACTCATTTGATTGATACGCATGATTCGCGCGTGATCGATCCGGTTTGGGAGTTGTATCGGTTGGCGCATCGGCTGACGGGTGGAGTTTCTACTTTGCTCGAGTGGGATGCCAGCATTCCGCCGTTTGAGGTGGTGCATGACGAGGTTAAGAAGGCGAAGCATTACATGACGGAAAAGCTGCCGGGGTATCGGGAATCGGTGACGACGTTTGACGAGGGGGGACGGGAGAAGGCACCGCATCCGTTGCATCATGTGGTGGCGGAAGTCGAATAGGGGGCAAGCGATGTCGGATCCAAATCCTGATCTCAACACGGTGCAGCGGTGGTTTCAGGCGGTGATCAGTCATCCGGATGGGGTGGCGGGGGGGATCGATGCCGAGGCGGCGCAGGCGTTGATGAAGCTTCGACGTTCGGAGCTGGAGCGCCTCATTCGGCGGTCGAAGAATCTGTCGGCGGAAGAGCGGCTGGGGATTTATGCCAATGCTTATTATGCGCGGTTGCTAGAGTGTCTCCGCGAGTCGTTCCCCGTTCTGTGCAAGGCGCTGGGGCGGGAGTTGTTTGATGAGTTTGCGTTTGATTATCTGCAGCGGTTTCCTTCGACGAGTTACACGCTGAGCCGATTGGGGGATCGGTTTGCGGATTTTTTGGAGGAAACTCGGCCGGATAAGGGGGAGGGGACGGTGGGGTGGCCTGATTTTCTGATTGATGTGGCGCGGCTGGAGTGGTTAATCGAGCAGGTGTTTGATGGGCCGGGGGTGGAGGGGCAGGGGTTGTTGACGGCGGAGATGCTGGGGCGGATGGATGCGGCGACGTTTGGCGGCGCGCGGATCGTGCCAGTGGTTTGTTTGCGGCTGCTGGCATTTAAGTATCCGGTGAATGCTTATTACACGGCGGCGCGGCGGACGAAGGAGGGGGAGGAAGCGCCGGAGATGCCGGAGGCAGGGGCGCAGTATTTGGCACTCACGCGGCGCGAGTTTGTGGTGCGGCGGATTGAGTTGTCGGCTGGCCAGCATGCGCTGCTGGAGACGCTGATGGCGGGGCGGACGGTGAACGAGGCAATCGCGGCGGCGGCGGAGCGGTGGACGGGAGATGAGGCGGGATTTGCGGCGGCGGTTCGAGAATGGTTTCGAGATGGGGCGGCGGCGGGGTTTTTCTGGAGGATTGAAGCGTGAGAGTTCTCGAAATGCGCCGCGAAGGCGCTAAGAGCGCAAAGAGGAAAGGCGGGGATTTGGCGAGTGGGATTACGTTAGTTGCGTGATGACTACGTCGCCTTGTTGGTCGGGAAATATTCCGGTGTAGCGGAGGCCGGCGGCGAAGACGCCGGCGCGGGGTGCGGGGGCCAGGTGCGTCACTGGCGCGCGGACGATCTCGGCGGTGAGGAAGCGGCCACTGGCGGTGTACTTGGCGAGGAAACGACCTTCGCCGTAGTTGGTTCGGGGTGATTTGCCGGTGAAGAACAAGTCCAGCGAGCTGCGGCCGCCGACGTAGACGTATCCCAGCGCGTCGACGGCGACGGATTCGGCGGCGTCATCGCCGCCAACTTCATTGGTTTCGCCGTCGTTGCCGATTTGCTGCCACCAGAGCAGCACGCCGTTCTGACTGTACTTGGCGACGAAGCCGTCGGAGTACCCGACGTTGTTGATGATCGCGGTGCCGGCCCCGAGGGAGAGGTCGATGCCGCTGGGGAGCGTGCCGACGATGACGAGATTGCCGTCGCGGTCGAGGGTGAGATCGTTAATCGCCGGGGGTGCGTTGCCGGTGCCGCCGGTTGGGCCCAGGACCTTTAGGCGGATGACCTTTCCAGTCGCGCCGTCGAACGAGGCGATATAGGACGACTTGGCTGGGGTTGAAAAGCCGCCCATGGAACCGTGTTTGCCGACGAAGGTGATGTATCCACCCGACGCCGCGTTTCCGGCGGTGAAGACCGCGCCGGTGGGATCGACCGCCAGATAGACGGACCCGAGATCACCCATGTCCGCATTGATGCGCTGTTGCCAGAGGAATCGTCCGGAGGCGGCGAACTTGGTGATCAGCACGTCGTCGTAGGACGTCGATCCGGAGATCGTCGGGCGGGTGTGGGGGAAGAGGCCGGCCACGATCAAGTTTCCGGCGGCATCGGAATCGATCTGGGTGATGGCGTCGTCGAGGCTGGCGGCATTGGCCGCCGCGCCGGAGACGCGGCCGACGGCGGTGGGGAGGCCCGTCCTGGTGTTCACGCGCGCCCAGAAGCCGTCGGTTCCGCCGGTGGAGAGGAGGGCGAGGCCGGGGACGAAGGCGTCGCCGGTGCCCGCTTGTCCGAAGTCGTACACGCCCTCGAAGCTGCCGCCGACGAGGAGCTGTCCGGTGGCCTTGTCGATGGCGAGGTCGTTGACGGCGACGCGGGAGGGGTCGACGGCGCCGCCGAGCCGCCAGACCCAGTAAAGGCCGCCCGTGGGGGAGAAGCGGGCGACGAAGGCGTCGCCACCGGCGTTCTGGGCGATGACGTTGAAGGTTTTGGTGGCGCTGGGATTGAAATCGACGGTGCCCTTAAAAGTGCCGGCGACGTAGACGTTGCCGGCGGCATCGACCGCCTGGCTGCTGATGGTCTCGTCGCCGGGCGAGGAGATTCGCCACGCTGCGGCGCTGGTGAAACCGGTCAGGAGAAGACGGCTCTCAAGCCCTTCAAGGCTATTCGATATCATCAAGCCCTCTTTTCAAATGCCCTATGAGGCAGGTCCGTTCGCGCAAGCATGGGAAGGAGATTCGCCACCTTTAAAGTCGGCAAAGCGAGGTTATCCATTACAGATTTTTCGGGGTTTTCCGCGGGTCACAGCGCGGATTGGTAGAGCGATCGGAGTTCTTCGACGCCGACCTTGCGCGGGTTGAACGTGGCGGTCCACTGTTTGGCGGCCATGTCGGCCATGTCGTCTAGGGAGGATTCTTTTACGCCGTGCGCGCCGAGGGTGGCGGGGATGTCGGCGGCGGCGAGGAAATGGGTGAGCTGGGCGGCGAGGGCGTGAGGATCTTCGACGAGGTCGGCGTAGGGGTGGTGGCCGTTTTGCGAGTTGAAGCGGACGACGTGGGGGAGCATGACGCCGACGGCGTGGCCGTGGACGATGTTGTAGCGGGCGGTGAGTGGGTTGGCGCAGGCGTGGGCGGCGCCGAGCATTGAATTTTCGATGGCGCAGCCGGCGAGGTGGGCGCCGAGGAGCATCTTCTCTCGCGCGGCGGCGTCGGCGGGATCTTCCAACGCGCGGACGAAGGCGCTGGAGAGCAAGGCCCACGCCTCGCGCGAGAAGGCGCGGGAGACGTCGTTGCGCTTGACGCAGCCGGCGGTTTCGACCGCGTGGCTGATCGCATCGATGCCGGTGGCGGCGGCCACCGCGTGCGGCACTGTGGCGGTCAGGTCGGGATCGAGAATCGCGATGCGGGCGGCGGCTTTTTCATCCCAGCACGCCATCTTGTTGTGCGTCTCGGGGTCGGTGATGAGGGCGGCCGACTGGGCTTCGCTGCCGGTGCCGGCGGTGGTGGGGATGGCGATGAGCGGGAGCATGGGGAGGGCGGCCTTGTTGACGCCCCAGTAGTCTTCGATCTTGCCGCCGTTGGTGAGGAGGAAGTTGATGCCCTTGGCGCAGTCCATCGAGCTGCCGCCGCCGAGGCCGATGATGAAATTGACCTCGAACTTTTTGGCAATGGCGAGTCCGCGGGCGACGTGCTCGGTGGTGGGGTTTTCGCCGACGCCGTCATAGAGGCGGGTGAGGATGCCGGCCTTGTAGAGGGAGCGCATGGCGCGTTCGACGTGGCCGGCCTCGACGATGCCGGGGTCGGAGACGAGGAGGGCGCGGGTGGCGGATTCGCGTTTGGCGGTGGGGCCGAGGTCGTCGAGCGCGCCGGGGTGGAAGATGACGCGGATGCGGGAGCCGGGGAGGGATTGGGGTTCCGGCGACGGGTGGATCATGCGTGAGAACAGTAGGTGCCGGATGAATCAAAGACAACGGCGGACAAGAATGACCGACCATGGTGGGAAGAGCCCACCCTACGTGGCGCTTTCCATTTGAAACGCCCGCTGACGGTAGAGGTGTTCGAACAAGTTGCCCTCGTGGGGTTGGTCCCACGAGAGCTTGAATGTCGGGACGGGGCCGATGTTCAGGCGGTCTACGTCGTCGCAGGCCATCATCTTGCGCTGGAATCTTGCGTCTTTCGTGATGACCGTGCCGACGAGTGTAGGGCCGATGGCGTCGGGGATTTCTTCCTGGGGGCATTCGATGACGCTGGCGAAGGGGAAGAGAAATTCCTTGTTCGCCAGGGCGTGGTCGCGATCGCAGCGGATGATTGTTGGCAGCAGCCAGGCGACGCGGCCTTCCTTCACCAGGCGCGACGTGCCGCGGAGTTCCTGGGTGAGGTCGCGGGCGCCGGGGAGGTTGCCCTCGATCATCATGTTGATGCGCTCGGGCATGGTCGGGTTGGCGAAGGCGGCGAGTTTGGCTTCGGGGTGGTCCGCGGGGAGGGCCTTCCAGGTGGCGAGTTTTTCGGCGATCGCCTGGGCGATTTTGGCGGCGTTTTTCGGGGTCCAGATGGCGCTGGCGTTGATGCAGGAGCGGCCGCCGTTGGCGCTGACGGATTGCACCATGATGTCGAGGTATTTCTCCCACTCATCGGCGGCGTCGTTGCCGAGGATGACCTTGGAGAAGCCGGGGCCGTGGAGCTCGACGCGGTGGTCGTGGGCGTACATCTTCGTCGTGGAAGCATCGCCGAAGAGCATCGAGCGATCGACGGAGCGGAGAAGTTCGCCCGCGCCGCCGTGGTCGGTGGGGTAGAAGC
>JAQGHM010000227.1 GCA_028291615.1 Phycisphaerales bacterium | reverse complement strand
TCACCGCCGCCCAAACCGCTCTCACCACTCAGATTGCGGTCACCGGCACCGACGGAATCTACGACTCGACCAGCACCGCCAGCAACACCGGCGTCGGCTACAACCTCGTCAACAACACGTACGTCCTGGTCAAAAAGACCCTCCTCGGCGACGCCAACCTAGACAACGCCGTCGATTTCCTCGACCTCGCCATGCTCGCCCAGAACTACAACTCCAACATCTCCGCCAACCCAGACTGGTGGAACCGCGGCGACTTCAACTACGACGGCTCAGTCGATTTCCTCGACCTCGCCGCGATGGCGCAGAACTACAACACGATGCTCCCCAGCGCCCCCATCCCCGGCGCGAGCGCAAGCTTCGAGCACGACCTAGCCGCCGCCTTCGCCGCTGTCCCGGAACCCTCGACGACAATGCTGATCACCCTGCTCGCCGCTTGCGGTTTCGCACGCCGTTCTCGCCGGCGCCGCGTCGCATAGTTACTTCGCCGGCGTCGCGCCCGCCCCGCCCGGTCGCCGCCCACCGCCACCCGCCGCCGCCATCTTCTTGGCCAGTGCCATCATCGCCTCTTGGTTCGTTCCATACTTCCCGTCCTTGATTTCGTCCGCCGTCGCCGACGCCGCGTCGGCCATCGCCGTGACCTGCTTTGGGTCCATTTTGCCTGAGTCGTTCAACGACGCCAAGACAACTTTCCACTCCCCGCCATCCTTCTTCAGCTTCATCACCTTGGAATCCTTGCCGGTGATCGTCGCGTCGTCTCCGGTGATGACGATCTTCGACTCCGCCTGGAGCTGACTGAAGTCCGGCGTACGGAACATGCGGCCGATGATCGCGCCGTCCTCACCGTACTTCGCCTTGGCGGCATCTCCAAGCTTCCTGAACGCGGCCATCATCTTCGACATTCCCTCCCAACGCGCCAACTCCTCCTCGCTGCCGATCGAATGTGCCTTCATCTCGTCCGGTTTCCCCTCCATCATTGCCATCGCCCACGCCTTCGCGCCCTTTCCCACCGCTTCCTTGTCGTCCGCCAGCGCACGTCCGGCGCACAGAGACACGGTAATCAAAACCACGACCGCCAATGACCCAATCGTCTTCATGAACCGCTCCTTAGAAATGAAGTTCAACCCCTTAGACCTGCAAGGACGTTACCGCCTCAATTTCAACCCCGCAAGGTTCCGCCGACTTCGCCGACTCCGCTGAAGTCATTTCCGCCGGCGCGTCCCCCTTCCAAGCCGCCCAGTATTTCCCCAACCGCTTAAGAAACGCCCCGGCCTTCTCCACAAAGAGCCGCTCACCGGCTCGCTTCGCCTCGCACTCCAGCCCGACCCGTTTCGCCTCCAGCGGTTCAATCACCCCCGACACCTCTTCCGCGCGCGCCAGAGCCTCCGCCTCCAACACCGCCTTGAGCACCGACAGGTCATGCTCCTGACCAAGCGTGTCCGCAAGACAATGAAACTCCTCCGCCAGCGGCTTGAGCGCACCCGGCCAGATGGCTTCCAACACCTCCATATGATGCCAGAGGTCCTTGACTCGCTTCCGCCACTCGTGGAACAACTCCGGATGGCCGCCGACCTGCGCGCGTTCAAATGCAACGCGGCCATCGCGATAAACACGTTTCAAGCCGGGCTTTATGGCCGCCCATCCTTCGCCTCCGACAATGCGCCAATCAGCCGCGCGCTGCCGCGCCTCCTCAACCGTGCGGGCGACCGTTTCCAACCCGTTTCCCCCCGTCAGCACTCGCTTGCGCACCGCCCGCCGCCGGGCAAGCAGCCGTTTACGCGCAGTGGCAAACACAGCGGGTTCGACGCTTGCCTTTAACGCGTCCAGAGTCTGAATTAACACCGCGGCATCACGGGCTTCGGCGAGCGTACCGCCCGCATCCCGAAACGACGCATTCTCCCTCTCGAACACCTCCGGCCCCAACCCCTTTCTTACCAGCCGCACCACCGCGCGGATCCGCTTGAACCGCTTTCGCGCCGAATGCACCGCCGCGTCGGCTTTGCGGGGATCGGCGCTACGAAGCTCCTCCAGCGCGTTCTCCAACTGCTCGTCGACGATCCGCCGCACTCCCGCTTCCACCGACTCATTGTTTTGCAGTTCAAACGCCACACCCCCAGCCTAACCGCGGCATGGCCGTGTTTGCCAGAGCTTTGCCGAATCTTAACAACCCCAACATAGGCGCTCCGCTCCATGCCGCAAACTTCCGCTCTAGCATCTGATCCCAAACGTCCGATAATGACCCAAAGCGGGACAGGAGGTCCCGGATGCCGCCACAACCTCTATAGGCACGGATGCCCGCATGTCCGACGTCCTCGATCAATCTGAAGTTGACGCCCTGCTGGCCGCCGTGGACACCGGCGCCGTCAACTCCGCCCCCGCCTCGCACGGCGTTGGCGGCGCGCCGCAGGTCTTCTCGCGCAGCGGCAAGCCCGCCAGCCTCGACGTCCACGTCTACGATTTCAAACGCCCCGAGCGCGTCTCCAAAGACCAGATGCGCGCCCTCGAAGCCCTCCATGAGGGCTTTGGCCGAAACTTCGGCGCAGCCCTCTCCGGCTACCTCCGCACGATCATCGAGGTCAGCGTCGCCAACATCGAGCAACTCACCTATTCCGAGTTCATCCACTCCCTCCCCAACCCCACCTGCTTCAATCTCCTCAAGGCCGAACAACTCGAAGGCCAGCTCTGTCTGGAGATCTCGCCGCTGATCATTTATCCGATCATCGACCGCCTGCTAGGCGGCTCCAACGCTGACCTCTTCATCCCCCAACGCCCGCTGACGCAGATCGAGCAGCGCCTGGTCCAGCGCATCACCGACCGCGCCACCCATCACCTCTCCGAAGCCTGGACGAATCTCACCCCCGTCACCTTCAAGGTGGACGATTTCGAAAGCAATCCCCAACTCGTCCAGATCGTTCCGCCGAACGAAACGGTGGTTGTCGTCGGCTTCGAGCTCAAGATGGGCAACCGCGCCGGCACGATGACCCTCTGCATCCCCTACAACGTCATCGAACCGATCATGGGCGTGCTGGCCGCGCAAAATTGGTTCTCCTACCAGCGCAAGCCCGGCCAGCAGGACCACGTCCGCAAGCTCACCAGCAGCCTCAACACCGCGCCAGTCGAGATGCGCTGCTTCCTCGCGCAAACCTCCATCAGCGTCAACGACCTCCTCAACCTCCAGCCCGGCGACCTCCTCACCACCGAAAAAGACCAATCCCACGACGTCCTGATGCAAGTCGAAGGCAAAAACAAATTCCTGGGCAAAATCGGTCAACTCAAAGGCAACCGCGCCATCCAGATCACCCGGCTTTGCCAGCAACCTGCCGAGTCAGTCCTGGAAAAGAAAAGCTCATAAGCGCGGCCCCCATTAGCGATCCCCGGTGTGCGCCGCCGCGTATAGATTCCACGTCAGGTGAATCTGCCCCTGATGATGCGCCTCGTGCCAGGCCATCAACATCGCAGCCTCGGCGATCGTGCGCTGCCGGTCGGGCGGCCCCACCTGCCGCTGCAAATCCGCCGCGGAAAGGCCCGCGAGATATCCCGTAAACGCCCGGAAGTTCTCGTCCAGCGCCGCGCGAATCGCCGCCAGCGTCGGCACGTCCTGATCCGAAGGCGTGCTCCCACCGCCAAACGCCGCCACCCGCGCCGGATCGACCGGGGCTGGCAGCCCCTTGATGAATACGTTCAGGTATCTGTCGTGCGTCGCCGCGCAGTGCATCGCCTGCCAGCCGATGTGCGCCCGCCCCGGCCCCGGCCGCCAGGCCAGCACCGCCGCAACGTCCCGCCCGCTCTTCTCGATCACGTCCAGACTGCCCAAAAGGCGCTGGCGAACCATTTCCATCATCCCGATCAGCGTGTCTCGATCCATCGTCGTTGTCTCCTGTGGGGATCGTACTGAGCAGTGACAACCATGTCACTTAATGGTCCCCCACGTCGGGGCAGAGCGCCGGGAGCTCTGCGACCATGCGCCGCCCGAGATTCCTTCGGATCACTCAACCCCCATCAACTCCCGCGGATTCCCCACCGTCAACCGCTCCACTTCGTCCGCCCCCACCAGTTGCTCCGCCACGCTTATTCCCTTGATCCGCGCCGCCATCCCGCTCGGGCGATGCAGGTCCGTGCCGATCAGGAAATACCGCCCCTCCTTCAGCAGCCGCTCCGCGACGTCCCGCCGCCGGTCGCCCCGGGGTTCGGCCAGGCACCATGAATTAAGTTGCAACTTGACCCCCAGTTCCGTCAGCCGATCCAGCGCCCGCAAGTCCTTCTGCAGCGCCGCAATTCGCTCCGGATGCGCCAGGATCAGCTCAAACCCCTGATCGCGCAGATGCCGCACCGCCGGCTCGATCCGCTCGCGCACCATCTCCGCGATATCGGTCCAGAAATCGAACAGGACGTATCGCCCCAGCAACCCCAACGTCACCACCTCGCCGCGCGGCTTCTCCCGAATCTGCGGCCAGACGGACAACAAGTTGTTCTCCCCACCCGGCAGCAGCGTCAGCGGGACATCAGCCCGGTCAAACCCGGTCTGCAAGTCCGCCACCCGCTGGCCGATCTCCCGCGCATTAGTCCCCGGCAGATCCGGCCAGACATGCGGCGTGCAAAATGCGTGCGTGTACCCTGCCGCCACCAGCGCCCGCGCGCAGGTGATCGATTCCTCAACCGTCTCGCACCCGTCATCCACCCCCGGCAGCAAATGCGTATGAACGTCCACTCGACCCGTCAGCGGCAGCATTGATCCGGTTACCTTTCCAGCCAAAGTCCATTGTAGCGCGTTGATCGGCCGATAACACTCGGACACCGATGGCCGCCACCGCCCCACGCTCCAAGCCCTCCACCCCCATCCGCCGCTCCGGCCGCGCCGAGCGCAGCGTCAAATCTCGGCCGCGTCGCCAAGCAATCCCCGCGACCCTGCTAAGTGATTATTGGAGTGCTTCACAAGCCCCGCTAACCTCCCTGCTCTTTATTCTGCCGCTCTTGGCAATGCACGAGATAGGCGTGCAGTGGTACGCGACAGTGCCCGGCCGTCTGGTGGAGTACCGGGTAACTGCCTTTACGATGATCACCCGCTTCCTGCACACCTGCGGCGCATCAGGTCGCTATTTGCCGGCCTTGGCGGTGGTGGCCATCCTGCTGAGTTGGCACATCGCCCGCGGCGACCGCTGGCGGTTGCGCATCCCCCTGCTGCCGCTGATGTTGGTGGAAAGCGTGGCGTTGGCGATCCCGCTGCTGGGCGTTCACTATCTGTTCTCGCCAACGGCCCCGAGCTTCATCGCCGTTGGTGAATGGAAGCTTATGGCATCCCTGTACTTAGGCGCGGGAATCTACGAAGAGCTGATCTTCCGTTTGGCGGCTTTTGCGCTCTTTTCGTTATTCCTGATGGATTTGGCCGGATTATCAGCAAAGTTCGCCACCCCAGCCATAGTGGTCCTGTCGGCTGCAACATTTTCAGCATACCATATGTTGGGGATGTCACATTTTCCTTGGCAAGCCTTTGTGTTTATTGCTCTGCGAGGGGTGTATTATGGCATTATTTTCCTGGAGCGCGGCTTTGGCTTAAGCGTAGGTGTGCACACCGCTTACGATCTAATGTTCCTCGCTTTACGGGAAGTGAACGCCAAGTAGCCGAAATTATTTTGTTCACTTTCGATTCCGGTTTTCCCTATAATCCCTCGTGTTGATGGTGGAGCCGGCGTAGTGGCCGGCTCTCAACACATACCGGCGGCGGGAAGCCATCACGGAAGAATGGCCTGCCCGGGAAATTACCTCGTTAGGGCGCGAGTGATAGCCCCGCCGTGTTGTTATTCAGCACTTTGCGGAAAGGTCTTGTTTTGTCTACTCAAAAGCCTGGCGAAGTTGGTCAATTTATTCAGAAAGAGCATGGACGCATGCCGAACCGAACCAAACAGCGTCGTTCCGGAGGACTTACGCTCCTCCTTTATCAGCGAACCCTCCACCCGGAGCTGTTCAAGATCTTTGCCAACGAACAGGTTAGCCGCCGCGCTTATGAAGCCGACGTCTGGCTCGTCGAGGGCGGTCATGTCATTACGTTTACGGCCGGCAAGCACACGCTCACCGAAGTGATCCTGATGGGCCCGGGCGAGATGACCGATCGCGGTCTGATCCAGACGGTCCCCTGTCGCGGCGAAAAGTACCACGAGATGACGGCCCCCGGCGGGAACATCCGGTACATGATTTCGACGCAGGAAGAGCAGCTCACCCAGACGCTGTACGAAGCCACCAAGTCGGAGATCCGCGAGTACGCCCTGAAGCGCGAGCTGATGATGGCGGACATCCCCGCGGCCGGCGAGCGCGGTGAATCGCTCGGCGTCCTCGACATCGAACGCCGCAGCCATGAACTGCTCGTCCAGTCCTTCCACCTCTTCGACGACACGCAACTGGTCATCAAGACCCAGGCGATCATCGAAGTGGCGAAGAATACCGATTGAGCGTCAGTATATTTTTGAATCATTGAAGGTCAGGAATCGCGAGATTCCTGACCTTCTTTCATAGGTCAGTCAAGGGCGGAGTAGCTGACCAGGCCGAGCGTGT
>JAQGHM010000221.1 GCA_028291615.1 Phycisphaerales bacterium | reverse complement strand
GACCATTCCGCCACCACCGCCGAGGCGCCGGGCCCGAAGCGTTAACGGCCGCCGGTGTCGGGGGTGGACGCCGCGAGGTCTTTCGCCCACCCGAGGGGGGAGAGCTCGGCCCGGGCGCGGTCGTAGCGATAGAAGAAACGAGCCGGCTCGCGACGCGCGTAGTATTCGAAGATCCGCTGATTATCCGGGCCGCGGTCGTGCGCGCGAACGACCGCCGCCTGATCCGGCGAGGCGCTGTCGATGTTGAAAACGGGCTCCTCATGCACGTCGCTGCCAGGTTGATACCTGAAGAGGACGACGGCTGGTGTGTGCTCGAGATGCGCGAGTTTGTCGTTGATATCCAAAAGAATCGGGGCGCTGACGAAATGATCGCGCGTGCCGCGCATTTCCGGAAGGCTGCCGATCGCCAGCGCCGCGACCGCAAGCGCAATCGCGGCTCCGGTGCCCGGCAATCGCCGGCGGAGCACCTCGCCCCCCATCAGCGCAAGGAGGATATACGCCGGGGCCAGGACCACGCCGTAGTGATTCAGGTACGACGGCCAAAACGTGTACGCGAACGGCAGCAGGATCGCGCCGGCGATCAGCGCCGCTGCTCCTGGCCGCGACAGTCCGATCAATCCAAGTGGCAGCAGCAGTAACAATAGGTGAGCCGGCAGCGAGACGTGCAAGGCCTGCTTCCAGCGCTCGCCCACCCACGTCCGCAAGAACCCCTGCGTGCCATAATTGTTCAGATCACCGCGCAGGAACTGGCGGTAATAGTCCCGCACCTGCGGAAGGGGTGACGTCGACTCGGTCGCCTCGGGATGCGGGCGAAACCCAAGCGTCAGCCCGGGAAAGTTTGCCCGGCCGTAGGTGGTGATCGGCGTCTGGAGCCAATGCCCGGTCACGCCGCGGTCGAAGATCAACTGCAGCGACAGGAACGGCAGGGCGCCGATGACGACCGCCGAGAGGGTGAACGCCGCCCGCCTGAACGAATAGCCTCGCAGATCCCAGAGCATCGCGAGTCCGAGCGGCAGGATAAGACAGGCGGCATCGAGCGGACGGGTGATCGCGGCCCAACCCGCGAAGACGCCGAAAGTCACCCCCCATGCGATCGACCGATGACGCCGCCAACGCAGATACGACAGGAACGTCATCAGAAACAGCAGCAGCATCGCCGTGTGCGACATGGTCATCACCGCGACGACCCGGAACTGCTCCAGGGAGAGCGTCAGCAGCGCCGCCAGCAGACCCGCCACCCCGTCCACCAGTTCCGTTGTCACCAGGTAAATCAAGGCCACCGTTGCGGCGGCGATGAATGCAGACGTGTACCACGGCGGAAGTGCAAACCAGACCCCGGGCACGTAAAACAACGCCGTCCCTGGAAAGTATGCGCCCGCATATACGGGTTGCGTGAAGAGGAAAAACGAGTCGAAGAATTCCGCCAGCGGGTGCGCGGGCAGCCAAAGCCGCCCGTGGGCAAGCAACTGGGCCTGCACCAGGTACATGAACTCGTCGTGGTACGTGGGAAAAATGCGACGCTCAGCGAGCAGGGCGCTAAACGGGAGGTAGCACACCGAGGCGGTGAACAAGACGGCCGCCGTGATCCCCTTCACCCGCGCGGAGGGAAGGCGCAGGCGATCCAATCTCCGCGACAGCGGAGCCCCCACGCCGGGCACGAGCGCGACCGCTGCCACCCCGGCGGCAACGATGTACTGCGGATATCTTCCGAAGTCTGAGTCCAGCGCGAAGAGCAGCGCACCAGCGCCAAGCAGCACAACGATCAACCATATGGGAGCGCGAGCCGAGACGACCTCCTGCGGAAGATGGTCCGGTGTCACCAGAATCGGGGTAGCGTAGCTGCGACACCGATCTTGGCAAGTGGCCCCTCAATCTCCATTGATCGCCGCCCGCAGAACCCCCGCCAGTGCCTCATCCGACAACACCACCGGATTGAACCGCATGCTGCTCGCCTTGCGCGCCAAGCCCACCATCTCCGGCACGTTCATTTCCGCCATGCCATACGCGCCAAGCCGCGGGATATTCATTTCCAGTGCCATTGCCTCGGTGATCAACACGCACGCATCAACCGCCCGCTCCTCCGACAATTGATCCTGATCCGACAACAACCGGCCCACCGTCGCATAGCGCTCCAGCCCCTTCGCATCTCCTGCTTCCCGCATCGCGTTGACGTTCGCCCAGATGACATGCGGGAGCAACGCCGCGCACACCACCCCATGCGGCACCGGGAAATTCGCCCCGATCGGCGCCGCGAACCCATGGACGGCCCCCAGGCCGGCATTCGTCAGCGTCATGCCACTCAAGAGCGCCGCCATCGACATTTCTTCCCGCGCCGCCAGGTCCTGCCCATCGCGATAGGCGCGCATAAGCGCACCTGCTGCCACCCTTATTCCCTGCATCGCCAGCCCATCCGTCATCACCGTCGCACCGCTGGACGTGTACGACTCGATCAACTGGCAAAGCGCGTCCATCCCCGAGCTCGCCGTCACCGCCGCCGGCACGTTCACGCCCAGTTCCGCATCGACCAGTGCTACCCGCGGCAAGAGCAGCTCGCTTCGAATGCTCGCCTTGAACTTCTTTTCCGGCAACCCGATCACCGCGTTGCGGGTCGCCTCCGCGCCCGTCCCCGCCGTCGTCGGAATCGCCATCCACGGCGCAGCCGCGCGGGTGATCTTCTGCCCCTTCCCCACCACCTCCATGTAATCCACCGCCGACCCACCATTCCCCAAAAGCGCTGCCGTCGCCTTGGCGGCGTCAATCGCGCTCCCGCCCCCCAGCCCGACTACCACGTCGGCCCCCGCGCGCCGCGCCACCTCCACCGCGCCATCCACGTCCGTAACCACCGGCTCCCCGCGCTGTCGCCGCAGAACCGCCGACACCCCCGCCACCTTCAACATCGCCACCAGCCGCTCCGCCAGTTCCTCCGAGCCGTTAAACACCACCAGCGCCGACCGCCCCATCCCCGCCGCCAGCTCCCCCGCGCGCGCAAATTCCCCCAGCCCGAAGACGATGCGACCCACGCCATAAAATTCAAACTTGCGCACGTCGCTCCTCACACCGTCGCTTCCCCGAAGAAGATCGGCTGATATTTCGCCGCCTGCCGCGGCTGCGTCATCCAGTCCGTCACCGCATTCTTCCACCGGAGGTAATGCGCCGTCTCCTGATGCCGCGCAAAATCCTCCTTCGTGTGATACACCTCGTAAAGCAGAAAGCGAGAGGGATCATCCTCTCCCTGCGACACGTCGAACCGGATATTCCCCGGCTCCTTCCGCGTGTTGGTCGCATTGTCGAGGATCGCCTCCGCAAACCGCGCCACGAACTCCGCCTTCACGAACACCGTCACGCTGACCACATACATAAGACCTCCGCGCCAAGCTTCGACCTTTTGCCCTTTGCCTTTCTTCCGCCCCCTACTGTCTACTGACTACTGGCTACTGTCTACTCTCCCCCTCCCCTATAATTCGCACCATGTTCCGCCTGACCCGCGAAGTCCGCTTCGCCATCAATGCCGCCGACGATCGCCCGCTCGACCGCCCCCCCACCAACTCCTACGCCGGCTATCCATCTCTCAACGGCCTGGGCCACTACTTCACCCTCGCCGTCACGCTCGCCGGCGATCTGAACCCCGACAGCCACTACCTTGAGAACATCAAGCAGATCGACCAGACCGTCCGCCAGCTCGCGATCCCACTCTTCGATAACACAATCCGCCACAACCCAAGCCATTTCGGCGCCCCCCTGCTGGCCGAAATCTTCGACCTCCTGCAAAACGCCTGGCCCCCCGCAAAGCTCGAATCCCTCACCCTCTCGCTCAGTCCGTTCCTTTCACTCTCATTGCACGCCACGGAGCGCCCCATGACCCGCCTCAGCCAAAAGTTCGAGTTCGCCGCCAGCCATCGCCTGCACAACCCCGCCCTCTCCGACGAACAAAACCGCCAGACCTTCGGCAAGTGCAACAACCCCCATGGCCACGGCCACAACTATGAACTCCAGGTCACCCTCATCGGCACCCCTGCCAACAACAGCGGCCTCTTGATCGATATCCCCGCCTTCGAACAAACCGTCGCCGAAACCGTCATCAACCGCTTCGACCACAAAAACCTGAACCTACAAGTCCCAGAATTCCAAAACGAAATCCCCAGCGTAGAAAACATCGCGCGGGTGATCTACCGCCTCCTGAAACCCAAGCTGCAATCCGACCGCACGAAACTCGCCAGCGTAACCGTCTGGGAAACCCCCAAGACCTGGTGCGAGTACAGTGAGTAAATCAGACCCGCCCCGCTACTTTGCCGACACCTGCTCAGGAGTAGAAGGCACCCACTTAAACTGATATCGCTCCCCCAACCGCAACCGCGTGATGTAAACGATCTGGTGCGTATGTCCCTCAAAATGCGACACCGCATGAAAGATTGCCGAAAGCGGCGTCTCCTCCCACCCCTGAATCCGCCGCGGCGACAGCGCCATCTCCACCGTCATCCCCGCAATCGTCTCGTCCGCCGCCCGCACCACCGCCGCCAAGTCGTTCAGCAGTTTCTCCCGCCCGACCACCAAATCCTGAGCAAACTCCCCCGGCCGATTCCGCCGGCTAGGCCGCTCGCTGACCCCATCAACAATCCACTGTGTAACGTTCCCACACAGGTGCGTGATGATGTTCCCAATACTGTTTGCCCCCGCAAACGGCCGCCAGTTCAAATCCTCATCCGACAACTGCCCCAGGCAATGCACGATCTTCCCATGCATCGTGGAAAGCGTCTTCCGCGCCTCCGCCACAAATCGATCGTTGATCGCACGAGCATCCGTCATAGCATTCAGCCTACTGACTCCATTCCTAAATCACTTCCTTCAACCACTCCGGCGCAATCGGCCGCCCCACCCGTCCCTTTGGCTTCTCCCCGCTCACCAACGCCAAAATCGCCTCCATGAACGCCGGCAGATCGTCCGGCGTCCGCGCCGTGATGATTGGCCCATCCACCACGCACTCCTCATCCACCCACTTCCCACCCGCATTGATCACGTCATGCACGATCGACATATAAGAAGTACACCGCCGCCCCTTGAGCGCATTGGTCGAACAGAGCATCCACGGCCCATGGCAGATCGCCGCCATCGGAATCCCCTTCGCCGCCGCGTCGCGCACGAACTTCACCATGTCCCCGCTCCGCCGCATGTGATCCGGCGACGTCCCGCCCGGGATCACGATCAGATCGTAATCCGACGCCTTCACGTCCTTCGCCGCCTTCTCGCTTTTCTGCGGATAGCCGTGCTTGCCTACGTACGTCTCCCCCGCCTTGGGCCCGATAACGTCCACCGCATGCCCCGCCTCTTTCAACCGCAGGCGCGGATATTGCAGTTCCAGATCTTCGTAAATCTTCTCGACGAGAATTGCGACTTTAGCCATAACCTATCACCCTATCCGCGCTCCCCCGACTGTCAAACGGAATGTCCTGCCCAATTCCTGCGCGCCTCATCCGGCCGCTGATAACAAAGCGCGCGCAGCGCGCCGCCACCCGATACCGCAAAGCTCTGATTTATCCCGTTTCCCGCCGCAAAATCGCCGTTCCGCCGGGCGCGACGAAAATTCCAATTGCTGGCACCGCCTTCGCTCTACAGTCCCACGTAGACGTCATTGAGACGGATACGGATGACCGGGAACGCAAGACGGGCATCCTATAACTTTGAGCGCGGTTGGTTCCCACGGGCCGTGTCGTCCGGCGGCGGTCGCCGGACGACACGTTAGCCCGGGGTTTCCAACAAAATCCCTTCGCAACACCAGAGGCTGTGGATCAATCAAACGATCCACGGCCTCTTTAAGTTCCCGCGCGGCTAGCTCTCCTTCCGCGCCTCCACCTTGTACGTCTCCGACTTTCTCAACCGCATGAATCGCAGTGGCTGCAGCACGGCGCCGAACAGGTTGTTGTAAATGTTCGCCCCCATAAAGCGCAGCGCCTCCCGCGTTGGCCGCGCCTCAGGTTCGTGGATGTGCGGCAGGAACACCACCACTGCCACCAGCCGCAACCCGCCACTCAAAACGAAAAGCACATCGTAAGAGGTCAACGTCTTCCACCCCGCTACCGGGGTCCAGTTCCAATCCTTCAATCCCTGCGCAATCCCGCCCCACGCCAACCCGCCGATCACCGCCGCCATGCTCAGGATCACGCTGTTGACCGCGTGATACGCCGTCCCACCACTGGCGGTTTTCGGATCGTCATCCGCAGAACCCGACATCCCCAGCACCAGGTTCAGGTTCGCCACCTCCACCCCCGTCCAGAGCGCTGTCCCCAGGCTCGCCAGCACGTACCCGATCCAGATGCTCCCCTTGGTCATCAGGCACCACCCAAGCCCGACCGGCACCAGCCCCAGCGTCGCCACCACCAACAGCGGCTTCTTCCCCATCCGGTCCGCCGCCAAACCCCACACCGGCAGCACGATCAACTGCGCCACCATCGGCAGCACCAGCATCATCAACTGCACATCACGATTGTTCAGCGCCGCTTTGTCCATCGCGTAGAGCGTGAGGAACTGCGCCATCGGCACGAACGCAAACTGCAGCGTCGCGATGTAACCGGCAAACCACAGATAATTCTTATCCCGCAGCGGCCGCGCCATCGCCCGCAATAGCCCCGCCCCGCGCTGGGGCGCTTTCGGCACGTCCGGCACGATCTGAAACATCACAATGTCCATGATGCCGAAGCAGGCCGCGCACATGAAGATGATCGCGCACCAGCGCATGGTCGTAAGCGTGTCCACCCCCGTCCCGCCCACGCCCCCGCCGTACCGGTCCAGCAGCCACCCCACAAACCACGCCGCCGGCAGCGCCGTCAGCACGCTCCACTGCCGCCTTCGCGAAAAATACCGCCCGCGCACCCGCCCCGGAACCACGTCCGCCATCCAGCTCACCCACGCCGGCCCCCCCACCGCCCCGCCCGCGTACATCAAAAACAACAGCGGGATAAACAGGTTGAGCGCCACGTGCGCCTGCGAAACGCCGTACCGGCTCATCACCCAGAGCGGCGCCAGCGCCAGCACGAACCACATCCCGCGTTGAAAGTAATGCCCCCAGAAGAAGATCCGCTTGCGCTGCCCCGTCCGCTCGATCAGCAGACTCGCCGGTATCGACACCAGCGCCGCCAGGTACTGCAGCGAAGTCAGCAAACCGAACTGAAACGGCGACGCCCGCATGCTCTTCACGAAGAGCGTAAACGCCGACCCGCTGATCGCCACGAACCAGACGTTTCCGAACATCCACGCCAGCGTCCCCGCCGTCAGCGCCTTGCGCAAATCCTGCCGGCGCACCGGACGGCCCCCCTTCGACATCGCTTCAACCTTCACCTCACCACCCGCCTCACTGTTCACCACCGATTCCACCTGTCCCAATCAAAACGTCGTGCCGCCATTGTAGTCGATCTCTGTCCATCCGCGCGCCTCGCACGACACGCCACATTTTCCCGCCGCGACAACATGCGTCGCCCCGCATCTACGATCAACTCATCGGACAGCCGGCCTCATCCACGTCGCGGACGCGTCCGGATAAAAATGCGGTAAATCCCGCTGGGAAATCAGAGATTTGGTCCAGCGGGTCCGCTGCTTGCTCTCCCCGCCCGCTACCCGGCGTCGCAGTCTTGACCGCGCGGAGGCGGTCGCGGCCCCGGGGGATTCTTTAACTCAGCAGAACTGCTGAAGGAGCCCGCATGAAGTCCAACCAGCGCGTTCGTTTCCTCACCGCCGCAGCCCTCGCCATCGGCGCCGCGTCATTCTCCTACGCCGAGGATCGTCCGGCCGCCGGCAGCGACCGCACCAACAACTCCGACACCTCGCGCAATGACCGCCAGGACCGCGCCGGCGATAACTCAAATCGCTCGTCGAGCAACAACGCCAACTCCCCCGACACCCAAGCTGTCGCGGTGGTCATCGTCAAGACCGTTGATGCCGCCCTAAATGGCGACGTCCGCCAGATCAGCCAGAACTTCGGCCAACGCGACCAGCGCCGCTTTGAAGACGCGAACAAGGACCAGGCCCAGCAGCAGAACACCCGCCTGCAGCAGGCCACCGCCGACCTCAAGCGCAATTATCGCGAGAAATACAACAAGGATCTCTCCCTCGCCGATGCGTCAAAGACGTTCGGCTCTGACTTCATCCGCCCCAGCGGCGGCGCCGACACCGGCGACCGCGCCCGCCCCGCCGGCAGCCGCATCGAAGGCAGCGGCACCGGCGCGAGCAACACAACCGGCAGCGGCGCCGCAGGCTCCGGCACCGGCGCTGGCACCTCCCCCAACATCGGCGACGGCACAACCGGCCCGCGCGGCTCGGGCTCCTCCGGCTCGGATCGCACAATCACCGCCAATTCCGGCGCGTCCGGCAACGGCACGCCCGGCTCCAGCGATAACACGGGGATCGTCGGCACCCCGTCGCGAAACAATGACACCGCCAGTTCCCAGTCCGTCTCCATCCCCGCAAGTCACGGCCTGGCCGAAGTTCGCCTGAACCTCGTCAAGGAAGGGAGCGACTGGAAGATCAACGTCCCCTCCACCCTCACCCCCGATCGTCTCCAGGACAACCTCGCCCGCGAACTGAACCGTGCCAACGACATGAAGGCGCAATGGCCCGCCGACGCGAACGACGCCCAGCGTGCCCTCGCCCATCACGTCTTCATCGCAGTGATGGATCAAGACAGTAGCCGAACTAACGGCGCTGACCGCGGCGCCGGAACCGACCGCAATTCGAACAGCAGCGACCGTGATCGCGATCGCGATCGCAATACTGGAAGCACGGGCACCGGCACCGGGTCCGGAGCTGGTAACAGCACGACCGGCGGTAAACAGCAATAGCCGCTTGGGCTGGAGTCCCGGCAAAGGCATCAAAATCGCGAGGCGGACGCGGAAAACTCTTCCGCGTTCGTCTCATTTTGTCGCAATGCGACAATCGTTCGCACCGAGTTGCCGCACCACGTCTGCGGTCCAAATTGTCGTCACTTTTAGCGCACTCCGTTACTCCCAAAGACGCAACGCTTTATGCGCCGCAATTCTTTTTAATTCTTCCGTAATCCCTTAGTCGGCGCGACCTTTGCACCTTCCCCTCCCGGTTCGATGTTCAAACCGTCGCGTCAATTACGCGACACAGCAAAGGAGTTCGTCATGAATAAGTTCATCAACTGGGCTGCCGCTGCAGCTCTCTCTGTCGGCGGTCTTGCCCTCACCGCCAACGTACGCGCCGATGACACGGTAGGCGACAAAGTGGATCGCACCGTCGACCGCACCAAGGAGGCCACCGGAAACGCCATCGACAAAACCAAGGAAAAAGCCCACGACGTCAAGACCAATTGGGAAAATGGCCGCATCTATACGATGCTCGGCCAGGTCACCAATGCGGCCCTGACCAAGGGCGGCTTTAACGATCTGGTCGAACGTTTCAACGACGCCGATCGCAACCGGATCGGGCCGTGGATCAAGGACAAGAACAACAAGGAGAAACTCGATGTGCTCGATGGTCGCATCGCGCAGTTCCAGAAGGACTGGAAGGCGAAATACGGCGAGAACTTCAAGATCCGCAAGGACGACGTCGTCTTCGGCAACTCGATGTTCACCGTCGCCCAGGGCGAGATCGGTAAGGACGCCCAGCTCGCCGGCGAGCGCGTTCCCGCAGCCGATTCCAGCAAGCCGGCCACCGGTGGCGATCGCAACCTCGATAAAGGCCGCAACATCGCCTTCGTCACCGTCGCGGCCAGCCACGGTCTTCCGGAGTTGAAAGTGCCCCTCATCCACGAGCTGCCCGACGTCTGGAAGATCGACGTCCCCGACAGCGTCACCGGTCAGAAGCTTTACGACAACCTGCTCAAGCACCTGACGATGGTGAACGAGCAGAAAGATCAATGGCCGAGTGACGTCAACGACGCCTACCGCGCGGTCTCACATCACGTGTTGATGGCGATCCTCGACGTCGATGAAAACGCCAGCGCCGCCGGCGCCAAGCACGGTGACGACACCGCGAAGCCCATCGCGAAGTAAGCCCGGCCCGCGTGGAGCCAACCAGACTTTTTCCCTTCCTTCACTCCCTGCCCGGACTCGCCTGCGAGTCCGGGCATTTTCATGCGCGCAAAAAAACACCGCCGGTCCCGAAGGCCAGCGGTGTCTCACAAATTTACTTCGCTGAATGACAATCTACGCCGCGAGCGGCTGCGTCGACAAATACAAACCCAGCATCCCGCGATCCATCTCGTCCATGTCGATCAACCGCCCCGACACGTCGAAGCTCTTCCCGTCCACCTTCTTCACCCGGCTGACCGCCAGCCAACCGATCCACTCGGTCTTCGCCTGCGGATGTCCCGCGGCGGTGTCGATGAACGGGCTGATCCCCGCGTAAGACGGCAGTTCCAGGCGCACGCGGATTTGGCTGTCAGCCTTGATGTTTCCCTGATCGGTGCGAACGCGCACACCGCCCGCCGACAGATCCATCAGGTATCCAAGAGGCGCTGTCGAGCGGCGATTCGCATCCCAGCGATTCACCGACAACGTCTGTCCGCCCAGGTCATACCGGCGATGCTCGCGCTGCTCCGAGCTCACGTCACTCTGAACCTTGAAATGCTTTGCAGCCCGTTTCTCATGCAGCGTGGTCATCGCGTTGCTCCTCTGAAATGTGACTCTGGCGAATTTGACATTCCTTCTATCGACGCGCATTGCACTTCACTTTTGTTAATTTGGGTAATTTCGGATAAATGGGGTCTATAAGGAGTTATAAGACTCTTTTGCCTTCCAATCCGCGGGTGGTAACCTCCCTCCACCATGCCGAACCGCCCCCATCGCCGCGCAAGCATTCTGATCGCCTCCGCTCTATTCCTGACGCTTCTAACCCTTCCGCTTTTCGCGGCCAACCGCGCGCCCAAGGACGTCCCGGCCGGCATGGAGGCGTATCAATCCCCCTACTACGACCTCTACTCCGACCTCGAACCCGAGCGCGTGCAGGAGGCCCTCCTTCGCATGACCCGCATGGCCGAGGTTTATCACGACCGCACTAAGGAGTTCTCCGGCGTCATTCGCAATAAGTTCCCGTTCTACCTCTTCAAAAGCCCGGCCGACTATTACGCGGCCGGTGGCCTCCCCGGCTCGGCGGGGGTCTTCATGGTGCGCGGCGGGGAGGCCAAGCTCATGGCCATCGCCGGTGAGAAAAGCACCAACACCACCTGGCACATCGTCCAGCACGAGGGCTTCCACCAGTTCGCCCACGCCGTCATCGGTGGCGAGCTTCCGCCATGGCTCAACGAAGGCCTCGCGGAATACTTCGGCGAAGGGATCTACACCGGCGACGGCATGGTCACCGGCGTCATCCCCCCCAACCGCTGCAAGCGCGTGCAGGACGAGATCACAAACAAGCGCTTCAAATCGATCAAGAACATGATGCTCCTCTCGCACGCGCAGTGGAACGCGGAGATGGACGGAACGAATTACGACATGGCCTGGTCCATGGCGCACTTCCTCGCCCACGGCGACAACGGCAAGTACCAGAGCGCCTTCTCCAGCTTTGTCCGGGACCTCGGCCGCAATCGCCCGTGGGACAAAGCCTGGGAAGCCAACTTCGGATCAGCCGAGGGCTTTGAGAAAAAGTGGGGCGACTGGTGGCTGGCGCAGGACCCGTACGTGACCAAGGATCTCTACGTCAAAGCCGCCGTCTCCACGATGGCCAGTTACATCGGCCGCGCCGCCACGCAGAAACAGACCTTCGACAACCTGGAAGAGTTCACGAAGAATGCCAAGGAAGGTACGATCAAGATCGCGCAAGACGATTGGCTCCCGCCCACGCTGATCACCGCAATGCTCGACCTCAAGGACAAGCTCGGCAAGGAGATCAAATACGAACTGGGCAAAGATCCCAAGACCCCGCAGGTGATCGCCACCCTGCCGGATGAGACTCGCCTGGTCGCCAGCTACAATCGCGCGATCCGCACCGGCCCCGACCGCGTCATCGTCACCATTGATGACCTTGCCCCCAAGATTGAAAAGGTGAAGGAACTGCTCGCCGCGAAAAAGAAGGCCGATGCCAAGGCCATGCTGCAGGACGCGATCAAGCGCAACCCGAAATCACCCAAGGTGGAAGAAGCGCGAAAGCTGCTGACGCAAACGCTGTAGGGCGTGATATGGCGATGTCCAATTCGTCGAAGCCTCTCAATTATGCACGCCCAAACCCGCGTTCGAATCCGCTCCCGAATTGGGTTGCGCTTCTCGTGATACTCGCGGTGCTGATAACGCTATTCGCGGTCCCGTTCCTCGTATTTTTCCTGCTTGTCTACCTCCACGTTGTCCGCTGACCTTCCGCCAATATGGCAGCCCGTTCGTTCGCCGCAACAACTCCCGGCAGCGACTACGGCTTAGGTCACCCGCCTACGTCCTGATCGCATCAAGACTTACAACGCGCCGCATCTGGAACGACGTTTGCCTATGCCTCTCATATGAGCGCAACCCAAGCCCCAGAACGTCTCGAATTCAAAACCGAGCTGAAGCAACTCCTCGACCTGATCATTCACTCCCTCTACACCAAGAAGGAGATCTTCCTCCGCGAGTTGATCAGCAACGCCGCCGACGCCATCGACAAGGCGCGCTTTGAAGGCCTCAAGCACCCCGAGCTGCTCGAAGGCGACACCAACTGGCGCATCAAGCTGACGGTCTACAAGGACGCTGGAACGCTGATGGTCAGCGACAACGGCATCGGCATGAGCCGCGAGGCCGTCGTGCAGGACCTTGGGACGATCGCGCGCTCGGGCACTAAGGCGTTCATCGAGAATCTGAAACAGGCCGACGTGAAGGACCGGCCCGACCTGATCGGGCAGTTCGGTGTCGGGTTTTACTCGTCATTCATGGCGGCCGAACGGGTTACCGTGGTCACGCGCGCGGCGGGCTCCACCGAGGCGGTCAAGTGGGAGTCCGACGGCCAGGGCGAGTTCACGATCGAGACGGCCGATCGACCGTCGCGCGGCACCGACGTCATCCTGCACCTTCGTGAGGACGCCAAGGAGTTCCTGGACCCCTACCGCCTCCGCCAGATCGTCAAGCAGTACTCCGACTTCATCGAGCACCCGATCGTGATGGACGTCGAGTCTGTCATCGGAGATGACAAGACGGAGGTCAAGGAGGAGACGTTCAACAGCCGCCAGGCGATCTGGCTCCGCAACAAGAATGAGGTCAAGCCCGAGGAATACACCGAGTTCTACAAGAGCATCGGCCGCGACTTCGAAGACCCGCTCAAGGTCATCCACGTCTCAGCCGAAGGCGGCGCGACCGACTTCAAGGCGCTGATGTTCATCCCCGCGCACCGGCCGATGGACTTCTTCTACAAGGAACCCAAGTCCGGCCTCGACCTGTACGTCAAGCGCGTGCTGATCCAACACGAGTCCGAGGAACTGCTGCCGACGTACCTGCGCTTCGTCAAGGGCGTCGTCGATGCCGCCGACCTGCCGCTTAACGTTTCCCGCGAGACGCTGCAGCACCACCCGCTGCTCGCCAAGATCAAATCCAACCTCATCAACCGCGTGCTCAAAACCCTCGGCGAAATGAAGGACGGCGAGTACGAAAACTATCTCAAGTTCTACAAGGAATTCGGCGTCACCTTAAAGGAAGGCGTTCCGCAGGACTGGTCCAACAAGGAACGCATCGCCGACCTGCTCCTCTTCGAATCGACCAAGACCAAGCCGGGCGAATACACCACGCTGGCGAAGTACGTCGAAGCCATGCCCGCCGAGCAGAAGGAAATTCACTACATAATTGGCGAAACCCGCCAGCAGATCGAAAACTCCCCCTACCTCGAATCGTTCAAAGCCAAAGGCGAAGAAGTGCTCCTCCTGACCGAGCCGATCGACGAATTCGTCATGTCCACGATCGGCGAATACAAGGGCAAGAAAATCCAGGCCGCCGACCGCGGTGAAGTCGAGAAGAAGGAAGACGCGCGCTTCGAGGGCCTGCTCAAGGTGCTCGCCGCCAAGCTGCCGCGCGTGAAGGAAGTCCGCCTCTCCGGCCGTCTCAAGGAAAGCGCCGCCGTGCTCGTCACCGACGAACATGGCCCCAGCGCCCACTTCGAACGCATCATGAAGCGCGCCGGCCGCTCGGGCGAACTCCCTGAATCCAAGCGCATCCTCGAGCTCAACCCCGACCACCCCGCCGTCACCTCGCTCCTGACCCTCTTCGAGAAATCCCCAACCGACGACCGCATCGACGCCTTCGGCCACCTCCTCTACGAGGAAGCCGTCATCGCCGAAGGAAGCAAAATCGACGACATCGCCGGCTTCGCCAAGCGGCTGAACGACCTGATCGTCAAGGCCAGCGCCTGACCGCGGATTGCCCTGATCAGGCTACATATTTGCGTTGAAATCCCCGGCGACCCTTGGCAGGATAGCGCCGTTGGGTGATCCACGGACGCATCTTTCGGGAGTCGGCGATGAACATTTCGATCCTATCCGCGCGAACAATCTGCGCGTTCGTTAGTCTCGCGCTCCTCGTATTCTTCACCACGAATGCTCACGCCGCCGATGCTCCCGCCGTCGCCGGCGTCTGGGAATACAAAGACCCCGCCGTCGCCGCCAACTCGATCACTTTCACCCTCAACCCCGACGGCACCGGCAAAGTCGATGACGACGCCGTCACCTACACCGTCACCGGCAACACCATCAAGATCATCACCGGTGGCGAGACCGCCACTTACACCTTCAAAATCGACGGTGACACCATGACCGTCTCCGGCGGCGACCTCGACAAACCCACCCCCTTCGCGCGCAAGAACGCCGCGCCGAAAAAAGGCTTGGGCGCAAAGATCAAGGGCCTCGGTGCCGCCACCGCTACCGATGCACCTAAAGGTGATGCCGCCAAGACCGACACCGCCGACGCCGCCAAGGCCGCCGTCGGCCGCTGGGAATTCAAAACCGACAAAGCCTCCCTCCTGATGACGCTAGATCCCGACGGCACCGGCACCTTCAATGGCAAGCCGATGAAGTGGACGCTGAAGGACGGCCTGCTCACCACCGCCGTCGGCGAAGCCTCGATGGCATATCAGACGACGATCACCGGTGATACGCTCAAGCTCACCATGCCCGGCGGCGCGAATACCATCGCCTTCGAACGCGCCAAGACCGGCGCCGCTCAGGGAAGCCCATTCGACGTCATCGGCAAGGTCGCCGGCGCAGCGCCCGCCACCGCCGCGGGCCTCCCTGGAAAGTGGGAAGCCACCGACGGAACCATTGTCGAATTCGGCGAAAGCTCCTTGCTCTTCAACGGCCTCAATGTTCCCTACAAAGCAGCGGGCGGAAAGATCTCAATCACCGGCGCCGCGGGGCCGATCGAATGGCCCTACACCGTCGAAGGAGACAAGCTCACCCTCACGCTCGAAGGAACCCCGCAGATGCTCAAGCGCACCGGCCCCGCGCCCGCCGCCGCGCCCGAGGCGAAGGCCGCCGCCGGAGCGGGCAGCCCGATCGGCACATGGCAGGCCATCGACGGCGACCGACTCGAAATCCGCGCCAATGCCCTGGTCTATGGCGGCAACGTCATCCCCGGCGTACTGGGCGAGAAGAGCATCCGCCTCACCCCCAACGGCCAATCGATCGAATGCCCGTTCGAAGTCACCGGCGACGCGATGAACATCACCATCAACGGTCAGCCCCTCGCGCTCAAGCGCGTCGGTGGCGGCGGGGGCGCAGCCGTTCCCGCCAAGAAAGGCGCTGACGCCGGCGACACCGCCAAACCCGCCGCCGATCCCAAGTCCATCGTCGGTACGTGGGAATCCGCCGATGGTAGCGTCGTCGTCCGCGCCGACGGCACCGTCCGCTCCAACGCCTCCGAAGGCCGCTACCAGATCGACGATCAGTTCATCACCCTCTCCGACGACAAGCAGTGGGTGAAGATTCCCTACAAGCTGGACGGCGACAAACTGATCCTCGGCAGCGGCCCGAGCAAGACCCTCACCCGCTCCGCCGGCGGCCCGGCTGGCATCTACACCGTCACCGAATCCTCTCTCGATCCGCAGTTCTTCATGTCCATCACCCAGTACCTCACCCTCTACCCCGACGGCTCGGTCGGCTTCGAAAAATCCGAAGGCGGCGCGAGCCGCACTCGCATCGATGAGAACTTCGTGCGCTTCCGCTCGTGGAAGGAAAAACAAGGCCAGACCGGAAAGTCTTACGGCCGCTGGACCGCCGACGCCAACGGCGGCGTCACCATCCAATGGCAGGGCGCATTCAAAAACGCCACGTGGCAAGGCCGCACCGACCCCAAGACCGGCAAGCTTGTCCTCCCCCACGCCGGCATATTGAATGAAGGCGACACCCTCGCTTACGAAAAGCAGTAACGCGCGCGTCACATCCCCAGCATCGCCGCCAGCCGCAGAACTTCCGCCACGCTCCATGCCTGCGCCGGCGTTCCCACCGGCCGATGCGGCTCGTCCCCGTCAAAATTCTCCGGCAACTGCCCGATGCACCCGCGATCATTCATGTGATCGATCAGGGGCCGCAACCATTTCCGCGCCTGCTGCTCCGACGCCTCCGAATGATCGTTCACTTTCAAGTACGCCTCGATAAACCCGCCGATCAGCCACGGCCAGACCGTCCCATTGTGATATGCCTCATCGCGGAACCACTGCGCACCGGTATAGCGCCCCTTGTACTGCGGCGCAGACCGCGCCAGCGTCCGCAGGCCGAACGGCGTCAGCAATTCCCGCCGCACCACCTCCACCACCGCCGACTGCTGCTCCCGCGTCAGCGCCGAATGCGGCAAACTCGCCGCGAAGATCTGGTTCGGCCGGATCGTGCTGTCGCGCGTGTATGACTCGCCCGACCCGTTCACCACGTCCGCCAATCCTCGGAACGGCGACAGGTAAAACGCCTTCTGAAAACTTCGCTGCACCTGGTCCGCCAGCGCATCATCCTTCATCAACCGCAGCGCGTTGTACCAGAGCGCGTTGATCTCAACAGCCTTCCCCTGCCGCGGCGTGAAGACGGTGTCGCCCATCTTCGCGTCCATCCACGTGAGCTGCGTCGTCGCATCCCCCTGCGTGATCAAACCGTCCGCCTCGTCCATCTTAATGTGATAGCGCGTCCCCTGGCGATACCCGCGCAAGATCTCGCGACAAGCCGGCAACAGCACGTTCTCAAACGTTTTGGCGTCGCCCGAATAATCGAGATACTCGTGACACGCGTGCACGAACCAGAGGCTCGCATCCACCGTGTTGTACGACGGCTCATTCGTGTAATCGTCGAACCGATTCGGAATCATCCCCTCGCTCACGTACTCGGCGAATACCGTCAGCACCTGGCACGCCTCGCTGAACCGCCCGGTATCCAGCAGCAGCCCAGGGAGTGAGATCATCGAATCGCGCCCCCAATCGCTGAACCACGGATAACCCGCCAGGATCGTCGTCCCGGCCTTCCCATCCGGCCGATTCCGCAGCACGATAAAATCCGCCGCCGCCCGGAAGAGCCGCTTCATCGTCGTCGATAATTCGCCCGTCACCGCCGGCGATTTTTCAGCCTTCGCCATATCCGGTTGCACCCCCTTCGCCGCGCGCAGCCTCGCACCGCGCGGCCCGCGCGGCGCGACGATGCGGTTCGCCGCGCGCGTCGAGTCCGGATGATTCTGCAATTCATCCTCCCAGTCGCGTGGCCCCGGGTCCGTCAGCCCCGCCCAGACGGTCACCGCCATCTCCCCCGTCCCCTCCAGCACGAATCGCCCGGGATTGAACAGTTCTTCCGTGTCATCCTGACCGCGCTCGGTTTCGACCGCATACTTGTGCCCGCGCCACCAATCCGGCTTGTCGTGAAATTCGCCCCAGTTCGCGCGCAGATGCAGAGCATTGCGGCCGTCTTCCACCTTCGCATGCCCGCCGGACGAAACCGTGCGGAACGGAAAATCTGTGCCATGCCGCAGCGAATGAAAATCCCGCATCGCCACAAATGGCAGCAGTTCGAACCGCATCACCCGAGACCGCTGCTGCGGCTTGATCGTGTAACGAACCCCCACCACGTTCTGCCCCCAGACCAGTTGCAACTCTTTGGTAACCTCGACCCCTTCCACGTCATACGTCCACTTGGCGGTGCGGCCAAGTTCAAACATCTGCAGATAGCGATCCCCGCGCGGGTGGATGTTCCCCCCCTCGAATTGATTCACCGACAACTCCAGCAGCCGGTCCATCCGCCCGTCGAAGTACAGGATCTCCCCCAGGCGCGACAACGCCATCATCCGCCCCAGCGGCGGATGCGTCGCCGCGCAGAGCAGCCCGTGATACCGCCGCGTGTTGCAGCCGACCACCGTCGAGAATGAAAACGCCCCCATCCCGTTGGTTAGCAGGAATTCCTGCGACAAGTGCGGTTGAAGCTGCCCGTGCGTCTGAATCGTGTAGAGCGGTTCCATGTTGGATGCAAAGCTTACCCGCCCGTCACCGACTAAGGAAAATCACGCATTGACAATCTTACAACTGAAGAGATAGCTTCACCCCAGACGACGCGTGGGTGCGCTTCGTGTAAGCGGCGCGGATTTGATGGATTATTGGACCGGCGGCGCAAGCTGTAATTGTTTGTGTCAATTGTGCGGGCGGGGTACAAGTCATTCCGTGGGGTGTAATTGCGTGCGCGAACGGATTCGCGCGATCGCCGAGCGCGTAGCACGAAAAATCCACGGGTAACCTTCCACGGACGGAATCGCGGTCGCGGGAGACGTTCGATGGACATCGAGAAGGTCGATAATTCACACGCCCTGTCGTATCCGGTGCAGCCGCAGATGCAGATGATGGCCGTCCCCGAGGTGGGAGCGCCCGGCATCAATCCGCTCATGATGATCTGGCGCCGCAAGGGCATCCTCGTCGCCGTCCTCCTCGTCTGCGTGCTCGCAGCGGGCGTTAAATACCTCTTCTCCACCCAGATCTTCCGCAGCGACGCCCGCCTCTTCGTCCAGACCGGCGGCTCCAAAGCGCCCCTCGACGTCGGCACTGCCTCAAACGGCGGAGCAAGCCAGGGCAACCTCCACACTCAGTGCGAGCTGATCAAATCCGCCTCCATCCTCGCCAGCGTCCTCGCCTCGCCCGAACTCGCCGACCTCAAAACCTTCGACGATGGCTCGCGCTGGACCAAGCTAAAGGAAAACCTAAGCGCCACCGTCGGCAAGGACAACGACATCATCACCGTGTCGTTCGAATCCGCCTATCCCAAGGAAGCCCAGACGATCCTCAAGACCGTCGTCGATGCCTACGCCAACTACCACTCCAAAGAAAAGCGCTCCCGTGTCGCCGAACTCGAAAAATGGCGGAACAAGACCCAATTGACACTCGAGCAAAAGCAGAAGGAACTGCTCGAATTCAAAAAGGCCAACCACGCCGTCTCCTTCACCGGCGGCGACAAGAACAACCTCACCGTCCAAAAGCTCGTCAGCCTGCAAAACGCGCTGACCGACGCCCATGTAGAAACCGTCAACGCCAAAAGCGTCTACGAATCCGCCAAGGCCAAGCTTGGCGATCCCGCCCAACTTCACAACTTCGTCGAGTACCTCCGCTCCACCGGCATCTCCATCGGCGCCGATTCCAACGAGCAAGCCCTGCGCAGCCAGCTCCTGGCGATGGAAGCGCAATCCGACGAGCTCGCCCGCCGCTACCTGCCCAGTCACCCGTCGGTCCGCGCCTCGCAGGCAACCGTGGCGACATTGAGAGCGCGAATCGGCGAAATGGACCGTAGCCAGGCCGAAACCTATCTGCTCGCCATGGAGCAGAAGGTCAACGCCGCCAAAAACCGCGAGGCCGAGCTTCAGCAGTCCTATGAGACGCAGAACCGCGCCGCCATGGCCCACAACGACAAGGCAGCCGAATACGAGCAGATCGACGGCGACGCCAAACGCCTCGCCAGCATGGTCGAAAAGGCCGACCTCCAGATCATCGACCTCAACGCCACCGAAAACGTCGGTGTCCCCACCGTGCAGGTCTTCGACGAGCCGAACCTGCCCGGAATCCCGATCAAACCTGATCGTTACGCGACGCTCATGCAGGGCCTGATCATCGGCCTGGTCCTTGGCTGCTTCGCCGCGCTGGTGCGCGACTGGACCGACCAGGGCCTGCGCTCGAGCGAAGAAATCATCGAGACCATGGGCGTCCCGCTCCTCGGCTCGGTGCCCCACATGTCCGGCCCGCCCAACCCGATGGCCCAGGGACGCAAGGTTGACTTCGAACCCGCCAGCGACGTCGCCGAGACCTACCGCACCATCCGCACCGCCGTATTCTTCGGCACCCCCGACCGCGAAAGCCGCACCATCCTCGTCACCAGCCCCGCCCCCGGCGACGGCAAGAGCACCTTCGCCAGCAATCTCGCCATCGCCATGGCCCAGACCGGCAAGCGCGTGCTCCTCGTCGATGCCGACTTCCGCCGCCCCGTCCAACATCGCATCTTCGAATCGCGCCCCGGCATCGGCCTCTCCACCGTCCTGGCAGGTCACGAGCCGCTCGACAAGACCATCCAAAGCACCGGCATCGCCGGTCTCGACATCCTTCCCGCCGGCCCGCAGCCAAGCAACCCGTCCGAGATCCTCAACAGCCAGAGCTTTAACGAAGTCCTCGAAGAGCTCAGCGTCCGCTACGAGCACGTCGTGGTCGATTCACCCGCCGTCATGGCCGTCGCCGACGCCCGCATCCTCGCCGCCATGTGCAGCGTGACCATCCTGGTCCTCCGCGCCCAAACCAGCACCCGCAAAGCCGCCATGCACGCCCGCCGAGCCCTGCAAAGCGTCGGCGCAGCGATCCTCGGCGTAGTCGTCAACGACGTCCCAAGAGCCCGCGACCGCGCCGGCGACTACGGCAGCTACAGCGGCTACCGCGCCAAATACAACGGCGGCGCAGGCCAACCCATCGCCCCCGACCAGCAATCCACCATCAACACCGCCGGCAACAAAACCACCGCGATGATCCCCGCCCGCTCATTCCTCGACCTCCGACGGAAATGAACGGTGTCTCATTGGCAGGCCGAGCGGCGACGTCGCCGCCGCGGGCGCATCAGACCTCCGACTGCCGCGAGCAACATTGTCGCGACAGATGACGGCTCGGGCACGCGCGCAAACGCGGCTGCTACATCGGACTGGAAGCTGACGCCCGCTGCCGAAACATTGTAATTCTGCGCCAACTTTGCCAAATCAAGGAAATCCACACTTCCGTCGCCCGTGAAATCACCGAATCCCCAGCGCAGCGTTCCGTCATTGATGTTGTAATGTTGAGCGAGTATGGCCAAGTCGAGAAAATCAACAAGGCCGTCAAAGTTCGCGTCTCCATCGAGCAGCTTCGCGCCCAGCGCCGTCCGTACCTGTGCGAAGTCCGTCACGTCGATGACCGACTTGCCGTCCGTCAGGTTGGCATCGACCAGGCTAAACGCGACCTGCGCGCCGGCGGTCGCGTATTGGTTCGAATAACCGTAAGGGTCATTGATCGTGGCGATGACCTGTTGGGCCAGGTTCTTAAAATCCTTGCCGATGAACTTGTCGACGATGGCCCCGTCATTGCGGTCGAATTTGCCGTTGTGATCGACGTCGAGCTTGTTGAACGCGTTGAGGTAATTGTTGGCGGCGTCATTGGCCTGCGCCTGCGGAGATTCCGCCGTCCGCCGGAGGAACGTCTGGTCCGCGTCGGCGATATTGGCGCTCTGCGCCCTGACGTAATCCAATGCCACGTTCTTGCGAAGCACGGCATTGGGATTGCGCACTTGGTCGGCAAACGTCGGACCCGACGCGCTCGAGAGGTGATCGGCGCCAGTGCTGTCGGCCAGCGCCGCGCCGCGGGCCAGCGCCAGCACGTCCCGCCCGTTGAACGCCCCGTCACCGTCGTAATCGCCCAGTACGATCAGGTCCCCTTTCTTGTTGGCGCCGGCTGCCCATCCGGGCGTGCCCGAAAGTGACGGGACGACCGAGCCGTTAACGGCGCCGCCGAAGATATCGCTGTTCGCGCCACCCGCCAGCACGTCGGCGTGGCGGAGCGACAGCGCGGCGTTGACCGATTCCTTGACCGCGCTCAGGTCGCGCCGCCCGTCCTGATTGAAGTTGCCCAGCAGGTAGTTTGCGGACGTGATCGGGATGGCGCCGTTCACCGCCGACGAGACGCCCAGCGCGCCGTACGTCGCGCTGCTGCCGATCGTCGAGCCGTTGTCGGCATTCGTCCCGTCCGTCGTGAAGTTGAAACCATACGCCGCCTTGATCTGGTCCCGCAGCGCCAACTGCTGCGCAGTGAGGTTCTGGCTGTACAGCGTCCCGCCGTCGTAATCGCGCTGCTTGTCGAGCAAGCCAGGAAGGGCGTATCCGTTCGCGAGCAATCCGTCCGCCGGATTGGCAATGCTGGCCGACAAATTGGGATACGCCGACACCGTCTGCGTCACGTTGTTGATGAATGCGCGGACGTCTCCCTGGTTGTCCCCCTTGATGTTGGGATTGGCGGTACCGTACGCTGCGTCGGGCGACTTGACCGTCACGAAATGATTATTGCGGAAGATCTGATAGTCGCCGCTATGGATCGTGTCGAAGTTAGCGCGGACGAATTGTGTGGAGTCGGTCTGCCCGCCGCTCAATGGATCGGTTTGACCATTGAAGTACACGTCCAGCGCCCGGATTGGCGCGCTGGCCAGCGCCGCCTTGGCCTCGGAAATCGATGCCACGCCGATCGACGCACGGCCCTGTTCGACGGTCGTCACCAACTCGCCGCCCGTGGTCTTGCCCGAATACCGCAGGCCCGCCCCGATGCTATGCTGGGCCGCGGCGTTAGTGGTGCTGTCGCCGCCGTCGTTGAGTCCTACCGCCCACGACGGGTCGATCCCCGTATTTAGTGCCGGCACCTCGCGCTGCCCGGCGTTGACGTCACGCTCCGTAAAATTGAACGTCGCACCATTCTGCAAGCGGCTGGTCGTTTGCAGCCATTGCGCGTCCCCCTTGTTGAGGCGGTTCAACCCAGTGCCAGGGTTGGCGACGAACAGCACCGCGTCCACGTAGACCTTCTCGGCCTTCAGGTTGCCCGCGCCGGCGCTGTTCCACGGCCCGGCGGCATAATTCGCGGCGGTCTGCGGGTTGATCTTGCTGGTTTCGAAGTTGTTCACCGACGCGTCCACCAACTGCTGACGGCTTCCGACAACGCCCAAGCCTGAGGTGGACGGCGCGGCCAATGCTGGGTTCCCCTTCCCATACCCCGCGACGCCCGCGGTAGCGAAGACGCTGGGCGTGCCCGCCTGCGAAAAGATCTGGACCGGCGCGTCCGCGACGGAGAACTGCACGCGATTCTGCCCGCCAAGCAGGTTCCGCCCGGTCGCCAGCTCGTAGTTCGCCGCACTATAGGTGTTGTACGTGTTGTCGCCGCTCAGCGCCAAGCCGTTGATCGTGCCCCCGGCTTGAAACCGATTGGTGTTGACGTAGATCGAGTTGACACTGGTCGGCGCGCGGCTGCCGGGCGTGTACAGCGGCGTGCCGGTGATTCCCCCGGAATAGCCGATTTGGTCATTCACCAGCTCGATCGTCCCGTCCGTCGACCCGACCCGGTGCCATTCGACGCGCAACCCCGAATGCTTCTGCGTCACCGGCGCAGTGCCGATGCTCGTCGCGCCCAATCCGACGTCGGGCGCGAGAAAGTTGTTCGACGCCAGTTGCGTCGATTGGACGTTGCTCGTCCCAGAGTAGTAGGCGACCGGCCCGCCCCCCGTGCCGTTGTGCAGCGTGATGCCGCTGTTCGGGCTCAGCAGGCTGATCGCCCCGCTCTGGATGAACGTCAGGAACGACGTCGTGCCGCTCAGCGAGATCGTCTCCGCCGGGTTGTTCACCCCCGCGGTCTGCCCCTGCTGCACCGGCCCGGCGGTATTGGTCGAAACGTCTGCGAAGCCCGACGTCGCCGCCAGCGCCGTGGCCGTACCGGCCAGCGCCGTTCGCGCTTTCCTCCATACGCCGCCCGGATTCCTTCTCATTTGTCGCGAGTTCATCATGCGATCCTCTTCTCTCTCTCTCGTCAGTTGGGTTGTCTCGTTACGCTCAATTCGTCGCCATGTCATTCGGGGAAAGGCTGAAGAAGTTGTCGCCCCACTCGAACTGCGGCGCAACCGTCTCGACGACGTTCTTGGTCTCGACGTGCCCGTCGACGTACAGGAAGTTGGACTTCCGCTCGTCGTTTCCGCGACCGTCCAGCCGCTTGCTCCCGTGGTTGCGGCCGATCGCGTTCAGCAGCGTGGGCGGGATCGCCCCGTTCGGCTGCGGGTCGCCGATCACGTCGCTCAAGGGGGCGCGGGTGTAGGTCGGCCGCCCCGGCGCCGCCGGACGCTTCCAGATCTCCGGCCCCTGCCCCCCGATGATCTCGAACCCGTGTACCCCGCGATGACTTTCGCACACGTCGGCGGCGCTGTCGGTCTTCGACACATCCTGGATCATCCGCCAGTTCTGCGTCCACTCCGTTGCCAGGATCGTCTGCGCCGATCGGGTAATCTGCCCCGCGCGGACGAACTGGTACTCGTGCCCGGCGCCCTCGAAACCGCGCGGGTACTTGTTCCGACCGCAGATCGCCTCATTAACCGCATACGCCGACCGCGGCGCCTGCAGATCCACAATCCCCGGCGTTTCATTCGCCTGACCGGCGTCCAGGTTGCCGTCAAAAGTATTGGTCGGCGGCAACCCGCCCTGCTGCAGGCTCGGGCATTGGAACATCTGCCACGCGTCCAACGACCGATATTTCGCGTCGTTGCCGTCCCCCAGATCACCCCCGTGGATGAACGCCGTCCAATGCACGTAGCCCCTCGCAACGTTTAGCGGCGTGTGCGCCCCGTTGTAGTCCATGCACGGCGGATACGTGTTCTTGTTCTCCGACACGTACCGCGCGAACCCCTGGCCGATGCCGCGGAGGTTGGCGGCGCACTTCACCGTGTTCGCAGCCTCCCGCGCCTTTCCCAGCACCGGCAACAGGATGGCAATCAGTAGCGCGATAATCCCAATTACAACCAATAGTTCGACGAGCGTGAACGCTGGGGGGCGATGCGATTTCATTCTCATATTTTCTCTCGGGGAAGGGCAGGTTCAGATTTGCGCGATCGAGGCTGATGAGGAAGCGTGCGCGTGCCCTAACGGCAACACGCCGCTCTGACCCGCCGCACTGGCAGGTCGGCAGGACAAAATCGGAATAACGGTTCAATCATCATGCGGAGGCCCCTTTTAACCCGCCCGCAGAGAAATGCAACATTCTTCTACTATTCCTACAGTATTTGTCTAGAGTAATGTTGCTGTCGTGGGTGAACCACTGACAAATGTCTGGTATAACAGACGTTATTGCATTTCCGCCGGCCGGATCGTCCTCGAATCCGTCGGCAGCCGCTCCCCATTCAAATCCGCCCACATCGCCGCATGCGCATCCAGCGGGCTCTTAATGTTGTAAGCCTGGTACGCCAGCATCTCCCCGATCCGCACCACCAGATCCACCAGCCGCTCCCCCGCCGCCCAGTGGTCCCCCACGCAGATGTGACTCGGATCGATGTTCGGATGATAAACCGGCGTCAGCATCTTGCACTGCGGCGACACGCGCGGATATTCGCCCGTTAGCTGTATCTCCACCTGATGCACATTACGCGGCGCAGGCCGCTCTGGATTCTCCGTCGGCTCCAGGCTCTCGACGTGATACTCGATCCGATAAAGATCCGGCGGATTCCCCTCCGTCTCCAGCACCCGGATCATCGATGAATCCTTAAACGCTTCCCCGACATGCTGCGCATCCGCCATCAACCGCCGCGTCCGCATCGGAATCCGCGAAGCCGCCGCCCGAGCAGGCGCAGGCGCGCTCGCCACGACGCTCGCCCCACTCCCAACCGACGCCGGCACGGCCGGAGCATTCTCCGAGCCATTCCCCACCACCGCCGACGACACTGCCCCCAACGCCGGCACCCGCAGCAGCGCCGCGCAAGCCTTGCACTTCGCCGCGCGCCCCGCCAGCTCGTCGGGCACCTTGAACCGCTTCCCGCAGTTGGGGCAGTTGAACTCGATCATTTCAGGAAGACCTCCCAAACCCGCTGCCCCTTCCACCAGAACATCGACGTCGCATACCCCGCCGCCGCGCCCGCCAGCGTCACCAGCAGCGCCACGATCACCAGTCCGCGCCGCCGCGGCCGACCCACCACCAGAAACGCCAGCACGCAAACCAGCATCACCCCCGACGGAATCCCAAACAACAGCGCCCCCAGCGCCGACGCCACAAACGACAACGCCAGCAACACCGGCTCCCACGGGAATGGCGGCCGCCCCTCCATATCCACAGTCACCGCCGCTTCCCCAACCGGCGTAGGCATCGGCATAACCGAAGTCGTCATCGGGCCCGCAACCGCCGCCGCAGGCTCCGCCGCCGGCGCAAGCACATTCACCTGGTCACACCCATAAGCGCTGCACCCATAATTCTCCTGCCAGCACCCCGCGTGAAACGTGAGATGACACGAAGGACAAGTCGTCCGCTCCTCCCCCGCCACGATCGGCGTTTGACAGATCGAACAAGGCGCCTCCGGCGACTCCTCCGCCTCCACCGGCGCAGCAACCTCCGCCCCCCGCGCCGCCGGCATTCCCGGCGCAATTCCTGGCGCACGCCCAGCCGCCATCTCCGGTGGCCGACGCACCGGCGCCGTCAAGATGACCGCCGCAGGCGCCAACGGCCGCGCCATCTTCCCCGACATGTGCGGCACCACCAGCCGCTCCCCGCAATACCGGCACTTCCCCATCTGCCCCGCCAGATTCGCCGTCACCCACATCGGCCCCCCACATGCGCAATCGAAGTAAATCCCACCATCATACGGGTCCGCCGCCGGCGGCACCGGCGCAGCCTCGATCTCCGCCACATCCACCGGCAACTCGTCCGCCTCCATGAAAAGAATCGTCGCCGGCCCGATCCGAATCTCATCCCCATCCGCCAGCGCCCGCGGGCTCGATCCCACCGTCCGATCGTTCAACCGAGTTCCCGACCGCGACCCAGCATCAAACAGCAAGTACCGCCCATCCCGCCGCCCGATCCAGGCATGAATGCGCGACACCTCCGGGTCCGGCACCATGATCGTGTTGAACGGCCGGCGCCCGATCAGCACCCGCTCCCCCAGCACCAGCCCCTGCGGCTGCTCCAAATTGTTAACAATCAAAATCGCCATCAGCTTCCGAAGGATTGTCAGCGCGACCAATCCCCTTGGCAACTCCCCCTTCATCCGCCTACTGCATACTGCCTACCGCCTACTGCTCAAGCCGCCTTCACCTTCTCCTGAAACGTAAACGCCGTAGACCCCACCTGAATCTGATCCCCCGTCCGCAGCCGCACCCGCGATACCGGCTTACCATTCACAAACGTCGCCCCGCCCAGCGGCAGATCTTCCAGGTCAAACCCCCCCGGCACCACGTGCACCGCCGCATGCCGCCGCCCGATCGCCGGATCCTTGAACAAATAAACATGACACTCCGGACTAGACCCAATGTAAGTCGTCGCGCGATACAAGATGAACTGCTTCCCCGCGATAAACCCCTGGATCACCTTCAGCCACCCCGCCTTCGCCACGTTCTCAATCAGCCCCGTCGCCGCCCCTGCGATCAGTCCGATCGCCAGCGTCGCGATCGCCCGCGACAGCATCGCGTTCCCCGTCATCTTCGCCACCGGCGCAAACAGTAGCCCGCCAATCAACCCGCCCGCAAACCCTCCCGCCAACCCCACCATCAGCTTCCGCCCATTCCGCATCAGCACCCCCGGCGCTATCAACAGGAACGACCCGATTACCCCATACTTGATCGCGTTCGCCACCGACTGCTTCACCGTGTTGAGCTCCGCATTCTCGCTCCCTCCCAGCGCCGCGTGCAGCCGATCGACGAACAGCGACACCACCACCCCGCCAAACAACCCCAGCATCGCCCCCACGGCCCCGTTCACCATCGCCCCATGCCGATTGTGATCGATCAGCGGCTCGGCCACCGACAACGATAGCGCAATCAACATCCCGATGAGCCCATACGCCAGCACCTTCGCAATGAACGCCTTCGTATCGTAATTCGCATGCTGCTTCTCGATCCGCTGCCGCTTCTGATCCGGGCTCATCGACTTATCCGCCAGGATCGTGAAGTACGGGTTCCCATCCGACTCCGCCGACTGTTGCAGCAAGTTAACTTCCGCCTGTGCCCTGATGCGATCGATGATCCCCGCCTCAAATCGCCGCTGCACCGCCTCAACCGCTTCCCATTTCTCCTGCGCGTCCGCCAATTGCGCCAGATATTGCGTCCGCACCATCGGCTTCAATTGAATCAACTCCCCCGCCCCCCAAGCCAGCAGCCCCCCCATGCATCCGAAGAACGCCATCGCAAAAACCGTGTTGTACCAGATGCTCGTCCGCTGCTGCGTCTTAAGCTGATGCGCATTCATCGACAGCGCCGGCGACGTAAACGCCTCCTCCCGCGACTTCGCCTCCTGCTCCCTAAGCCGGGCGTCAACGTCGGGACTGTTCACATCCTCCCACGATACCGTCAGTTTTTCTCGCACCATTGGATATGTCAGATCTTAAACGGCCGACTCGTCGGGTCGTCCGATGGAAGGTTAATCGGCGGGTGGCTTTGCTTCTGTTGCAATAGCTCCGGCAAAAACGCCGTCACCACCAGCGGCCAAGCCAGCGCGATCAACCCGATCACCGCCAGCATGACCATGATCATCTTCTGCCGTTTTTCAATTGCATCAAGTCGGTCCGCAAATTGTGCAACTTCCCCCACCATTTCCCCCGCCTTCGCATTTTCGCCCGAAACCGCCCGCGCCGCCGTAATCATCGCCGTCGCCTCTTCCACCGGCGCGTCCGCGTCCAGCAAAAACGCCTCCGGCACCGGCTTACCCCCCTTCCACAAAAACACCCCCTCCTCCTTCGCCTTCGGATCGTAAACCAGCGCCACCTGCCACGGCTCGGGGAAGAAGTTCTCCTGGATGAACACGTCCATGTCCGACAGGAAAATCCCAAACCCCGGATGCGTGTGATACCACCCCAGGATCCGCAGTTCCGGATACTCCCGATCCATGATCGACTGGATGTGCGTCCAGGTCTCCGCCGTAAACGTCACCTGCGCCGCCCGCTGCGTCGCGTGGTTCCCCTCGATCGCATGCTGCACGTGCAGCCAAGCCCCCGCCGAGTCATGAAACACGCTCCCCACCAGCACCCCGCAAACCTCAATATCCTCCGAAGACTTCCCATGCCGGTGAACCTGATTCAACACCGACTGCCGAACCACCGCCTGAAACTTGGTCTCCCGCCCCCCGCCCGAAACCTTGGGCATCTCCCGCAGTTCCCAATCCGTCACCACGATCTGCCCCACATCGCGCACCGCCCCCTCCGCTTCCGATTCCCCCCTCTCCGCTTTCTCCGCATCTTCAGACATAATCAACCGTTCTACGGGCACAAGTCCTTGTCCATATGAAACTTACCGCCGCATCCCGCTTGCGGTTCCGCGATGTTTAACGCCCACCCCATTATCGGCTACAACACCGACAACCCCTCATCGGGAAAAACCGCCCCCAACACCCCCCCCGCATCCCCGCTCAACTCAAACCCCACCGCCCGCTCCGGGTTCCGCGAGATCAGGATATCAAACGCCGGCACGCCGATGCTCGCCAGCGTCTGATCCAGAAACGCCTCCCGCCCCCGAATCTTGTGAAACGTCTGCACATCCCGCCGGGCATCTTTACACTTCGGGCACCAAGCCTTCTCCGCGCTCACCTTCCCCAGCGACGCGAAGAGCGTCTCCTCTCCCTTGCACTTCGGACAAACCAGCTTCTCCAGGATATCCCGCCCCAGCTCGATCTCCGCCGATGGCCCCAGCATCTCCCGCGTCCGCCCCAATAGCTCGCGCACGGTTAGCGTATCCGCCCGCGCATCCAATTCGATCACCTCGTCCAGCGGCTCATGGCTATAGCAATCCTCCTTCCGCTGAAACTCCACCTGATACGAATCCGAAGACAACCCCTCAAACACCCATCCCTTTCCCGCGAACGAGGCCATCCCATGCAAGATCTTCACCGCCTCCTGCGTCTGCACCCCCGCGATAATCGAAGAAATCGTCGGCGTCGTAGGCGTCTTGCCGTGCTCCATCTCCGCCCGCGTCAACAAATTGCACGACCGCCTTAAATTCAGCAGCCGCCAATCCGTCTCCGACATCGTGCACTCATAGCACGGCGCAGCCTGCTCCGCCCCATCCGGCACAAACACCCGCGCCGTCCCCTGAATCGCCTCGATCGCCCCATCAATCCAAGGCTTGTTCAGCCGCCAGCAAGCCCGATTGATCGCCAGCCGAGCCTCCCGATTATCCAGCCCCCCCAGCACTATATCCGCCCATCGAAACACCCCCAGCCCCAGGTCGTACACCACGTTCCCGTTGAACGCCTGCACCCGCTGATCCGGATAAATCTCCCGAGCCGCCCGCGCCGCCGCCGTAGCCTTCAGCGACCCATTATCCGCCGCCCGATACAACACCGACCGCGACAAATTCGAATTCTCAATCCGATCCATGTCCGCAACAATAACGTTCCCCACCCCCAGCAAACTCAGATTCTTCAGCAGCTCATTCCCCAGCGCCCCCGCCCCGATCACCAGCACCTTCGCGCGCTTCAACCGCTCCTGATCCCACCAGGAGATCAGCTTAAACCGATGAAAACGATCCTCCTGCTCAGCGGAAGTCTCATCAACCGAAATTCGCAGGGGCTTGTCCGACACGCGCGCTACTCTGCCTCGCGCTCTGCCCCACGTCAAGGCAGGCGGGGCGAAGCCCGAAGTCCGAAACCAGAAATCCGAATCAAGCCCGAATGACGAAATCCGAATCGTGCATTCGGCATTTCTTCTTGATTCTGATTTCGGGTTTCTGGTTTCTGGTTTCTCCCTCTTCACCCAAACGGCAGCACGATCGTCCCGCCACCGGTCCCCGGCCACGCGCCGCCATCATCCACGGCGACGATCCCATTCGCGGAGCTCGCGTCGAGCAGGACATCCGTGTAGCTCTGCTTATGCATTTGAACGACGTGAAGAACCAAGCCCGCAGGCCGACGGGGCGGCCCCCCCTTGGTGAGATGCCGCGGCGGCTGAAAATTCTTTCATCTTTGTCGCGCAGCGACATCCTCTTCTGCGGACGCACAGGGGGGCAGACGCTCCGGCTGAGCCTCACACCGTCCCGTCGGCCAGAGATTCAACCAATAATTGGGAAGCCGTGCGCCCGCCGACGAGCGCGGCGTGATCTGACAGCCGAAACGGCCCAGCAGGCGGGAAGCACCGCCGTCGCGATCGTCGCCGGCGCACATGCAAATGTCCGGTCCGCGGTGACGGTCGTCAGCCGTAGGCCGCCGCCGCGTTCGAGAACTACCCGCAATGATCGGGTGGTGAAGATCGTCTCCTCCCCCACGGTCGGCACAAGGTAACTCCGCGCCCACAGCAAGCAGAACGCCGCACACGCCAGCAGCGAGGCGGCCGAGCATAGCGTGAAGAGTTGACGTCGCATGAGGACCCGACCATACCCGTGATTTGCGGCAGCGGCCATCTCGACCGGCCCGTCGGGTCGTTCGGCCCCCCTTTGGCCCGAGGGGCGAAGTCGCCCCCCTAGATCATGCGACGGAGCGAAGCCGCTGCGCGGCAGGAGAATAAGGACTCTCGACTTGCGCCCCTCACCCGCCCGCCCCGCCGGACCTCGCGGGTTGCGCGGGCAAACCCGCGCGGATTTCATCCCGCACACGTGGTATAACCACGCCGTGCGGGTCATGAATTTACATCACCCGAACCAGCTCATATCAGAGAGTCCAATGATGACGATCAGTCGGAAACTGCTCATTGCCATTGTGATCGCCGTTTGCATTGCATGTGGCTGTATCACGACGTTGTGGTTTAAAGAGCGAAATCGACGGATGTCATTGGACGGTCGTAGACTGCGCGAAATAGCCTTCGTGAAGCGATTCTGCCAATCGGAATTCTCGATTAAGCCTTCGGCTCACGTCCGTTTTTATCAAGAGGGTCTCCCGGTGGAAACAATTGATTTTCACTATCAGGGCCCAGGGTTTGAGCAGGGAGGGGGATCGGTTTCCGATCGCTATTACTACCGTTGTGGAAGTTTCCTACTTGGGATGGCGGAACGTAATGAGTCGGATTCCGACGATTCGAATGTCAATGTCCCGCGGGAAGTAATTGATTCCCTTCTCGATCAGCTTTTGCACCAAGAGCCTGCGTTTGCATTGAAAACGATCAATTCCGTATCCCCAAACTTTTGTGTTGGCCAGATTAGTCATCCGGCTGGCATGATTTCCATTGCCTGTTCGAGACTTGACAATCGGCGGCAACAGTACGGAATCGTAGTCTCCTTCTCGGCGTTTTCTTCAGTCGCTCATGACATGATTTTAGAGGTCCGGAAGAACGGAGCGACGTTGACGGGACCTCGCGGTCCACTCATTCGTTGAAGGCTCGTTAGCGTGCGGGAAGCCCCCGTAAAGACGCCGGGTCCGCCCGGCGCCCGCGCCGCTCGACCGGCCCGTCGGGTCGCCCGGGGCCCGAGGGGCGAAGTCGCCCCCCTGGATCATGCGATGAGGTGGAGCCGCTGCGCGGCAGGAGAATAAGGACTCTCGACTTCCGCCCCTCACCCTAGCGCCCCGCCGGGCCTCGCGGCTTTTGCATCTGGGCGGTGTGAAGAACAAAGCCCGCAGGCCGACGGGGCGGGTGAGATGCTGGGCCGGTTCCCACGTCATGGCCCGAGTTGCTAGAATAACAGGCATGTCGATCCGCACTGCACGGGTAATTGCAATCGGCTGCGTTCTGATATGGGCGGCCTGGTTCGCCAGCGGGATCGGCTTCGCCGTCAGTGACAACTTGCGATCTCGGACCGCGAGCACTGAGGCGAAACCGGGATGGCCCCAATTCGTCGAACATGGACAGACGTATTTCGCCCGACCCGATGTGGCGCGATGGCGCGACGGCTTCGGAACGGCGTGTCCGATCCTCCTGGTAACCGCCATCCTTGCATCACTCGTAGGGGACTGGGCCGCCGACGAGAGCGATGCCATCGGCCGCCCATGGGGACGCGCGCTTCGACCGCGGTGAAACGACCGTCGCGCGCCAACCGCTCGACCGGCCCGTGGTGGTCCCTCGGCCCCCCCCTTGGTTGAAGTCGCCCCCTCTGTCATGCGGCGGGGCGAAGCCGCTGCGCCCCTCGACAAGCTCGGAACAGGCGGCAGGCGGAATAAGCACTCTCGACTTGCGCCCCTCACCCTCCCGCCCCGCCGGGCCTCGCCGGTTTTGCATTTGCAGCGGTGTAAAAGACAAAGGCCGGAATTTGCGCGGCGTCCCACTCAGAACACCGAACCCTCAGGCACGGATTGAGAGCAGATGCTGATCCAACCGGTGGACCGCTTCTCGAACGTCACGTAGTGTTCGTAGCCCGCCTTCTTAAACACGAGCGTCTTTATTTCGCCGCTAAACTTCTCCGTAAAGTCGGGCGGCGGAGCTCCGAAATGGCCCGCGAATTCACGATCCGGCTTCCCAAGCAAAGATCGAACGGCCGCCTCGGTTTTGTTGGCGTATGTATTCTCCGGCAGCCGTGGCGGTGGCCCGCAACCTGTCAGCGTCGCGACGAGGAGAATCACGAGGAGCTGAAGCGTCCGGATGGGCATAACTATCATTCTCCCGCGCGCGGCCCTGAAAGATCAAGACCGCAGGCCAACGGATCCGGGTGAGATGCCGGGGCGGCTGAAAGTCCTTTGATCTTTGTCGGGTAGCGACGCCCACCTCTACGGACGTGCAGGGGGGCAGCCGGCCCGGCTGAGCCTCGCCCCGCCCCGTCGGCCGGAGCATGGCGCGAGGACGTGGCGGCGCGTCATCTGCGCCTGGATCGCCGCCGTGGGAACAAAAACCCGGTGGCGGCAGCCCACAGCCAGTAAAGAGCCAGACCGAAAAAGCCTGCTATTTCCCACACGCTGTGCAGGCGTGACCGCATATGGGAGGACAGAAACGAGCACGCCATCCACAACCCCAGCAAGCCAAGCAGCGCGGCACCGGCGCGGAACGCTAACCTCGCGGGCCTGTCGCGCATGCACTTGGTCTTGAAGAAGGCCATATGCGGCTAATCTCCACGCAGCGACGCTACAACGAATGCGGCTGCGCCGCGAAGTGCGACGGACTCTCGATCCGCCCATGGGGCGGGCGTCACCCTCGCGGCTTGCGCGATCGGGCGGAGTGAAAGACAAGGCGTGCAGGCGGGGCGGGTGAGATTCACTCAGCGATCAAATCGTCACCGCTCGTCGACCTATTTAAGGGCGAAGCGGAGGCCGCTTTCGCGATAGGAATGCTTGAACGCAGCACCCGAAAAACATGAAAGCTGTACCCAGGCTGAGCGCGTTGGGCCCGAGGTGCGTTCCACTCGTAATCAGCATTCCAAAGCCCGTGCCTGTAATCATGACCGCACAGAGGATTCCGGTGTTCCTGAAGTTCTCCTTCATGTTGGGGATTCTACGTTCACCCTAAGAGAGTATAAATAGTCCGCGCGTCCAAGTAGCTGCGCTGCGACAAGCGTAGATACTCCTCCGGCTCCCCAAGCCGCTCGGCCCCCCTTGGCCCGACGGGGCGAATCGCCCCCCATTGTCATTCGACGGAGTGAATGCAGCTTCGCTGCAGGATGTGCGGACTCTCGATTCGTCCCGTCACCCTCCCGGCTTCGGGAGCCTCGCTTCTTTTGCGGGCGGAATCGCACCGCATTCCGGGCACTGCCCTGGGGTTGCGCGCAGGTCGTATCCGCATGACGGGCAGAGGCCACGACGCCGTCGCGATCTCGCTCGACGGGCGCGAGTGATTCGGATGTATCCAATTGACGGAAGGATGGCCAGCGTCACGACTAACGGATAGAGCGGCACGCGCACGATATCGCTCACCGGCACCCCGAGCTTTCCACCGCCATAGTGGTTGCGGGAGAATCCGAACGCCCCAGCGTTCTCGTAGGCCGCTGCAGGACCTGCGTCCCCATTCAGATAATTGACGCCCTCGCGGTCGGGTCGACCCTCGATCTCGTCGGCCGAAAAGAACACGCCCCCGTGCAGAACAGTGACGGATTTAACGACTCCGCCGTCGTCCCAGCCTAGCGCGTCGTATGCCCAATGGCTTCGCAACCACAGCCCAGCCGTCAGCGCGAACAAGAGCAGGGATACAAAGGTTGCGGCGGTCAGGAGGATGCGGAGCAGTCGCCTCATCGTCCGGCATCCTACCGCGCCGCCCGTTAAGAATACCGCCGACCAGCTTACGGCAAGGCGGTCTTCCGGGCGGGAGAGCCCTTCGCCGCCGGTGCTCCGTCCTCGCCGTTCCCCCCTCTTCATGTTTCACGTCTTCATGTTTCACGCCACCTGCGGTTGGCCTTCAATTGAATGAAGAGCAGCCGGGACGGCCGCACCACACAGGCACCCCCCCTACACCTCCATCACTTCCTTCCGCTTATGCTCGATCAGCTCATCCACCTTCGCCTCGTAGCTTTTCGTCAAATCCTGGATGTCTTCCTTGGCCTTCTTGGCTTCGTCCTCGGTCAGGATGCTCCCCTTCTCCTCGGTCTCGGCCAGCTTGTTGGCATCACGGCGAGCCGCGCGGATGCTCACCTTGGCCGTCTCCGCGATCGCCTTGCACTGCGCGACCATCTTGATGCGCGTCTCCTGGCTCATCGGCGGCAGGATCAGCCGCAGCGTCTTGCCATCACTCCGCGGGGTCATCCCCAGCTTGCTGTCCTGCACGGCGCGCTCGATCGCCTTCAAATCGCCGGGGCTGAATGGCTTCACGAGAAGCTGCATCGACTCGGGCACCGAGATCTGCGCGATGTTCTTCAGCGGCGTGGGGGTGCCGTAATACTCCACCATCAGGTGCTCCACCTGCGCCGGCGAGGCCCGGCCGGTGCGGATCGCCCGAAGCTCGTGGCGCAAATGCTCCACGGCCTTTTCCATGTGTTCTTCGCAGTCGAGCAGGATGTCGTCGGTGGGCATGGGAGAAACCCGAAGTCAGAAACCAGAAATCAGAAGTCAGCACAACGCGGGAACAATCATATCCTACTTGCGCGGTTTTGGGGACTTGGCCGGGGCGGCCGGGGTCATCGGCTGGGCGAAGGCCGTCTCGGCGAGCTGGCCATCGTTGCTGGGGAGGATTCTCGTGCCGACGTCTTCGCCTCGGAGCACCCGTGCGATGTTCCCCTCGGTCTTCAAATTGAAGACGACCACGGGGATCTTCCGCTCCATGCAGAGGGTGATCGCGGTCAGGTCCATCACCCGGAGCTGTTTCTGATGCACTTCCTCATACGACACCGTGTGGTAAAGCTTGGCGGCCGGGTTCTTCTTGGGGTCGCTGTCGTAGATGCCGTCGACCTTGGTCGCCTTGAGCACGACGTCAGCTTCAAGCTCGGTGGCTCGCAGGGCCGCGCACGTGTCGGTGGTGAAGAAGGGGTTGCCCGTGCCCGCGGCCAGGATCACCGCCCGCCCCTTCTCCAGGTGCCGGATCGCCCGCCGGCGGATGAACGGCTCGCAGACGTTATAGACACTGATCGCCGACAGCACGCGGGTCGGCTGCCCAAACTTCTCCATCGTCTCCTGCAGCGCCAGGGCATTGATGACGGTTGCCAGCATCCCCATGTAATCCGCCGTCGCCCGCTTGATGTGACCGTCCTCGGCAAACGTGGCCCCGCGGATGAAGTTCCCGCCCCCCACCACGATCGCCAGCTCAACGCCGCTCTTGCAAACCTCGACGCACTGCTTGGCGATCTTCTCGATCTCATCAGCCTCAATGCCGAAGCCCCCCTCATGGCTAAACCCCTCGCCGGAGATCTTCAAAAGAACGCGTTTGTAAGCGGGGCCGGACGTGGACTTGGCTTTGGCGGGTGCGGCGGACTTGGACTGGGGCATGGGGGTGTTGTCAGTTGTGATGGGGGATTTGTCAATCGGGTGGGAGGGCCGTCTACCGCCTACTGCCCACCTACTCCTCTTGAGTCCCCCCCTCACGGGCCGATAATCCCCGTACATGAGCATCGTATTGATCGGCTATCGCGGCAGCGGCAAGACCACCACCGGCCAGAAACTGGCGGACCGCCTCTGGCAGGACCTCGTCGATACCGACAAGCTCATCGTCAAAAAGGCGGGAAAGACCATCAAGGAGATCTTCGAGCAGGAGGGGGAACAAAACTTCCGAAACCTGGAGAGCGAGGTCGTCCGCGAGGTGGTGAAGCTTCAGGACGTGGTCATCTCCATGGGCGGCGGCGCGGTCCTGCGCGAGGAAAACCGCCAGGCCATCAAGGAATCCGGCCACAAGGTGATCTACCTCAAGTGCGAACCCACCGAACTGCACCGGCGAATCGAAGCCGACGAGGCGACAAGCATGATGCGCCCCAACCTGACTCAATTCGGCGGCGTCGAAGAAATCGAGCGCGTGCTGGCCGAACGAGAAGCCATCTACCGGGAAATGAAGACCGCCGAACTGGACGTGACGAATCTTTCACCGGAAGAGGCGATGGTTTATATCGTCCGCCTTCTCTAGGATCGTCCTGCCCAGATGCCTCATCTAATCTTCATCGTCTTCGCGTTCCTCCTCGGCGCCATTGTCGGCAGTTTTCTCAACGTCGTCGTCTGGCGATTGCCGCGCGGAGAATCCCTGGTCTCGCCCCCTTCGCGCTGCCCGATCTGCCTGCACCGGCTGGCGTGGTACGACAACGTTCCCGTGCTCGGCTGGCTAAAGCTGCGCGGCCGGTGCCGGTATTGTCACACGCCGATCTCGGTGCAGTATCCAACCGTTGAATTCGTCACCGGCGCGCTCTTCGTCCTCTACTACGTGATGTACTTCATCCAGCACCGCGGGCCCTGCTGGATGGAAATGACCTCGAGCTGGGATGGAGACCGGGCGCATTATTACTTCGTCGAGACGATCGCCCAGCACTGGCCGCAGTATTTCCTGGCGGTCTTCACGATCAGCGCGCTCCTGCCCGCGGCCATGATCGACGCGAAGCAGTTCTGGATCCCGCAGTCGATCCCGATGCTGATGGCCGCGATTGGCCTGCTCTACCACACGATCCTCGACCGCCCGCACGAGCCGGGATCGCTGAACCTGCAAAGCGGCGGCGCGGCGGCGATGACCGTCGGCGCCGGGCTTGGCCTGCTGATCAGCCTGGGCCTGCTGGCGTGGGGAAAGCTGCCGCGCAGTTTCGCGGAGGGTTGGCCGGAACTGGAAATCGACAAGGACCCCCCGCCCGCCGACGCGAAGGAGGGCCGTGTCGCCGCAATGGTACGGCGCTGGATCGACACCTACCGCAGCAAGCTGACGCCCCAACAGGAGCAGACGCTAAATCAGTTCAAAGCCCAGGCCGCCGCCCGCGACAAGCAGGAGGCGGATCGCCGCACAGCCGAACAAGCTGAGCAACCCAAGGTCGAGGCGAAGGAGTTCACCCGCGCCGACATCACCCGCGAGATTCGCAAAGAAATGGTCTTCCTGATGCCCCCGCTCATCCTGGGCATCGCAGGTTTCGCACTGGTCACCTTCAGCCATTCCACCGGCGCGTCCTGGGAACGATTCCTCCACCAGCACCATTGGATCAGCGGTTTCCTCGGGGCATTGCTGGGCGGCATGGTCGGCGGATTCGTCGTCTGGTTTTGGCGCATCCTCGGCTCGCTGGTCTTCGGTCGCGAGGCGATGGGGATGGGCGACGTGGACCTGATGTTCGGTGTCGGCACGATCATCGGCGCCGGCGCAGCGACCGTTGCGTTCTTCGTCGCCCCATTCTTCGGCATCGTCCTGGCGATCTACATGTTCGTCGTCGGCAAACGCCGGGAACTGCCGTTCGGCCCCTATTTGGCTTTGGGCACGGCTTTTGTAATGATCTATTATTGCCCGATCGCCGAATACCTGCGGCCCGGCCTGACGGCGATGTCAAACATGTTGCAACACGTCCAACATTAACCACCAACGTTCAAATTATGTGGGAAAAATTCAAACTCTGGCTGCGGGTCATCGTCTTCGGAACGATGGCGCTTTACGTGCTGATCGTTGTCACGCTCAACTGGGGCCTAGTCTTGGGAGGCAAGCTCCAACTAATCTTCGCGGAGTTCGACCGCCCGCGCATCCTGGTCGTCTTGCTGGTGACGGCGGTTTTGAGCGTTTTCGGCTGGTGGTTGTTCCGCACGATCTTCAAGACCATGCGCCAGTTCCAGACGGTTCGCGAACGCTCGCGCACCAGCAAACTGGAACGGGAAGTCGCGGATATGAAGGCCAAAGCGGGGATGCTGCAGACGCGCGAGACGCCTGGGCCAAAGATCCCCACCGGAACGGCGACAGCCTCCGCGCCCCTGCCCCGCCCGGCAGATGCGTCTGATATCTAACACTGCAATCGTCGCCTCGAATCCTCGAATTACCCGCCCTTTCTCGATATCCAGCCACCCCCATCCCTTGACCCAATTGCAAATTGCCCTACATTTTCAGCTAGTTGTGTGGAGACACGAATTTTCTACCGAAAGGAATCGGGCATGAACGGACTACGGATGGGGGCGATTTTCCTGGGGGCCATTTCAGTATTCACCGGCGGGTGCCAGAACAAGGTCCATGACGACAACATGGCGCTGCACGATCAGAACCGCAAGCTGCAGGCGGACCTGAACGACACGCGCGACCGCCTGGGCGACAGCGAGTCGCGCCTGGCTAAGGCGCCCGACCCGGCGTCGGTCTCGCAGATGCAGGCGCGGATCAACGAGCTGGAAAACCAGCTTAAGAGCCAGCCGACGCCGGGCGGTGGCACCGCCGCCGATCCCGGTTTGACCGGCGTTGAAGCGACCTACGACAAGGCCCGCGGCACGCTGACGGTCAACCTCCCGGGCGAAGTGCTCTTCGAGCCGGGCAAGGCCGCGATTAAAACCTCGGCATATTCGACGCTGGACAAGGTGGTCGCCGCGATCAAGAAAGATTACGCGGCCAAGACGATCTATGTCGATGGCCATACCGATGCCGACCCGATCACCCGCACCAAGAACACTTGGGAAGACAACTGGGACCTCGCCGCCGCCCGCGCCAATGCGGTTCGGCGTTACCTGACCGCGCACGGGGTCGATTCGAAGAAGGTCGACCTGCGGGCGTTTGGCCCCAACCACCCCAAGGGGCAGAAGGCCGCCAGTCGGCGCGTCGAGATCGTCGTGCAGGTGGGATAGGCAGCAGACACGGAGTTGATTAGATTTAAGAGACGGTCGACGTTTACCTGACGTCGGCCGTCTCGTTTTTGGTCCATTCAGGAAGGATATGGTGGGCAGAGCCCACCTAAAGTAGTGTCGTGATGTCGATCGGGATTATCGATTACGGTATGGCCAACCTGCGGTCGGTGCAGAAGGCGTTCGAGAGCGTCGGGGTCGCCGCGCAGATTATCTCAACGCCAGAGGAAATCGAGCGCGCCGATAGGATCGTCCTGCCGGGCGTGGGCGCGTTCGCCGATGCGGTGCGGACGCTGCGCGAGAAGGAACTGGCTGGCCCGATCCTGGCGCAGATCGACAAAGGCAAGCCGTTCCTCGGCATCTGCCTGGGCCTGCAAATGCTCTTCGACGTCGGCTACGAAGACGGTGTGCACGAGGGGCTCGGCGTGATCAAGGGCAAGTGCGTGCGCTTCGACGTCGATGACACGCTAAGCCTCAAGGTGCCGCACATGGGGTGGAACCAACTCGAATTCAAGCGGCCGTCACCGCTGTTCAAAGACCTGCCCGCCGGCGCGGGCGTCTACTTCGTTCACGGCTATCACGTGGTCCCCGAAGACCCCGGGGTTATCGCCACCACGACCGACTACGGCCGCCCCTTCGTCAGCAGCATCTGGCGCGACAACGTGATGGCGACGCAGTTCCACCCGGAGAAGAGCCAGCGGGTGGGGTTGAAGATCCTGTCGAACTTTGCCGCGATTTAGGCAATGCCGGCTGGCATGGGCAAGCGTACTCGCTTGCCCGTGGTTTTCTTCCAAGTCAAAAAACGACCACGGGCAAAAAAAATTTGCCCATGCCACCCATGATGGACGAGACTATGGGCGTCTGTCCTTGCGCTCGACCGGAAACCCCCGCCCCGCCTCTGAGCTGCGGACCCCTTTCACGATCACCATCGACACCAGCCCCATCATCCCGAAAAGTGTGCCGAGCATGACGTAGACGCTGGTATTCATCCCGCCAGCGATGTTCTGCCCGCCAGTAGTGTAAGAATCGTGCAGCTCATTCGTCTCCCCTTCGCGATTGGAGACGCTGTCCTTGCACATCGGACAGGCGAACGCGCCCGTGGTCGTTGCGGCGGTGACGATAAAGGTGGCGAGCAAACGCTTCATGTGAACCTCTCCTACGACTGCTGGGCCACGATTCTAGGGGCAAGGTGGTACAACATCCAATAGACAATCACGCCGGTGGCCGAGACATAAAGCCAGATCCAGAACGTCGGCTTGGCGATGCGCCGGTGCCGATCCCACTGCCGCCGCCAGGCGCGGACCAGCGTCATTACCACCAGCGGCACGACCACCACCGCCAGGATCGTGTGCGAGAGCAGGATCACCAAATAGAGCGGGCGCACCGGGCTGGTGGGGAAGACGGTCGTCGCCGATCCGGCTTGGTACTTTAGCGTGTGATACGTGAGGTAACAGGCGAGAAAAACGGTCGAGGAAATCACCGCCGCGATCATGAGGGCCGCGTGGATGCGCACCCGCCGGATCTGAATGAACATCATCGCCAGGCAGAGCAGGATGCCGCTGATCGCATTGAGCGATGCGTTGATCGCGGGAAACCGCGCGATCCAGGCGCGACGGTTATCGCTCATGCCACCGCCGCTGCTGATGTTGGCGTCCGACGTCAGCGCCGTGGCATCCGCGACCAGTTGCGCCAGCTTCACGTCATCGCGCGAGTGATAGATGCCGCGCACGCCGCCGCTGCCGTCGATCAGCAGAAAATGTTCATCATGGTCGATCGAGCTGCCGTCCAGCGACGGTCGCGCGGTCAGCTTGAACCCCTTCTCGGCCAGATCATAGATCGCCTTCGGCTCGCCGGTAAGAAAAACGAAGCGCGGGTCGGTCGCCCCTTGGTCCTTGGCGTACTGCTTCAGCACCGCGGGCCGGTCATACGTCGGGTCAACGCTGATCGAGACGAAGCGGGCGTCGGGAGACTTAATCTGCTTCGACAGCTTCACCATCTTCTGCGTCATCATCGGACAGGGCCCGCCGCAGCGGGTGAAGACGAAGTCCACCACCCACGTCTTCCCTACCAGATCGGCATCCGAGAACGGGCGATCATCCTGATTGGTCAGCGTGAAGTGCGGCGCGGGATAAAGCGCCGTCGGCGAAAGCTCCGCGCGAGCAGCCACCGATGCCAACAACAGCGCGAAGCACGATACGAAAAAGGGAGCCGTTTTATTCATTGAAGATCTGCACTGGTCCGACCGGTCGCAATCACGCTGGCAAGGAAGAACAGCACAAGCGCGAAAACCACCGAAACGATCACACAAACCGAAAAACTCGCCACTGAGCCGGAAAGCGGCGCGTGCCACTGCATCGTCTGCCGCAGCGCCGACAAACCGTAACTCAGCGGGTTCAGGCGAATGACCCACTGCAACCCGGCCATCGCCCCCGATGCCGGAAAGAGTGCCCCCGACAAAAACCACATCGGCATCAGGAACAGGTTCATGATCGCATGAAACCCCTGGGTGGATGACATCCGCCAGGCGATGCAAAACCCCAGCGCCGTAAGCGCGAACGCAACCACGAACATCACGAACAGCGCCAACAGAAACGAGATCGGCGTAAACGAAAACCCCACCAGCGGCGCCAGCACCAAAAAGATCAGCCCCTGCCCGAACGCCAGCGCCGTCCCCCCCAGCACCTTCCCCAGCACGATCACCATCGGCGAGATCGGCGCCACCAGCACCGACTGCAGAAACCCCTCGCGGCGATCCTCGATAATCGAGATCGTCGAGAAGATCGCCGTGAACAGCAGGATCATCAGCACAGTGCCGGGATAGAAGTACCGCAGGTAATTCCCGTCACCGCCGCCCCCGGGCGCGCCCTGAAAACTCCGCCCCATCCCCGCCCCGATCAGCAGCCAGAAGACGATCGGCGTCGCCAGCGCCCCGATGATCCGGTTCCGCTGCCGCAGGAAACGCACCAGTTCCCGCTTAGCCAGCGACAAAGCCGGCAACCACAGCGGGCGGGATGGAACTTGCGCGATCGTGCTCATGAAGCCGGAGATTGTAGGGACTACGCCGCGTCCCCGCGACCGCGCCGCCTGTGGCAAATTGCCCCAGGGCAAACGGTCACACTTTCACGAATATCCGGCAGACGTAGAGGATGCTCATCAAGACGAAGATCGTCAGCACGAACAGCAGGGCATAAGCGAGCGATTCATTCGCGGGCGTATGGATGCTGGGCATGTGAGCGTTGACGTGTAGGTGCAGCCACGCGTCGGCGTGGCCGACCTGATCGGCCGCCCAATCTTTCGCGACGCCGACCAGTGAATAAGTGCTGCCGGGTTCTTTGGGATTGGGAAGTTTGACGATCAGCCCAATTCGCACCACCAGCGCCGCCGCGACGAACGCCGCGATCGCGTTTCTGCCATAAATGACCAGCGGCAGCGCCCAGTGTCGCCGCCCGCGCACGTCGGTGACGTAGAAGATCGCCCCCAGGCCCAGCATCGCCATGCCGCCGCAGAAGATCACGAACGACGGCGTCCAGATGCTCTTGTTGATCGGCATCAGCCACGCGTTGAGGCCGACGCCCACCAACGTAACGAAAACGCCCGTCGCCAAAAGCTGGGCGCACCGCTCCGCCGCGGGCCGCTCCCGGCGCAGCCGCATCCCGACAAACACCCCGAGGATCGCCGTGCCGATCGCCGGAATCGTAGACAGCAACCCTTCGGGGTCAGGGTAGGCCCCGTAAGTGTGCTTCCACGCCGCCCCGCTGCCATCGGCCGCGCGAGGATGATCAAAGACGGCCACGTCAATGCGCCGAGCGAGATTGTCGCCCTTCGTCAATGAACCGTTGAAAAATGGATGAGCCTGAATGCTGACCAGCATGAGCGCCGAATAAATCCCCAGCAACAGCACGAGCGCTACCAGCAGAATTCGCGGCCCCGCAAACAACGCCAGCGTGGCAGCAGCGGCATAGCAGATCGCGATGCGCTGCAGGATCCCCGGAATCCGGTACAGGTCGGGCCGGAAAATGCCACCGCCGAGATTAGTGCCGTCAAACGAAAGGCCGTGGCCCCACGCATGCCGATTGGCGAACACCACCGCGAACATCAGTAGGAAAAACATCACCGTTACGACCACCGGCACGACCCACTGCAACCGCCGCGACTTCCACGGAATCAGCAGCGCGAGAATCCCCAGCGGAATGAACCCCCACGCGACGGCGCGGATGATCTTGAGAAAGACAAATCCATCAGGCAGCGCCCCCAGCGTAAACAGCGGCACACCCGCCGGCCGCTCGCCCAGCGTTAGCGCGACCGTCGTATATGAAAACCCGTTCAGCAGCGCGCCCAGCATGAAGAGCGCCAGCGCACGCATCGCAATCCGCCCGAGCAGTTGGCAACGAGTCTGCTCCGCCGATCGCCGCCCCATCGAAAATGGAATCGCCACGCCCACGATGAACAGGAAAAACGGAAAGACCAGGTCCGTCGGCGTCCAGCCGTGCCACTCCGCATGGTCCAGCGGGGCATACGGCTTGCCCTTGCCGGCATTGTTCACCAACAACATCCCCGCGATCGTCAGCCCACGGAAAACATCCAGCGCAAGCAGGCGCGGCGACACCGCGGCTGAAGTCGATTGGGTCAGCGGCTGCGGTTCCGGCTCGGCCGTGGCAAGCGATGGGGCGAGTGTAGTGTCCATGGATTCAAGTTACCTCGTAGCGGATGCGCTCGCGCGGATGGTCTTCAGGCCATACTCGCTCATCCCGCGAATGAAGTCACGCCGGCCGCCATTCGCAAGGCCACGTATCCGTCAGGTGCTCAAAACCCAGCCGCTCAAGAATCGGCCGGCTCGTCGGCAATGCGTCCACTTGCAGGTACCGAGCCCCCCGCGCGATCGCATCCCGCGCCCGGGCTGCCACCAGCGCTCGATAAAATCCCCGCCCGCGATGAGCCACAAGCGTGCCCCCACCATAAAGCCCGGCGAAGGCGCTCTCCGGATGAGTGTAGAGCCGCCCCACGCCCACAGGCTCTTCGCCCGCATAGGCAACGTACCCGCGTTGCTCCGCCGAGCCATCGCGGATCGCCGCCTCAAGCTCCGTCGCCGTAAACGAGTAGTCCTTCGCAAACACCTGCTCGGCCACCTCACGAAAGACCGCGACCTGCTCAACCCGATCCACGCACATCACCGCATGACTCTCCTCGTGCACCCACATCGGCGGCCGATTCAGATCGAGCACCAACACCGCCTCCTTCGGCCCAATGTCAAAACCGTAATGCCGCAGGCGCTCAAGCAGGTCCATCGGCGCATCGTGCGCAAAAAACTTCCACTCGAACCAGGCGTTCAGACCGCGATGGTGATCGATCTCCCGAACAATCGCCGCGTCGGCCGTGTCCGCGCTAAGCGACGAGTAAATGACCGAATACCGCGAACCATCAACCGTCCGAAGCCGCGTAACCGCCGGCAGCGACTCTAGAACCTCCCCGTAGCGCACCAGGGAACGGCGCTCGTGATCCAGCCGAGCGAGGATCTCCCGCAAATCTTTGGACATCGGCGATTACTTCCCTTGCGGCTCGCGAAGCAAATCCTCCAAATCCAGTGGATGGGTATGCATCGCCAGGTTCCCCTCCGCGTCGCGCGGCCAGGCCTGCTGCGGGCGATCCCAATACAGCTCCACCCCATTGTCGTCAGGATCGCGAAGATAAAGCGCCTCGCTGACGCCATGATCCGCAGCCCCCTCAAGCGGAATGTGCGCCGCCATAAGCCGCCGCAGCGCATCCGCCAGCGCCGCGCGGGTCGGATACAAAATCGCCAGATGATACAACCCCGTCGCCCGCGGCGGCGGCGGTTGCCCACCTTGGCTTTCCCACGTGTTCAAGCCGATGTGATGGTGATAACCCCCCGCCGAAAGAAACGCCGCGCTGCGCCCAAAGCGCTGGGTCAGGTCAAACCCGAGCACGCCGCGGTAAAACTCAAGCGCACGGTCCAAATCCGCCACCTTGAGGTGAACGTGCCCGATCGACGTCTGCGGATGAATGGGTGGGGGAATGTCGTCGGCCATAAGCGCCTCGCGCTAACATCATAGCCGCGCCGCTCTAACGCGGCGCGACGTCAGGCTGCGAAGCGGGTGGGCCATGTCGCTCGTACAGGATCGCGCTGGCCGGACCCCTTTTGAAGTTCAACTTTTCCTCCGCAACGGCTTCAAGTTGATGGATTAGCGGTTCCACAGGAGCGGACTTCTCTGTCGAAATCAGTGAGAACACCACCCAGAACCGCCGCGCCGTGATCTGCTCCGGCGGAATCATCTGCCGATAAATATTCCGCTCCTCTCCCAACGGCCAATAGCACAGAAACTCCACATTACGCCCCGAAACCCGCGCCTGCGGCAGCACCCCGCCCCCCGCCAAATAAATCGCCTCCTCCGCCTGCCGGTGCTCGCGCACGTACCGCACCACCGGCCGGATATTCGACCGCGCCTCCGGATCCACCGAATGCTTCGCGCACTGCGCAACGGCCAGGATCAGCAGCGGCGCAGGCAAGATCCACCACGCCCGGCGAACCCAATGTCGCTCAACCGGCGGCCCACCCGCGGCGACGCCACCCCACGGTTGCGCACCAGCGCCCATGAGCAGGAACAGCGGCGGCAGCAGGTAAAGCGTCACGCGCAGCCCCCCGAACGGGTAAACCCGCAGCGCCGACGCAACGATCGCCAGCACCACCACCCCCAGCACCGCCGCCACAAACTTCCGCCGGCCCTGCGCCCGCAGCGCGAACAACCCCACGATCGCAAGGAGCAGCACAACCACGCCCGCCGACGCAAACGGATAATCGCCCAGCTCGAAGAATGCATGCGCAAACCATCGCGCCGGCCGTGCAAAGTTAACAAAACGATCTGCCCAGAATTCATCCAGGTACGGGTCGCGCGGGTTCCCCAGCACCAGCTTCGCCAGCAGCGCCCCCGACACGATCGGCGCAAGCAAAGCCGCGGCCGAAAGCGCCACCCCCCGCCGCCCACGCAACGCCCCCGGCAGCAGTGCAAGCGTAATGCCGCCAAACACGATCACCGACGGGAATGAAAACCAAAACGCGACCGATGCCACCATCGCCACGCGCACCAGACGGCGCAGCACCGACACCTCGCGACCTGGCGCAAACGCCACGAAGAACATCAGCGTCGAAAAAAATAAATCATCGCTGTACTGCTTCACCTCGCAAACCTGCGGCACGATCCGGTTATTGACCGAAAACCACGCCACCGCCCACGCCGCGCCCGCCGGCCTCAGCAGCCGCCACGCAAGCGTGCCAAACAACGGCAGCGCCCCCAGCCCCAGCAAAACCGGAAAAGCCCGCAGCGCATACTCCGACGATCCAAATCGCAGCGCGACCCACCGTTCCACCCAAAGAAACAGCGGCGGCGCGGCCTGCGCAAAATCCAGCGGCCGCAGCAGCTCGCGATAATCCCGCTGCAGGATGTTCAGCACCAGCGCCGCCTCGTCATTCCAATACGACGTATGGTGAAAGTACTGCACCAATCGCAACACGACCCCGACCCCCATCGAAATCAGAACCAGCCGAAAACAGGTGCGCGTATGCGGGTCCGCAGCCTCCGCGCGCGCACTCCCCGCTTCACTGTCAGCCAAGTCGCGATCGATCGGGGGGGACGAATGCACCGGCCGCATTCTACGGCGGAGATCAATTGGAGACGACAGGCCCGCGCCAAAGATCAGGCTTTGACGTCGTCCGATCCGTCGAGAAGGTCCATCCTCCGGCGAATCGGCCGATCACCAAAGATCGGCCGCGGCGCGGTAACCAGTCGCGCCGGCGCAATCTCCCCAAAAGACGTCGCCGTGGAAGCAGGCGCCGCCGCGCTCGGCAGCGAGTGCCCAAACGACTGCTCCAGATATTGAAAGTCGGTGAAATCAACCAACCCGTCATAGTTAAAATCAGCCTGATCCCACGTCGGGCTCCCCTTGCCAAGGTTGGCGAACAGGATCTTGAAATCCGCCGTATCCACCACCCGGTCGCGATTCGCATCCCCGTTGAGCTGAAAGAACCCCAGCGTGAAATCATCTCCCCCCAGCCCGTCTCCGTTCCCATCCAGCATCCCCCCATTCGCCAGCGTGATCTGCGAAGCCTTCAAGCGCGCCGTGTAGTTCCCATCCGCCAGCAGCGTCGAAATCCCCGGAGACGTCCACACCGCCGTCCGCGTGCCCGAGTCGTAATCCAGATGAAGATTGGCCCCCGTCACAATCTGCCCGGTCGTGTCGTTGCGGACCTCGATATCTTCCGCCGAGATGCTCCCCGCCACATCCTGGTCAAACGTGACGACAAGCCGTTGCCCGGTCTGATACGGAAAACTGGCCGCCGCAATCTTCGCCCCCGGCAGTGGCCGAAGCCCAAAGCTCTTCGCCGTAACCGTCGCATTAGCGGCCACGCTCGCGTACTGCTCGCTCGTCACCGCCGTGCCGTAAATATTCAGCTTCCACGAATTCCAAGTCCCCACATCCGCGCCCGATTCGTCCGTCACCTGCAACGTCCACGCCCCCTTCGCAATCTCGTCCCAGTGGCGATTGGAAGTAAACGTCCAGTGCGAGTAGTTCGCATGCGCATCGCCGTGAACCTCCGCCAACACCGACTTCGTCCCGTTCGGCGAAGTCAGCACCACGCGCAGATCCCCGCGGTCCGGATGCGTGGCATCGAACACCACCTCCACCGTCTCCACCTTGATCAAGCTGCTAATCGTCACCGACGACGTCAGCCCCGTCGTGTTGTTATCCGGAACGGTCCGGTTGACGTTGATCGTCCCCGACGTTGTCGAAGTCTCCGGCGCTACATTGGTCCAGTTCAGCACCGCGTTCACCGCCGCCGCCGCGTCGATCGCGCCAAACCCATACTTGTGATTAACCCAGTGCTGCGCCCCATTCAAAGACCAGCCGCTGTCCGTCGCATCATTCTTCCGCGCCGTGTCCACCAGGATGTGTTTCACGTCGCGCCACGTCAGGTTCGGGTTCGCCTGCAGCATCAGCGCCACCACCCCGCTGACCAGCGGCGCAGAAGCCGAGGTCCCTCCGAAATTCGTGTAATAATCGCCTGAAGCATACCCATTCCCCCCCAACAGATCGGTCGTGGTAATCCCCGGCGAAACCCCGCCCGAGTATGCCGAAACCAATATCGGCGCCCCCGGCTCCGCGTAATACGCCTGCTTTCCCGAGTCATCCAGCGCCGTCGCCGCGATCACGTACCGCGAATTCGCGTAACCGTCGTAGTTGACGTTGTCCTTCCGCTGCAGCCCATTTCCCGATGCCCAGACGTAAACGTTCCCCTTCCCGTTCCGCCCATTGGTCACCGAATCGCTCAACGCAGCAAGCGTCAGGGGGCCCGGTCCTTCCAACGTCTGCCCATTATCGTCAGGCCCCCAACTGTTGCTGTATATCGCAATGCTATTGCGATGATAGGAAAGCGCGCTCGCCTCCTGCTGATCGGTCGTGTCCGTATCGGTCAGCCGGATCCCCGCGATGCTCGCCTGCGGCGCAGCCCCGCTCACCCCGATCCCGTTATTCCCCTGCGCCGCCACGATCCCCGCTACCGCCGTCCCATGCTCATCGTTGCTATTCGGCGACGGGTCCGGATCATTGTCATTAAAATCGTAGCTGTCGATCGCATCATAATTTGGCGCAAGATCCGGGTGCGTATACTGCAACCCGTCATCGACAACCCCCACCACAACCCCCGCCCCCTGATACTGATCCCACACCGGCGTAACGTTCGCATCCGCCCCCGCCAACCCACCAAACTGCCCCGTGTTCCGAAGATTCCACTCCTTGGAAAACAGCGGATCATTCGGAATGAACCGGCTCTTCAGCGCATGAGCAACCAGCGGATAATAAAACGACACCCCCGCCACCCGCGCCAGTTGCGCCGCCCCTTTTGATCCCTTCACCCCCGCCGGAAAACGCAGGATGTAAGTATCCGGAAGCACCCCGCTGGCAGTCGCACTCGCAGCCCCCGTGCGCGAAACAATCGTGCGCAGGCTGAGCTTCCCCGAGAGACCAATCACCCATCCCGAAGCCGAATCAACCTGCGCCGCGGTATACCGGGATTTGTTACTCGATCGCCCAATCGCCCCCTTAACCGAATCCGCCGTAACCGAATCCGCCGAAGCCGCCGCCGTCGTACTACCGCCCGCAACTGGCGGCGCCGCGGCAGGCACTGCGGCCGACGGATAAGTCTGACTCCACCCCGACTTCAGCACCGCCCCAATCAGATAATTACCCGCCGTCAGATTTCCGAACGAAAACGCCCCACTCGCCGAAGACGTCGTCGTAACCTCTCCCGCGTCCAGCTTCGCATTGTGATTCGCATCAAGATAAAGCGTCCAGTTCGAAAGCAGCGGCTCCCCCGACTGCAGCACCCCGTCCGCATTCAGATCATCCCACGCAATCCCCTGCACGCTCCCCGCCAGCAGCAGGCGCGCCTCCACCGCCTCGACCACCACCAGACGGCGGGCCAATCGACGAGCGAATAAACGACTGCGATGTTCGAACATCACCAACCTTTTAGCCGGCTCGCTTGCGGGCCGTGTCCAAGTGCGTCGTTCTCGAATCCCGCACTTAATCCAGACTCCAGCCACCGCGATCTCCCATACACACCTTAGAGACGGGGAATGAGACAGCGATGATAAGGAATGCCCTCGATCCCCGTAACGCCGCACCGACGCATTTAGTCCAAACGGCGAAGCCGCATGTCAGAAAGTCCCGCTACTGTCGTGACGCTTACCCCATTTCCGCTATCATCCCCCCACCATGACCGCCACAACCCAACTGATCGTCACCGCAATGGTTGTCACGATGTTGTCGAGCGCCTTACCCGCCGCAGAAGATTGGAAACCGGCCCCCGGCCCCCTGATGACCCGCTGGGCCAAAGACGTTATCCCCGACAAGCCCCTCCCCGAATACCCCCGCCCCCAGATGGTCCGCCCAAACAGGGTCAA
>JAQGHM010000182.1 GCA_028291615.1 Phycisphaerales bacterium | reverse complement strand
CGCGCAGATCCTTCGGTCGTTGAAACTCCCTCAGGATGACAGTTCGCGCCCACGGCTGCCATTTACGCCCCGCTTTACTCAACCCCCTCCCCCCCTTACTCTCCACCGCACACATGGCGCTACCGCGAAAACGCCGGCCGGGGTTTATCCTTCTCTTCGGCTCGCGCAACATCATCTCCGACGAAAACACCCCCCCGGTCCAGACCACCTGCCCGCGCTGCGGGCAACCTGCGCAGATCGTCGGCCGCACTTATCGCACCTGGTTTACGATCTTCTTCCTCCCCGTCTTCCCGATGTCGGGCAGCCGGCGCTTCTCGCAGTGCTCGCTCTGCCACGCGCAGTTTCCCGTTCCGGTTGAAGACCTCCGCCGCGGGCTCGCCAACAACGAACAGCAGCAGAACCAGCAGGCGATCACGCTCTACAACAGCCTGCGCGCCAGCCCGGCTAACTCGATCACGCTGAACCAGCTCATGCTGATGTACGCGAGCATGAACGAATACGCGCAAGCCATTTCCGCCGCCAACGATTTTCCCGAGGCCCTGGCCGCCTCTGAGCAGTGTATGTCCACCCTGGGCCGCGTCTACCTCGCCAACGAGCAGCGCCCTCAGGCGATCGAGTGGTTCGACAAGGCGCTGGCGCGAAACTCTTCACTGGGCGAGGCGCATTATTACAAGGCCGTCGCCCACCTGACCAACACGCCGCCGGATTATGGCGCTGCCGTCGCCTCCGCCCGCCAGGCGCGCAATGCCAACTTTGCCAACGCAGACGCGCTGCTTCGCGAGGCTGAGACCAAGGACCGCGGGGAGTGACGCCTCACCCCTTGTGCGCCACCATGTAAGCCCCGACCGCCATCAAGGCGATCCCCGCCCAATTCAATCCGCTGGGGCGCTCGTGCAGGATCAGCACCGCCAGCACGATGCTCAGCGGCATGCTCAATTTGTCGATCGGGGCGACCTTCGAGACCTCGCCGCCCGGGCTCGCCAGCGCCTTGAACATGCAGAGCCAGGAGAGCCCCCCCGCCAAGCCCGCGATGGCGGCGAAGCCGAATGACTTTGGCTGGAAATGCTTCAGGTTTGACCATAGTCCCATCACGGTAACAACGAGGACGACGACCAGCGCCTGAAACACGCTGCGCACCGCCGTCACCACGTTGGAGTCGAGCCCTTCGGTTCCCTTCTTCCCAAGCGGCGCGATGATCGCCGCCGCTACCGCGCCCAGGAGGGCATAGATCAACCATTGATATTGTGCCATGAGGGCATTCTAAATAGCCGTGCGCGATTCGCGAACTCTGGGTGGCATCGGCAAGCGTGCTCGCTTGCCCGTGTTCTTTGTGCAGAACCAAGCGAAGACCACGGGCAACGGAGTACCGTTGCCCATGCCACCTGGAACAATGCACACATCTTTGTTGACAACCCACCCCCAGCCCGGGAAAACCCTACCGTGCTCAGCGTTATCATCCCCACCCTTAACGAGGCCGCCAACCTCCCGCGGACGCTGGCTCACACCCGCGCGGCCGCAGGGCGCGAGGCGATCGAGTTGATCGTCAGCGACTGCCGCAGCGACGACGCCACCTGTCGCGTCGCCGCCGAGCACGGGGCGCGCGTGCTCGAAGGGGCGCTGTCGCGCTCGCAAGCGCTCAATCATGGCGCGGCCGCGGCGCGCGGCCCGCACCTCCTCTTCCTCCACGCCGACACGCTCCTCCCCACCGGCTTTGCCGCCGCCATCCGCCAAACGCTCGACCGCCCCGAAATGGTCGGCGGCGCCTTCAACTTCCGCTTCCTCCGCCCGCCGCAGCTTTCCCTCCTGCACTGGAAGATGCTCGGCATCATCGCGCTGATGAACAACGTCCGCTTCCGCACCTCGCGCAACTTCTACGGCGATCAGGCGATCTTCGTCCGCCGCAGCATCTTCGACCGCCTCGGCGGATTTCCCGAGCGGCCGTTGTTAGAAGACCTCCACTTCTCACGTCGAATGAAGCGGATGGGCGAGACCGCCATCCTCTCCCCGGCCGTGCAATCGTCCGCGCGGCGCTTCCTGGCTCGGGGGATCATCCACCAGATGATTCAGGACATCCGGCTCATCCTCGCCGATTCGCTGGGAATGCCTCCCGGCGGCCTGTCCATGCGTTACAACGGCTGGAACCGGCGACAATTTCGCGCCACACCATCCGTTCTGCTGTCGGAGGTTTGAATCAACCGCCGGCTTGGCGCGTGGTATCAAGGGAGCATTCACACGTCGCGGGTGCGCGGAACGAGAAGCAGCGGGAGTCGCAGGATATGAGGATCGAGGATCTGAAACGCTGGCATTGGTGCATCGTCGGCTGTTTGGTGGGCGCGGTGGTGGCGAGCATCAGTCTGGCCACGCTCCCTCGGGAAGTGCCCGGCACGCAAACGGTCGGCCCGCTCGTCTTCGAACGAACGCTACGGGACAAAGTCGACCCGAGCGGGGGCGGCCGGCGTGGAGGGTTGGTCGTCGATATCCAGAACGTTCGCATTCATCCACCAAGCACAATCCCGGTTCCGGGCGAACGCGCTGTCGAAACCGAGTACATCAGTTACGAGGTGCTGATTCGCGATCCGGAGCACCCGAAGCAAGGGAAATGGCAACCGCGGCAGATGATCCTCGAACTTCGAACGCCTCATGATAAGAGTTTGGTGGGAAACCTCGACGGAATGCGTATGCGGGATTACCTCGACAAGGTAAATGCCGCCATCGCCAAGCTCGACAAGGCGAAATTCCCCAAGGCCGCCACCGTGGCGTACAAGTTCAATTGGATCGAGACGCCACGCGGCGCCTACCCAGCTTTTACCCTAGGCGGTTTGGTGGTCGTCGGGCTGGTTTGGCCGACCGTGGTGCAACTGCTCGTCGGCGCAGGTTTCGGCCGCGGGAGGACCGCGGAGGAAAAAGGGTTCGACCTCGCCCGCTACAAGGCGAAGAACACCGCCGCCGCCAAGGCCAAGCCCGGTGTCACGCAGGACCAGATGGACCAACTCGACCAGCTCGAAGCCGAACTAGAAGCCAAGCTTCGCGCCGGGGAGATTGGCGCCCCTGCCGATGCTCCACAGCCAGCCCCCGCCGCCGCTCCTGTCATCCCCGTGCTCAGCGCCGGTCCGATGGAAGCGCCCAAGGAAACGGCCGAACAGGCCCGGCAGCGTAAAGGCTACGGCGCAGATCAGGGCGACTTCTATCCCACCGAAGTGCACGGTAAAAAAAGCTCTTGACGCTCGTCCACCGCTTGCGGTTTCGCACGTTTCATAGCGCGCAACCACAACTCTGCGCGTGCTATCATTTCACCGCCAACACCTGCACCGCATCGATAATCACAAACCCGTTCGTCCCCTCATTGCTCACGATCACCACCGCCGGCCGATCGACGGTAAACCGATAAGTCCCCAGCGACACAAACGCCTTATCCAGCGACGGCGCGAGCTTCTGGTTCACCGTCACCGTCTTCTTACCCTCCGACCCCTCCACCGTCACCGGCACGTTCGTCGCCCGATTCGGATTAGGCGTGTAAGCGAGCCTCACCTCGTACCGCCCCTCCTGCGGAACCGTGATCTCGAACCGCGCTGACTTCTTCCCCTTGTCCTGGTTCATATCGTGCAGGTATCCCTCATCGATCCCCGGCCCGCTTCCCTTGCCCCATTCGCCCGTCAGCTTGGCCTTGGTGTCATCGACGACGATCCCCGCCAGCGTCTTGGACGCGATGTGCTCGCCGCCGCCCGCGCTGCCGCCGCCCTTCCATTCGATCAGTTGCTTGTCCGCCAGCAGGCGCTCGCGCAGCTTCGGATAGGCGACCTTCTGCACTGCTACGCCGTCATCGATCGCCATGCACGCCGCCGTGCCGCAGGCTTGGCCCATGATCATGTAAACCGGCTCCATGCGGATCGAGCCGTAAGCGATGTGCGACGCTGACATGCAGACCGGCACCAGCAGGTTGCTGCACTCGTTCGCCTTAGGCACCAGCGAGCGATAGCTGATGCCGTATGGCCCGCCGACGCGCACCTGCACGTCTCCCTCGTTGCGCGCGTGGCCGGTGGGATCAACATAGCGCTGCGTGTTGTGCGAGTCCATTGTGTACGACCCCAGGCCGATCGGATCCTCCGCCTTGCGCGTCCATTTGCAGTCCGCTTCGGTCATGACGTATTCGCCGATCATCCGCCGCGCCTCGCGCACGTAAAGCTGGAACGGCCAGTTCCCGGTATCGACAAACTCATCCTTCGCCAGTCCCCACTTCGACGCCGACGCCCGCACCTTTTCCGGCACCCGCGGATGATTCGCGAGAGTCCACAAAAAACCCTGCGTGTACTGGATGTGATCCGCGATGATCTTGTCTCGCGTGGCGTAATCCGCCTCGGGATAATCGTTATTCATCCCGATAAAGTCCGTGGAAAACGCGCCGCTGTTGTTGGTATCCGTCTTGCGATTGGGCATCCCTCGCGGGCCCCACGGCGCGCCAGCGAGGCCGGCTTCGAACGCCCGCAGCAGCAGCTCGTAATCGCGCTCGTCATATCCCGCGGGCTTGGGGAACGGCACGCGGTTCTCCGCCGCATCGGTCATGCAGATGCGATAGTTGTACGCCTGCATCCGCTTGTCCGCCTCGCCGTCCTTGCCCGGATCGCCAGCGTGAATGTTCGGCACCAACCCGCTGCTCTTATCGCCCGGCTTCACGTACGGATCAATGTTCGGGCCGAACTGATGCGCCTTGGCGTGCGCCACCTCCACGCCATTCAGCGATTCGCCAAACTGTGAATTCGCCTCGCGCCCCAGCATGTAAGACACGCCCGCCTTCGCCAGCAAATCCCCCTCATAAGTCCCGTCGATGAACGTCTTGCCCGCGTAGACATCGCCCGACTCCATCTTGATTGAAATGATTCGCGTCCCCTCCTTCTTCACCCCCTGCTTCAGATCCAGCCGCTGTCCCTTCACGACCTTCACCTTCGCCTCCGCCGCCATGTCGTTCAAAATCCGTTCCGCCACGTGCGGCTCAAAACCGAACATCGCATCCTTGAAGATGTAATGCTCGCGCTTGGCGTACGCCTCGGGCGTCTCCTGTTTCCAGACCGATTTGTCTTCGTAGTACTTGAGGATGCGCCCGTAGAACTCGCGCGAGACTCCGCCGATCGCCGCCTGGTTCCCCATGTCGGTCGCGCCCAAGCCGCCGGTGGTCATCCCGCCCAGGTGTTGTCCGGGCTCGATCAGGACAACGCTCTTCCCCATCCGCCCCGCCTGCACCGCCGCGATCACCCCGCCACTGGTGCCGCCGTAGACGACGACATCGAACGACTCCTCCGCAATCGCGGAAACAGAGCAGGCCAGCAATCCCATCACGACGCAGCAGTTAATGAAAGCTCGCACGGTCGAATCCTCCTGAAGGGGCCAAGATCATCGTTCCAGCGTCGGGGAAGATCAACCCGATCCCGTCCCAGCGCGCCTGATGCGCTGGACATTTCCGCCACAAAGGTTGATCGGGGTCCTAAGCATCGCTATTCTCCATTAACCCTATAGGGATTGTAGACAATATCGAAGAATCTAAGGTTTAAGGAGTTTGCCTGATGAAGAAGCCTGTCCCATCGCGACCGCCCCGACCCGGTTTTACGCTCGTCGAACTACTTGTGGTCATCGGGATCATCGCCCTGCTGATCTCGATCCTGCTGCCTGCTTTAAGCAAAGCGCGGGAATCGGCGAACGTGGTCAAGTGCCTGGCGAACCTGCGGTCGCTGGGTCAGGCGCAGGCGCAGTATGTCTCGGCGTGGAAGGGGTGGGCGGTCCCGGCGATCCTGGGGAACGGCAACGACATGTTCCCCGGCACGACGATCAAAAGCCGGGCGACGTGGTTGAACAATAACGGCTTCCGCGAGGCGCTGGGCGTCGAACTGTGGTTCCCTGGAAACGGGCAGGCCGGTCGCTTCCCGCCGGGCCTGATCTGCCCGGGCGCGCGGCAGGCGGACGAGGACCAGGCGAACAAGAACGGGGCCGCTGCGGCGTACAGCTACGGCTACAACAGCCGGCACCTGAATTACGTCGGCACGCCGATCGTCACGCGCCCCACCGCCAAACTGTGGGACGCCAATACGGAATTCGCCGGCGTCAAGGCGAACCAGGTGCGCAACACCAGCGAGAAGATCATGTTCGCCGACTCGATGACCCCGCACCTTCAGCCGCAGCACTCGAACCACTACTTCAAGGTGGACGGCTACAACGAAACGCGCGACGCCGAAGAGACGGCATTCGTCGCGTACCGTCACGGAAAGAACCACGACGTCATCAACGTGGTGTTCTGGGATGGGCACGGCGAGACGGCCTCACGCGGGGACGTCGCGGCGGTCAGCGACCCAAATAACGTGACGGCCGACGGGCCGGTCGCCAACCGCACACCGGCGTGGAATAAGCGGTGGGAGTTAACTGCGCCGTGAGCTTCGGGGGGTGAAGGCCGGGGCAATTGCGTACCTGAAAGGAGCTCGAGACATGACGTGCAGACCAAAGTACCCCTGATTATTGCATCTAATACATTCGATATACGACTAACCTATTCGGAGCACTTCAATGTTCTCGCGATCTGATAACAAATCCCGACACGCGTCGGCCGCGGTGTTCGCGGCGGCGGCGGCATCCATCCTCGCAACTCATGCCCAGGCGGCAACGATCCAGTGGAATGGCAACGGCGCCGATCTCACCTGGGCCACGACCAGCAACTGGTCTACCAACGCACTTCCGGGCGCCGCGGATATCGCGCAGTTCCAGGAAAATGGCTACAACACCGGCGATACGATCAACCTCCCCGCCGACGTCACGATCGGCCGCTTTGCGATCAACTACTCCAGTTCAAACTCAGCGGGCAGAAACCTCACGTTCACCGGCGGGACGATCACGCTCAACGGGACGGCCTCGCCGCTCGTGGGCTTCAACCGGCAGAACACTGTTTCGGGTGTGCAGACGATCAACAATAACATCGTCCTGGCCTCGTCGCAGCAGTGGAACGTCAACGGAAACAGTAATGCCCAGGACGGCACTGGCCGGCTGATAGTCAATGGCGTCATCGGCCAGACCGCCGGCGGCTCCAAGGACCTTACCAAGAACGGCAACACCAACCTCGAACTCAACGGCGACAACATCTTCACCGGCCAGACCACGATCATCCAAAACACGATCGTCCTCGGTCATGCCCACGCCCTCGGGCTGGGCACGTCGCCGGTCATCGTCGGCAACACCGCCGTCAACACCAGCCAGGCCAACCTGCTCACCAAGACCGGCGTCACCTTCTCGCGCGACGTCGTGGTGCGCTCTGGACAGAGCGGCGGCACCCGCCTCGGTGGCGCTGACGGCGCGGGCCTCAGCACCTGGACCGGCAACATCGCCCTCAGCAAAGACATCATCATCACCGGCGGCCTGGGAGTTCCTACCGGCACGACCGACTTCCAAGGCAACTTCATCGACGGCGCCGACCCCGCCAACACGTTCGTCAGTTCCGGCGTGACCAAGCAGAACGGCGGCATAGTGAAACTTTCAGGCCCCGCCAACACCTACTCCGGCGCTACCACCGCCAGCGCCGGCACGCTGCAAATCAACGGCGTCCTGAGCGCGAATGACGCCACCGTTTCCGCCATCAACACCGCGCGGCTAGGCGGCGTCGGCACGATCAACCGCCCCGTCAACATTGGCGCAACTGCCACCCTCTCCCCCGGCGACGGCGGCGCCGGCACGCTGACGATCGGCTCCGGTAAAACCCTCACGCTCACCGACGGCGCAGCGCTGGAATGGGAGCCGGGCCTCACCCCCGCAAAATCCGACCTCGTCACCGCGTCGAACGTTTCCTTCGGCGCAACCGCACGCCTGAAGGTCCTCCCCGGCATTTACGCGCCCGACGCCAGCGCAACCTACGTCCTCCTGAATTGGACCGGCGACGACCCCACCACCCTCGCAAACTGGACCATCGACCCAGCCTCCGGCTTCACCGGCTCGATCGCTTACACCGGCGCCGACGACGCCACGCCCGGCGGGCAATTGGTGCTCACAAGCCTCGCCGCCAGCGATGTGCCCGAACCGGCGCTGGGACTTCCGGTGGCGGCGGCAACGCTCTTGTTAAAGCGACGTCGGCGGAATCAAGGCTGAAATACGATCAAAGAGAAGAAGGATAAACCATGCGTAATACTTTCGGTTTTCTTCGCACAATTGTTCTCCTCGCCACCGTCTCGATTGCGAGTTTTCATTCCTCAGCGCGAGCGGACGATACCGCGCCGGGCGGGATCGAATTCTTCGAAAAGAAGGTCCGCCCTCTCCTCGTCGACAACTGCTACAACTGCCACTCTGCCAACACCAACGCCAAGGGCGGCCTGCGCGTCGATGACCGCAACGGCCTCCTCCAAGGCGGTAACAGCGGCGCAGCAGTCGTCCCCGGTCACCCCGAGAAAAGCCTGCTGATCAAGGCCGTCGGCTATAACGACGACGACCTGCGAATGCCGCCCAAAAAACAGCTCTCGTCCGATCAGGTGGCGGTGCTCTCGCAATGGATCAAAGAGGGCGCCGCCTGGCCCGCCGTGAATGCGCCCATCGCACTCGGCAAACCTAATCCGAAATACGAAACGCTCCGCAAGGATCACTGGGCGTGGCAGCCAATCCGCGAGATCAAAACACCCGCAGTGCATGACACCGCGTGGCCGCGCGACCCGATCGATCGCTTCATCCTCGCCGCCCTTGAGTCGAAGAACCTCAAGCCCGTAGGCGACGCCGACAAGCTCGCGCTCATCCGCCGCATCACCTTCGACCTGACCGGCCTCCCCCCAACGCCACAGGAGATCGACGCCTTCGTCAGCGACGTCTCCGCCGACGCCCTGGCGAAGGTCGTCGATCGCCTGCTCGCCTCGCCCGCCTTCGGCGAGCGCTGGGGCCGGCATTGGCTCGACGTCGCCCGCTATGGCGAATCCACCGGCTCCTCGCGCAACGTCCCCTACCCGCACGCCTGGCGCTACCGTGATTACGTGATCGACGCCTTCAACGCTGACAAACCCTACGACCAGTTCGTCCGCGAACAAATCGCCGGCGACCTCCTCCCCGCAAACTCGCAGGTGGAAAAAGACGAGCACGCCGTCGCCACCGGCTTTCTCGCGCTGGGCGTGAAGGACGTCAACCAGCGCTTCAAGGTCCGCTTTGTCATGGACAACATCGACGAGCAGATCGACACCGTCAGCCGCTCGGTCCTGGGCCTCACCGCAAGCTGCGCCCGCTGCCACGACCACAAGTTCGATCCGATCCCCCAGGCCGACTACTACGCCCTCGCCGGCATCTTCAACAGCACCGACCTCTGCGCCGGCGTGCGAAACAAAATGGGCGGCGGCGGCCTCGATTACTACGACCCACAAATGCTCCTGCGACTCGGCGAAGCCAAGGCGGCCGCGCCGTCCGAGCAAGTCGAGAAGCTGACCCAGGAAGTCGCCAAAGCCCGCGCCGAATTCCAAGCCCTCCGCGGCAAACCCGAAGGCCTGGCGCGCGGCGCGGACGGATTCCCCAAACAGCGCCAGTTCCGTCTGAAGATGGAAAAACTCCAGGGCGAACTGATGGCCCTCACCGACCCCACCGCCGGCGGTGGCAAGGCCGCTCTGGGCGTCCGCGATGCCAAAACCATCGGCGACACCGAGATCCGCATCCGCGGCGAAGCCGAAAAACTCGGCCCCGTCGTCCCGCGCGGATTCCTCAGCCTCGTGCAGTTCCCTGATCAACCCAAGATCAACACTGCCCAAAGCGGTCGCCTCGAACTCGCCGAGTGGCTCGCCAGCCCGAAGAACCCGCTCACCCCGCGCGTGATGGCCAACCGCGTCTGGGAACACCTGTTCGGTCAGGGCCTGGTCCGCAGCGTCGATAACTTCGGCGTCACCGGCGACGTCCCCTCGCACCCCGAACTGCTCGACTATCTCGCGACACAGTTCGTCCGCGATGGCTGGTCCGTCAAAAAGCTCGTGCGGCAAATCGTCCTGAGCCGCGCCTATCAGCTCTCATCCGAAGAATCCGCGGCCAACATCGCTGTCGATCCGTCCGATCGTTTCGTCTGGCGTCACAATCCGCGCCGCCTCGAAGCCGAAGAGATTCGCGACGCCACCCTGCTCACCACCGGCACGTTGGAGCGCGCCCGCCCCGACGCATCAATCGCCAGCGGTCTCCAGGTTCGTGAACTGCGGAACAACGGCCCCGAAGCCGCCCGCTTCGGCGAACAAGCCCGTTCCAGCGCGCACCGCAGCGTTTACCTCCCGCTACTCCGCGGCCTGACACCCACGGCCCTCGAAGTCTTCGACTTCGCCGAGCAAGGCATGGTCACCGGCAGCCGCGACGCCACCACCGTCGCCACGCAAGCGCTCTATTTGCTGAACGACCCCTTCGTCCGCCGCCAGTCCCTCGCCCTGGCCGACCGTCTCCTCCATCGCAGCGAATCCGACGACGCCGAGCGCATCGATCGAGCCTACCGTCTGACGGTCGGCCGTCCGGCGACGACGAAGGAAATCGAGCGCGCGAAGATCTACCTGGCCGACTACGAAACCGCCGCCCGCGAGGCGCTCGCATCAACGCCCGCGCCCGCCAAACCCGCCGAGACCACCAAGCCCGAAGCAACCGTCGCCTCCGCAAGCACGTCCGGCGGCGCGGGCGGTGGCGGCGGCGCAGCCGTCAACCCCGACGAGATCGTCAACACCGATGAACCCGTCAAGGAAGACGCCGTCCAAGCCGCCGACGCGCGGACGGCCGCCTGGGCCAGCCTCTGTCAAGCCCTCTTCGGCACCGCCGAGTTCCGCTATCTCAAGTAATCCCAGCATCACTAGTATTTACAACAATCACACAGCAGAAGGACTCATCATGTTCAATACACCATCCCTCTCCCGCCGCCAGGCCCTGAAAACCGCCAGCGCCGGCTTCGGCTACCTCGCCCTCGCCAGCCTGCTCGGCCAATCCGCCGCCGCAATCGGTAATCCACAATCCGCAATCGGCAATCCGCTAGCCCCCAAGCTCCCGCACTTCCCCGCTAAAGCCAAGCGCGTCATCTTCCTCTTCATGCAAGGCGCCACCTCGCAGGTCGATACCTGGGAGTACAAACCCCAGCTCCAAAAGGACGACGGCAAAGTCGGCCCCGGCGGCGGCACCCTCACCGGCTCGAAATTCAAATTCCAAAAATACGGCCAGACGGGAACATGGGTCTCCGAGCTCTACCCCAACGTCGCCAAACACGTCGACAAGCTCACCTTCATCCGCGGCCTCCACACCGACACCCCCGCCCATCCCCAAGCCGTCATCCAGCTCCACACCGGCGCGGCCCTCGCCTCGCTCACGCGCCCCTCCATGGGCGCGTGGCTGATGTACGGCCTCGGCACCGAAAACCAGGACCTCCCCGGCTACATCACGATCAACCCCCCGCCCAACTTCGGCGGCGCAGTCAACTACGGCAGCGCCTTCCTCCCCGCCCATTTCCAGGGCACCCGCATCAACGACACCGGCTACCTTCCCAACCTCAAAGCCCAAACCGCCGAGAAACTCCAGCGGAAGCAGATCGACCTGACCCAGGCCATGAACCGCGACCTCGCTGCCACCCCCGGCGCGCCCGATCAGCTCGAAGGCGTCATCCAATCCTACGAGCTCGCCTTCAAGATGCAGGGCAAAGTCCCCGAGCTCCTCGACATCTCAAAGGAACCGCAACACGTGCTCGATGCCTATGGCGTCAAGCCCGGCCCCGCCGGCAGCTTCGCGCGACAATGCTTGATGGCTCGGCGCCTCAGCGAAGCCGGCGTACGCTTCGTCGAGATCTGCCACCCCGGCTGGGACCAGCACAACAACCTCCACGCTGGCCTGATCCGCAACTCCGCCGCGACGGATCAACCAACCGCCGCCCTCCTGGCGGACCTCGAACAACGCGGCCTGCTCGAAGACACCCTCGTGCTCTTCGGCTCCGAATTCGGCCGCCTCCCCACCGCCCAGGGCCCCGACGGCCGCGACCACAACATCACCGGTTACCACATGTGGCTCGCCGGCGCTGGCGTCAAGAAAGGCTTCTCCTACGGCGG
>JAQGHM010000165.1 GCA_028291615.1 Phycisphaerales bacterium | reverse complement strand
GACGAGCCAACGGCCGGCCTGGACCCCCAATCCCGCCGCGACCTCCACGACGTCATCCGCGCCACCCGTGCCGCCGGCAAGACCGTCGTCCTCACCACACACTATATAGAAGAAGCCCAGCAACTCTGCGACCGCCTGGCCGTGATCGATGGCGGCCAAATCATCGCCAGCGGCACCCCCGCCGAACTCATCGCCTCCGCCAAGGCCCCGCCACACGTCACCTTCACCACCCTCGCCGCGCCCGATGTGATGCGCTTGCAAACGCTCGCCGCCGTCACCTCCGCCAAAGTCTCAGGCGAAACCGCCACCCTCCACACCACCCAACCCGGCCAGACGATCATCGACCTCGTCAACCTGCTCCAATCCGACCCATCAAATGAGCTGGTCGAACTATCCATCCACAAACCGTCGCTGGAAGACGTCTTCATCGAGCTGACCGGGCGGAGCATCCGGGATTGAAGTGCCGGCGATTGTATCGCTATGATTGCCGTCGGTGCCAACACTCTTTGATACGATCCGTGAGCTTGTGGCAGCCGACCGCTATATCGTCGGACAGCATGCCGCAGAGCGGCTCGACGAGCGCGGTATATTGGAGTGGCAGGTGGTCGACGGACTCGAATCGGGTCGACTTCTCAGGGAGCGACCCGATGACCTGCCCAACCCATTGGTCGAGGTGGCACAAGTGCTTGCAGATGGGACGGACATCAAGGCTGTATGGTCGTATATCGCGGCCGCGGGCGTCGCCAAATTGGTCACGGTCCATTTCTTTGACGAGTAACTGTCATGCGTATTCCCGGTAAACGAGTCCGTCGTGTTCGCCTTGTCCGAACGGAGCAGTTCGTAGTGGCTGTCGAAGTAGAAGCGGTCATTCCCGACGCAGATCCAACCGAGCCCTGCTTCGAGTCCGAGACGGTCGAATTGCTGCGCGAGATTGAATTAAACGCTCGCCAGGGGAACGTGGCATGGCTCAAGCAGCATGGCAAGGTGTACGCGGCGGTAAGCGCGGCCTAGTGATAGATTACATCCAGTCACATGCCCGACCGTTCCGTCGAAGCCACCCTCACCAAGCTCAATTCCCTTCGTGGGATGGGCAGCCTCGCCATCGCCCCCGAGCTTCAGAAATTCCTCGCCAGCAAGACCAATCTGATCGCCGCCAAATCCGCCGATCTCATCCGCGAAGCCAACCTCAAATCCCTCCAACCCCAGCTCGAAGAAGCCTTCGCCCGCTTCATGAAGACGCCCACCACCACCGACAAAGGGTGCGGTGCCAAGCAGGCCGTCGCCAATGCGCTTTATGAGATGGGATGCGACGCGCAAGACGTCTTCCTGACCGGCATCCGTCACCACCAGATGGAAGGCGCCTATGGCGGCCCCGTCGATACCGCCGCCGAGCTGCGCGGCATTTGCGCCCTGGGCCTGGTGCGCATGGCCTACCGCGATGTGATGGTCGAGCTGGTCGATCTCCTGGTCGATCCCTCGCACCAGTCGCGGATCATGGCCGCCCGGGCGATCGCCTACTCTGGCCGTGACGAAGGCGCCCTGCTCCTCCGCCTCAAGATCCTGTCGGGAGACAAGGTCGATGACGTGACCGCCGAATGCCTGCTCGCATTGGGGAACCTCGCGCGCACCAAGGCCCTCCCGTTCGTCCGCCGGTACCTCGACTCTCCCTATCCCGCGCTGGCCGAAGCCGCCGCCATGGCCCTGGGCGAGATGCGCCACGAATCTGCGCTGGCGGTGCTCCTCGAAGAGTGGGAGCGCATTTCGCTGGCAGAGTCACGGAAATCGCTGACGCTGCCCATCGCGCTTGCCCGGTTGCCGCGGTCGGTCGAGTTCCTCATCGACGTGGTCGTCAAACAACCCGAGCCGATCGCAGCGGCGGCAATCGAAGCACTGCGGATTTACCGCCACGACGATGCGACGCGCGCGAAGATTCAAAATGCGCTGAACGCGCGCAAATCGGAGGCCCTCCATGCGTTGTTTGAGAAGCTCTTTATCGCGTAAGTGCTTCGCGATCGCGCTGGTTTGCCTTTCGTGCGCTCCGCCCAAAGCCGCGCCCCCGGTCAAACCTCTAGCCAAGCCCGACGTGGGCACGCTGCAATCGCTGCACGTCCGCCTCACCGTCAACCCCGCCGACGGCTCGGTGGTCTACTTCGGCTGGTATGATGGCCGCCGCAACATACTCGGGACAGGTGGCATCGTCGCCGCCATGGTCGGCATGGAGCCACCCGACCTTCGCGGCGAATTCAAGCGCCTCAGCGACGCCGAACTCCTCTTCGAAGGCATCGACCAAAACCAGATCGTGTGGCTCAAACGATTTCAACTCGACGACCGCACCGTCAGCGTCACCTATCGCATCACCAATCGCCGCGATGAACCGTTCGACGCGATCGTCTACTCCCTGTCGGACCTCCCCGACGCCACCATCACCGGCGACAACCGCGACCAGTACATTCAAACCCCCATCGCGCGAGCGCGTTTTCACGCCGCAATCGACAACCCCAACTTCCCCGGCGAACAGATGAACCCCTTCGCCCTGCGTAGCGACTCTCGCCGCCTCGAGCCGGGCGCGTCGATGGAATTTAAAATGACGTGGGAACTGCAACTGCCGCGGCAGCCTTGACCTGTGGCGCGTGCGGGATGGAAGCACCTAAGCGTGTTAGAGTGATCGATCCCGCCACTCCGCCATCGCCCCGCGCTGATCGCCACCCTGCCACCCCGGCATCTCGCGCATCGACGGCGTCGGAATCGCGACTTCTTCCAGTCGCGGCTCGGCCATCCCGCGGGTGATCAATTCAACGAGACGAAGCCGTTCACCAGCCGAGAGGCCAGCGACGTGCACGTCGTAAATTTCCTGTACGTTGCTGGAGACCATGGCGACATCCTCCGCGGCACGGGTTCGCGCTGACTATAACCGCGCGAACGAATTTTCGTCACGATAAAAATCCGCGAGAACCGGAAAAGTTCAACTATCTTCACATCGCCACGCATCGCGCGACCCGGCGCGCGACCGAAGCGCAAATACCGCGCGTCCATCCGTAAAACCGGAAAGGCAAATGAACCGCTCATGTTTCCTGACGGATTGAGAATTGGAGCCGCGAGCGCCAGCGCGGATAATGGGCGCGTGCGGCAAACGCGCGGCGGCGGCGAACACATCGGCGGTGAAGGAACAACGTATGCCAGGCAAGAACTACGGCGGCGGTCGGGGCCCAACCAAGGGGTTGGCGGCGAAAAAAAAACTCGGCACCAAGGGAACGGTCCCCGCGGCCGCGCCTGTGACAGCGACCGACGTGCCTACAGCGACGGTAGATGCGCCCACGGCGACGATCGAGGCGCCGTCGGTGCAGCCAGCAGACGTCCCATCCACCGCGCCCACCACGCCGCCACCGCCGCAGAACATCGCGCCGGTGTCCGAAGCGCCCGACGCGCCCATTTCCCCCGCCGCGCCGACGCCCGCGCCGATCCACACGCAGGCGGAGATCTCCATCCCCAGCTCCGGCAATGGCGCCGCCGCCCCCGCCATGGCCACGCCCGAGGCTCCCCCCGCGCCGCCCAAGCCCGATGACTCCGCGCAGCCTGCGCTGCTCTTCGAGGTCGCTTGGGAAGTCTGCTGGCAACTCGGCGGCATCTACACCGTCCTCAAGACCAAGTCCCCCGCCATGGTCGAAGGATGGGGCGATCGCTACTGCCTCATCGGTCCCTACAACCCCGCCACCGCCGACGTCGAATTCGAAGAACAAACCCCCGACCCCCTCATCCGCGAAACCCTCGAGCGCCTCAAACGCGCCGGCGTCGGCGCACGCTTCGGCCGCTGGCTGGTCCCCGGCCGTCCGCGCACGATCCTGATCGATCACCGCTCCCGCTACACCCGCCTCGGTGAAGACAAGTACCTCCTCTGGAAGGATCACGGCATCAGCACGGATGATGGCGACGGCGAGGTGAACGACGTCGCCGCCTTCGGAATGGCCACCACCGAGTTCTTTCGCGAGCTCGTCGGCGTCGCCAACAATCGCCCGATCCTCGCCCACTTCCACGAGTGGATGGGCGGCGTCGCCGTCCCGCGCATCGCCCACCTCGGCCTCCCGATCGCCACCGTCTTCACCACCCACGCCACGCTGCTCGGCCGCTACCTCGCCAGCGACAACCCCTACTTCTACGACCACCTCGCCTTCGTCGATCCCGACAAGGAGGCCGTCCGCTTCAACATCTACCCGCGCTTCGCCATCGAACGCGCTGCGGCGCATGCCTCCACCGTCTTCACCACCGTCAGCGAGGTCACCAGCTTCGAAGCCGAGAAACTCCTGGGCCGCGCCCCCGAGGCGATCCTGCCGAATGGTTTAAACATTGAGCGCTTCACCGCCGTCCACGAGTTCCAGAACCTGCACCGCATGTACAAGGAGCGCATCCACGAGTTCGTCATGGGGCACTTCTTCCCCGCCTACGAGTTCGACCTCGACAACACGCTCTACTTCTTCACCAGCGGCCGGTATGAATATCGCAACAAGGGAATGGACATCTTCATCGAGGCCCTGGCGCGATTGAACTGGCGCTTGAAGAGCGAGCGCGCCACCTGCGGCGAAGAGCAGCGCGCCTGCACGATCGTCGCCTTCATCATCACCCGCGCCCCCACCAAGCACATCAACGTTGGCGTCCTCCAAGCACAGACGATGTTCGACGAGCTGCGCCAGACCGTCCATCGCGTTCAGGAAGGCTTGGGCCCGGTGCTGCTCAAGGCCGCCAGTCACGGCCGCTTCCCCGGGGCCAATGAGCTCTTCGGCGAAGACGCCAAGATCCGCTGGAAGCGCGCCGTCGCGGCATGGAAGAATAGAAGACAGCCCAGCATCGTCACCCACGACCTCTACGACGATGCCGGCGACCCCGTCCTCACCCACATCCGCCACCGCGGCCTCTTCAACTCCGCCGACGACCCCGTCAAGATGATCTTCCATCCCGAGTTCATGACCGCCACCAGCCCGCTCCTGCATCTCGATTACGACCAGTTCGTCCGCGGCTGCCACATGGGCATCTTCCCCAGCTACTACGAGCCGTGGGGCTACACCCCGATGGAGGCGGTGGCGCTAGGCGTCCCCGCAGTCACCAGCGACCTCTCCGGCTTCGGCGCTTACGTAGAACGCCACATCCCCGACCACGACGACCAGGGCATCTTCGTCAGCAAGCGCAGACAAAGAAGCTTCGACGACACCTGCAACGCCCTGGTCGATCACCTCTACCGCTTCGTCAGACTGACAAGACGTCAGCGCATCGAACTACGCAACAAGGTGGAGCGCTTAGGCGAACTCTTCGACTGGAGCGAACTGGTAAAACACTACGACGAAGCCCACGACATGGCGCTCGCGCGACTGGAGCAGCGGGCAGGGGGGGTGGGCGGACCGGGACGGGTCGAGGTGCGGGTGGTGTGAACGGCTTGAACGGTGCGGGGGCGGCGTCCCGCCTGCGTTTCTCCCGGTCGAGGGGTCGCCAGGAGAGCGGAGTAAGTCACCGGCAGAAAGGCGGGGGACGTGCCCGCGGCCCAAACGGTCGTAAGGACCGTCCAAACACCCGTGAGGATGTTTCCAACCCCCGTGCGGACCTTCCCAACCCCCGTGAGGATGGAGCAAACACCCGTGAGGATGGAGCAAACACCCGTGAGGGCGGAGCAAACAACCGTGAGGAAGCGTCTCACGACCGTGAGGACCATCCAAACAGCCGTGAGGACGGCGCAAACAACCGTAAGGACGGACCAAACAACCCTAAACATCCGCCGCGCCGATGCGAGCGACCTGGCGGCGGCTGCGGCGGCCTTTTATCGGGCGGAAGAATGCAAATCCACGGACGCCGGGGAGTTGAACCACGAAGGGACGAAGGGCACGAAGAAGGAGGCGACGGCGAGGCGGGAGGAGGGAAGATGGCGGAGGACGCCCGGTCGCGGCGCGGCGCGCGCGGCGTGACCCGGGGCTCAGGTGAGGTCCGGTTTATCCTCGCGCTCGCGGGTGATGCGGATCTCTTCCCGCAGCGCCGCCAGTTGGCGGAGGGTCTCCTGGGTCTGCGCCTGGATGCGCCGGGCCTTTTCCGCCAGTACAGCCAGCGATGGCAGCGGCGGCGGGGCTTTGGCGGGCCTTGCGAGTCTGGCGGGTTGTTTGGGCATCACGCTCCGATCAGCAGAGGGCGGCCATGCCAGTCGCGCGGGGTTCGGGGGAGCGACGGCCCGAGCGGTTATACCCGCGCGGATGCGCCGATCCAATGCGCGGCCCCGCGCGGTTGATTTCCCCTATTGCCTCTTGCTCGATCCATTCCGTACATTTGCCGGTGTCATGGGAAGCGTGCGGGTCGTGGATGACAACTCGGACCTCTGTCAGGCGATGATCGCGATGATCCGCCTGATGGGCGCGCACGCCGAGTGCGTCCCGGGCGGGCAGGCGGCGCTGATCTACCTCGACCAGCGGCAGGTGGACCTGGTCAGCCTCGATTACATGATGCCCGACATGGACGGCCTGAGCGTGCTGCGGCGGCTGCGGGCGGACCCGCAGACGCGGGACCTGCCAGTCGTGATTTTCACCGCCGCGCCGGCCGACGAGTTGCGCGATCAGGCGGCGGCGATGGGGGCCCGAGGGGTGATTCAGAAGGGGGCAATCAGTTTCAACACGCTGCGGCCGTGGATCGCGCCGCTGATCGAAGAGCCCGCGCAGCGCCCAACCCAGGTCGATCGACGACGGGCGGGGCCCGGCGAGTCGTATGCGTGAGGGGTAAGGCGCGGAGGCGGGGGGAGGTTGAACCACGAAGGGACGAAGAACACGAAGCAGAGGGGCGGGACGCCCCAAAGCCTGCGGAGCGTGCGGGCGGCGAGGCCCGGATTGTGGTGCGGGCGTCCTCGCCTGCTCTTACTTGCTGCCGGGACGGCGGCACCCCTCCGGATGAACCAAGCGGCGAGGCCCGGCGCGGCGGGAGGGTGAGGGGCAAAGCCGAGAGTCCAGTGCTTCCGCGGCGCAGCCGCATCAAGATCGTCGAATGACAATGGGGGGCGGCTTTGCCCCTCGGGCCCCGAGCGACCCGACGGGCCGGGGGAGGGCCTCGTGCATTGGCAATTGTGCTCGGGTTTGGTCAGAATGCACCTTAAGTACGCGGAAAGTTTATCCATGACCAAAACCACACCAAGCGGTCTGACCTGTTTTGTCATGCAGCCCTTCGACAAGGGCAAGTTCGATAAGAGATACGCTGACGTCTTTGAGCCGGCGATCAAAGCCGCCGCACTTCAACCGTACCGTGTTGATCGGGATGCATCAGTGAATATCCCGATTGACGAAATACAACGTGGCATAGAGCAGGCTTCCGTCTGCTTTGCTGAAATCACAACCGACAACCCAAACGTCTGGTTCGAACTGGGCTTTGCGATTGGCGTTCGCAAGCCAGTCTGCCTCGTTTGCTCCAGCGAGCGGACGACGTCGTTCCCTTTTGACGTTCGCCATCGCAGTATCGTGACTTACGAAGTCGGATCGTCCAGCGATTTCGATAAGCTAAAGGCCGACATCAAAACGCGGCTCGATGCCATTTTGAAGACAGAACGATCACTAACCACGCTCGCCAACAACCCTCCCACTAAATCCGCTCAAGGCCTGAAGCCATACGAGCTTGCGGCGATAGCCATAATTGCTGCGGACTCTCAAGCGACTTGGCAGCTCCGTAACGCCATGGAGCAGGCGGGCTTTAATGATCTGGCGACGAAGATTGCGATTGAACGCCTGAAGAAGCGTAGCATGATTCTAGAGGTACCCGGTGAGGATGACCGAGGTGAATCCTTTAGCGCAGTCGAGCTGACCCCGGAAGGGCGGGAGTGGCTTCTTGAGAACGAAGATCTGTTCGAATTGCGTACGCCAAAGCAGCAGTCATATGATCTTCCGTTCTGATGCCCTTTCGGCCAACAAGCCGCCAACTCCCGATATCGTGTCAGATCGCTGGATTTGATCCCGTCAGAATACAGAGAAAGGCGGATGATGGCGGAGATCGACGACAAGTCTGATTGTGGGAAGGAGTTTATTCCTTCTGCTGACAAGCGACACCCCGAGGTCTTCGAACTCCTCCACGTGCTGCGGGACAAGTTGTGTTTGTGGATCGACAACGGCGACCTCGACAATCCTTCCACCCCGCTCGAATGGGTGAAGATCGCCGTCTGCGTCCGCACGTACAACATCTTCAAGGCGGCAATCGCCTTGTTGGAAAGGGACTTCTGGGAAGACGCGCTAATCCTTATACGCACCCTGTTTGAGCTTCTGTTGAACGTTGAAGAACTCTTACGGTCCGAAACGGAACAGGAGAAGCGGGCAGGTCGCTTCATACTCTTTGAGAAATTGCAGACCTACTTGAAGCATGTTGCCTTAATCGAATATAACCTGCAAATGGAGCGCCCGCTCAAGCGCCCAGAGGCATACGCCGACGTGCAACTGAAGGCGAAAAGACTATTCTCGTCATTCATCGTCGGAACCAAAAATGGGAAGGTGAAGTGGGCGAAGTCATGGCACGGCCGCAATGTGTGGGAATTGGCCGAAGCCTCCAAGAATCCGATGAGGACCGGCCAATACAAAACGCTCTATGCGTACTGTTCCGCCCTCGTGCATGCGTCGCCCGCCGCCGTGCTCAGTACGAACATTGAAATGGGGTCGGAAATGGAATGGGAAGGGGTTACTGAAAAGAGACTGAATGACGACAAGGAGGGAATCATGTTAACCGTCGGCTTCCTTGCTCAATTCAGTTTTGAGGTGTTGTTGTTGGCAGGGTCTGTTCTGCCAAAATTCGATGCATCTGTCGGCTTCGAAGTCTTCGAGCGAATCTGCAAGATGTACGGAGTTACACCGCCGATGCGCGGCGTACCCGTCACGCTCTAAGAAATCGAAGGCCCCTAATCCCCCGCTCCGCCCCGCCAGGGGCCCCACGGCCGGGGATCGCCCCCCATTGATCGCGCGGTGGAGGTTTAATCGCCTGCGGCGAAAGTGATGTAAGGACTCTCGATCCCCGTCCGTGCCCTGACGGGGCTCCGCTCACTGGTCGCGCAGACCTGCGCGGTCCTTCCGATAAAGCCCGCGTGTTCAATCCTCCGTCGAAGCGAGGGCAGCCGGGACGGCCGCACCACAAATATAAGAATACCGACGGCCAGCTTATGCTTCGCGGTCTTCCGGAGGGGAGCACCCTTCACCGCCGGTACTCCGTCCTCGCCGTTCCGCCGCAACAGCCAAGGGGAGGCAGCGGCGGCGGCTCTATAGACATTCGCCAGTCTCCCTCTCTTCTTCGTGCCCTTCGTGATCTTCGTGGTTCACCTTTCCATAGTCTGAGAAAAAATTACATCACCCCGTTAAAGTTCCGCCCGCGGCTTGTCCGAACTATAGGTTCGTCGGCACCATTCGTTCACCTCGGTGCCGTTCAACAATAGGAGAAGCCTCATGGCCACCGTCCCCCCCGCCGGCGATCAGCCGTTGCTCGTCTTCGCGCAGAACGTCGATACGTTGATCACGGCAACGCCCACCGCCTTCGGGCTTGTGGCCGGCGATGCCACGGCATTGCATGCGTTGACGCTCGACTACTCCACGCGCCTCGCCACCGCCACCACGCCCGCGACCCGCAACCGCGTCTCGGTCGCCTCCAAGGACACCAGCAAGCTCGCCCTGACCGCCAAACTGAGGCAGTTGATCCGCATCGTCTCCGCCTACCCCCCGCTCACCCCGTCGCAGCGCGCCAACCTCGGCCTCAACCCCAGGGACGTGACCCCCACGCCCGTCCCCCAACCGGCCACGCGGCCGATGCTGGCGCTGGACCCCGACGGCGTGGCCCGCATCTTCGACGAGACCACCCCCGACAACCGCCGCAAGCCCCCGGGCGTCCGCGGCGCGATCGTCTTCAGCAAGATCGGCGCGGAGACCGACGCGCCGCCGGTCAGCCCCGACGATGCGCGGTTCGCGGTGATCGCCACGCGGAACCGCTTCAGCATCCCGATCCCCCCCGGCAGCAACGGCAAGATGCTCTGGGTCATGGCCCAGTGGTTCAACGAGCGCGGCGAACTCGGCCCGGTCAGCGTCGTCGCCAGCACGGCGATTGCCGCGTAGGAAGGCACGAAGGCATCGAGGCACGAAGGCACGCAGGGGGGACGAGGCACCGAGGGATTGAAGTGCGGAGGCATTTGATTCACTCGACGCCTCGCTCCCTTCTTCCACCCCTTCGTGCCTGCGTGCCTATGTGCCTGAGTGCCTCGCTTCTCCCTCCCTTCCCGGAGTTTCACCATGCTCCTGCAACGCCGCCGCGCCTCCAATGCGCTCCGCCATGATGCCCAGCGCGCCAACCCACTCTACGGGTACGACTACAACCCCGTCTGGCCGTCGATCCTTTCCATAGCCCACGATGAGACCGACGGCGGGGCGCTCTTCATCATCACCGACCGGCCCTGCGTGCTCGGTGGGGCGGGCAATGTCCTGCCGCTGACCGTGGCATCGCTGGACATCGTGAATGGCGCGATGATCCTGCCCGTGAAATTCCGCATGGTGATGAGCGGCGCGGTGCCGCTCGGGGCGGCGTGGCAGTGGGGGACATCCGCCAGCGATCTCTACGATCCGGTCACGTTCCACGCCCCCAACGCGGCATCGGGGAATTGCGCCGATGTCCCCGGCCCCTACACGCCACCCGCCGCCGTGACCGGCACCAGCATCAGCGGCAACACCTGCACGCTTGTCTTCGACCGCCCGATCATCCTCAGCGGCGCGCCGCTGGATGATGCGATGACCTTCAACGGCTACGCCCCCAACGGCGTGACGAGCGCCGGCCCCAATACCCTCGACCTCGACTGCCCGGTCGCCCTGAACCCCGGCGATCCCTGGGCGATCACGCGGCAACCCCCGTGGATCACGACGCCGATCGCCTGGCCGCAGGGCGGGACGCTGTAGCTCCGGTTGGGCGCTGGGGCGCACGGGTCGCGATGGGGTCGGGAAGCGATCGCGGTATGGCCGTCGTCCGGGGGGACTGAATTGGGTTATACTCCCGCTTTACCCAATCTGGAGCTCATGACCACGCCCACCCCGCTTCGACTGCTGCTGGCTGACGATCACCGCATTACCCTGCAGGTTCTCCGCTGGTCCCTGCGCGCCGCGCCGGACCTCACGGTCGTCGGCGAGGCCCTGGACGGCCATTCGGCGGTTCGCCTCGCCGGTGAGCTCAAGCCCGACGTGGTGGTGATGGACGTGTCGCTGCCCGGACTCGATGGCATCGAGGCGACGCGGCAGATTATCCGGGGCGGTGGCGGTGGGGGCGGCGGCCGCGGGCCGCGCGTGGTGGCGCTGTCGGCGCACGATGCGCGGCGGGTGATCCGCGGCATGTTCGCGGCCGGCGCCAGCGGGTACGTGGTGAAGACCGGCGAGATCGAAGACCTGGTACAGGCCGTGCGCACGGTCGCCGCCGGCGGCACCTACCTGGGCGGGGCGGCGGGGATCGAGCGCCTGCGGGCGGCTGAAATCGCCGGCGGCGATGGCGGCATCGGCGGCGATCCACTCGCCCCCCGCGACATGGCCCTGTTGCGCCTGATCGCCGCCGGCCGCGCGACCAAGGAGATCGCCGCCGAGCTGGGCGTCAGCGTGAAGACGATCGAGAATGGCCGCCACCGCCTGCTGGACAAGCTGGGCATCGATGACGTGGCGACCCTGACGCGCTACGCGGTGGAGGAAGGGATCGCCCCACTGTCCGACGCGCCCGCGCCGCCGTCACCGCCTGACCCGGTCGGCCATTGACCCCACTGGCGGGCGCGAATCCATCACCCGCGGTTCATGTCGCGCAGGCGGTGGGCGGCTTCGACCTCGTTCTTCAGTTTCTGATAGACCTCGTCGACGTCGACATTGGCGGCGGAGCCCGGGGCGAAGCCGCAGTCGGGGTTGAGGGTCAGGCGCTGCGGGGCGACGTGCTGCAGCGCCATCTCGACGCGCTGGACGATCGTCTCGGCGGAATCGACCTGGCCGGGGTGGCAACTCACGCAGCCCAGGCCGATCTCCAGATCCTCGCGTAGCTTGCGGAGGACGGCGGTGTCGCCGGCGCCCGGGGCGGTGAATTCCATCGTCAGATGGTGGACGTTCAAGCGGTTGAGGTGGTCGATGATCGGGTCGTAGGCGCCGCCGTGGGATTCCTCGCCGCGGACGCGCGCCCCGGCGCGGCGGCAGAGGTGCAGCGCAAGCTTCACGCCGGTGATGCCGTCCACAAGTTGATTGACCATCTCGACGTCGAAGGCGGCGGCGCGGTCGGCGTCGTCATATTTTTTTCGCACTTGCGGATCGACGAACAGACAAAGGTGCGGGTCGTCGATCTGGACGATGGTTGCGCCGGCGTCGCGCAGCAGTTCCAGCTCGCGGCGCAGGATCGGCACGCAGTCGCGCACGAAATCCTCCACGCGCGGGTAAGCCGCCTTTGATTTCTCCGGGTGCCACATCCGCTCGCCCAAGAGCGCGGGGGAAGGGAGGGTGGCCTTGATCTTACGCTTGGTGATGGTCTTGAGGAACTTGACCTCGTCGGCGATGAAGCCCGGCTTGTTAGGCGAGAGCCGTTCAGTCACGACGGTCCACGGGCGGCCGTCAGCGGGGTTGCGCGAGAGCTCGAAGCCATGCGCAAGCTCGGCGATGACGCCGATATAACTTTTGCGCCACCACTCGCCGTCGGTGACAACGTCCAGCCCCGCCATCTCCTGCATGGCAACGGCGGAGCGGATCGCGTGCTCCATCAGGCGGCGGTACTCCTCCGGCGAGCCGCGGTAGTCGTCAGTGATCAGGTCCTTCACATACGCCGGCCGCGGAAGCGACCCGACGACGCTGGTGGGAAAGAGCACGCCGTAGTCGTTGCTTGTCATGGTTGTGACCCTCATGGATAGCCTAAGACATCGGTCACCAAGTGACCAAGCGACCCCGCCATTCATTCCTCTGGCTTCGCAAACCCGATCGACTTCACCCGCGCCCATTCCCCCTTCGTCCCCTCCGCCACCGGATCAAACCGCAGCCCCGTGATCACACCCTTGTACTCCTTCGAATCCCCCAGCCGCACCGCGTACGTCCGATACGCCCCGTCCGGCTCAATCGCCAGATCCATCCAATGCGTCGCCCCGTCCCACGTCGTCCACATCACCTGCGCCGTCTTCAACTTCGTCGAAAACGCTTCCCGGATGTACAACACCGGCCCATCCCCCGCCTGCCAGAAGCCCGTCGGCCCAATCATCTGCGGGTCGCGCCCCTCAAGCCGCACGTCCAACTCCCCCTTGATCGGCCAACCCGCATCACTCGCGTTCACGTACCGCCAACCCTGTCGATCCTTATCGAATCGATAGTTCGGCGGCGCAGGCCGCTTCGCATGCTCATAAACATAATCCCGGATGAACTTCAGATCCCCCAAAACCAACGTGTACGAAAACTCATGCTGAATATCGTGATCCAATATCTCCTGCCGGTTGGGCGCGATATATCCCGTCGGATCATCCGCGGGCCCACCCTTCCCCGGCTTCCCCGCAAGCCCGCCGCTGAACCGGTAACACCCCGGATTCCAAACCCCCAATCCCCACCCATCATCGTTCACCAGCGCCGCCCAGTTCTCACTCGCAAACCAATGCGCCCACGGATCCTTAGGCGTCAGAAAATGCTCGATCCGCGTCAACTCCCCGCCGCTGAACGGCTTCTCCCCGCTATAAGTCATCAACCGGTAAAACGGCCCATTCGTATAAACCGCCGGCAGCTCCTGCATCCGCGCCGGCCACTGCGTCTTGTCGCTCCGCGCATTGTTCAACCGCGCCCGCACGTTCACCGCTGCCCCGTCCAGCGTGTACCACGTATCAAACGTCCCCTCGAGCGGCTCATTATCCAGAGGCCACTGCATCGGCGCGCACTTCACGTAAATCGTCTTCCCATCGTTCGTCTGCTCAACCGTCTTCGAAGCATTCCCAAAATGATCCCCCGCCTGCACCGGGTTCCACCCCAACCCCCGCCACTGCGGCGCCGGCTCCTTCCCCTTTGGCATGAACGGCACCGGCCCCGAGTAATAAGACATCTGCACCTGCCGCCCCCAATCCCAACTATTGATGACATTGAGCTCCCCCTTCGACTTCGACAAGTAAGTAACAGCCCCGCCCAAATTCAAATCCACGCCCAGCTTGATCTGGCCGTTGTCGAGCCATCTCATCGCCGCCTTGTGATCCTTCCGCCCCGCCGCCACGAGACAAAGCATCAGCGCGGAGAGAATGATTAATCGCAAGCTCAAGACCCGTATTCTACAGGGCAATCTCGCGCAAGCCCATTCACCATCGCGCCCCACGCCCCACGCGCATCGCAGGATTGAAAAAGATTCCTGACACAATTGCCCTTCCCTTGCTCGCGTAGATGTGAAACCGTTCCCCGATGATCCGCGTCGAGCGGCTGCGATACTCGGGCCGTCTTGATCCCCCGCAGAGCCTGCCCTGAGCTTGTCGAAGGACCAACTCGGCATAGGGCTGGCGGATGGAGAGGGCACGCATGGTAACCGAACATATCGGCTGGAGGCGAGGCTACCCTATGCCTACCGCGTGTGGATAACTTGTTGACAACGTGTTGACAAGTGCGGATGGAATTCGTTATGATCAGGCCGCTGAGGGAATGGCGTCCCCACTTCTGTTAATTTAGGTAATCTGTGCCGCTTTGGCTGACGGATCGGTGAGGCGGGGTTCGATTGACTCTCCTTGCGGAAAGGGGGAGACCGTGGACCGTCTTGCGGCCTATTCTCGTCTTGTCGATGCAGTTGCTGTTTTTTCGGCGCTCTACCTAATCCGGCTCGCCGAGACGCACCTCGAGAAGATCGGGGCTCATACCAGCGTCATTCTGATCGCCGCTTTCATTATTCTCGTTGTTTCGGTTCGGCTTCTGGCATTTCTTGCATCACAAGCCCTGAACTACATCCCGCTGTTGCCGAGGCTAATCCTCGGGCCGAGTAACATTCAGGGTATTTGGTTTAATACCATTCCCGTGGACGGTGACACGTTCTGCGGCTTGTTTGTTGTTTCGCTCACGGATGGGCGTGTACGTGTTGTTGGTGAACAATTCGACAAAGCTGGCTTAGTTCGCGTCACCTGGACCAGCGTCATGACCCAATTCGACGGTGACACATTGCGGTTTGTTTACCAAGCTCGATATACCGTGCGTAACATGGTAGAGAGGTTCGGTTTTTCCACGTATACATTCATCCGTTCATTGCCGGGCAAACAGCTTGCTACCTTTAACGGCCAATACGTCGACCTCTCCACGAATTTCGAATCGGATGCTTTTTCCGGTTTCAAGATTACCGACAAAGCAACGCTGCGTTCATTAAACGATCCCGCAACTAGGGCGGCGGCTGTCACCAAATTACTGCAGACTCGCTGCGCTACCCCTAAGTTACTGGCGGTGGCCAGATGAACGAGACACCTCTTTGGGCTAACGAGCGTCTCCGATTGATCATAACCGGGCAATGCAACATAAACTGCTTCTATTGTCACAATGAAGGACAGCCAAAGAATGACGCCTTCATGTCGGAAGAATTATTCGTCCACGTATTGAAGCTCATCGCTTCCAACGATTCGCCCCTTTCAAATGTGACATTTTCCGGAGGCGAGCCACTGCTGCATCCGGGTTTGGAAAGTTTTATTGAGCGAGTAGTGAATAATGCGGCGAGGCGAACGGTAGTGACGAATGGTCTTCTGTTATCGCCGGCGAGATTGAGATCGTTGATTGATTCTGGGGTCACAAAGTTCCGTCTCGGTGTCGATTCTCTAACACAGCAAAAGTCACGGCCCACACCCGGCCACAAGCCCGAACGTCCCATTACTGAAGTGATTTCAATGGTCAAAGACAGCGGCGTTGATTTTGAACTCAACGTCGTGCTTACTCACTTCAATACCCGCGAACTCTCGACGATCTTCCAGTTCTGCAAAGAGAATCGATTGTCTGCGAAGTTCTTTGAGCATGTCAAGGTGCACGCGCTCACTATCCATCGTAGCGAAACCCACATCATCAGTCAGCCGTTGGTGCCGCTGGAGAACTTCCTAAATATCGCGTCCAGCGTTTTCAAAGAAAGCCGGTTTGCGCCCGATCCGAAGTTGGGTGACGCAAACTTTGTATTGACAGATGGGAACATCGAGTTGCGATACTGTCGATATCTTTGCGATTATGCTCTCTGCGGCATGACTGGGACTCGTATTGATTCTCGGGGATTCGCGTACGCCTGCATGGAGGGTGACGGAGAGTACAAGATCGACGCCGGTGAGGCACTCTACCAGTCTCTTGACACGATAAGAACTGCTGTAAGGCAAGGTTGCCATCGTAGTCGACCGGTGGCGGCGTCATCTGATCTACGCCGGTGATGAATGCAGCGTGCACTATACATCATCAAACCAGAGGCGATTGTCCACTCCTCCGCCATCCGAAACATGATCGAAACTGCGGGTCTCAGAATCGAGATCTCGGAAGTCTGTACTCTACCAGCTTGGTTTGTTAATAGGATTTACGTGAACTTGCCCCCGCTCTTGGCCCGTGCGACGCTAGACCATTTGGCAACAGGAACAACGGAGATTGGTATTGCGGCTGGGATCGACGCCATAAAAGTCCTGACCCAACTTGCTGGTGGCTGCACAAATCCTAATGAGTGCAACGCGGGTACAATCCGCTCGCGTTTTGGACTTCCAACTCCACGTCACCTGGACGGCGGCGCGATCTATTTTCTGAACGCGTTTCATCGATCCAAAGATGACGGAGAGGCGCAAAGAGACGTTGCACTATTTGAGGAATGGCGGCGGTCATTGGCACCGGCGGAGAGAAAAAGGCAAGAAAAAGGGGTCGAGGGGAAAAAGGGGTCGTAAGCCTTCTTAGACACCTGCCCCCGCCGCCTCGCGCCAAAGAAGGCGCGAACGCCACGGCTGTACCGACAAACGGCCGGCGCGGCCCACTGCGACCCCCTCGGATGTTATTCGAACTGTGGCTTCGACCTCCGCGCCAGCAAAGAGCGCTGCCCCGAATGCGGCCACCCCATCCCCGTCGCCGCCCCGACCACCACCCCACCCGCCCAACGTCTCGCTGCGCACCCCCCCACAACCGAAAAATAAAAAATCTTCCCCCATTCCCACCCCCAAAACCCACCTTTTCCCCGCCCGCTGCACAAACGGGGTCCCCAACGCGCACCACCCCGCTTCTATATGGAGGCCACATGCGCACAGACAACCCGACCATCGCCGCCCGCCCCAGCACCCGCCAAAGCGCGCCAAACCCCGCCAACGCGCGCCATCAACCGCCCCTGCAAATCAAACCCACCCCGCCCGCGCACCGCTCGACCCGGATATGCCTCGATTCGCCCCTCATGTCCCCCTCCCAAACCCGCGAAAACTCCTCGAAAACCCCCGAAAAACCCTCACTTCGCCCCCACCCGCAGCCCCTCGATTTCGCACTCAACTCAAGAGCCATTCACCCCTTACATCCACTCCCTCCTGCCAAGCACGGATCACGCCACATTTTTCCCCCAAACCCCGCACCAATACCCCACCGCGCCGGCGCAAAACGAAGCCACTTTCCCCTTTTGCCCTTTGCCTTTTGCCTTCTGCCTTACCCCCGCCTTCCCCTATTCCAATTTCCCCGAAAGGTGCGTGCTCCCCGTCGGCTGCATCGTCCCCACCGACGGCTCGTCGGTCACGAAGGCCCCAGCCACCGGCCCCACGTCCTTATCGAGAGACGTCACCACATAGGCATTCCCCAGTTCATTAGGCCGGAACGTGATCGCCGGCACCTTTCGGCCATAAGGCGTGACGAACCACAACTCGTACGCCTCCTTGGGTCCCAGCGTGTCGAGGTTGTAGGCGTAGAAGTGCCAAGCCTGCCGCCGCGCGTCCCACAGCGCCCGCGCCGACGCCTTGGGCTGCGCCACGCCGTCCATCCGGATCAAGCGCAGCGACGGCGATTGCAGCAGCTCGGTCTGCGTCACCAGCTCACGGTTGCGCTGGTCGCGGCTGCTCGCTTCGCCCTGCACCTTCACCAGTTGCTTCTGCAAGACGTCGTCGTGCGTGTGCTGGACCCCAATCATGTACTTGGCGGTGACGATAAACGTCACGCACGCCGCCACCGCCGCCGGCAGCGCTTTGCGCACCCACGCCGGCATGCGCAAGCCGCCGCGTCCGCGCCGCGCGGGCGGCGCATTCCGCAGGTGGGCGGCGACCGGCACATGCTGCGCGATCCGATCCATCAACTGCTCCCGCGCCGCCGCCGCGGGCGCAACCGGCTCCAGCGCATACGGCAGGTAAGCCAGCGTCGCATCCGCCTCAGCCAGGTAAGCGGCGCACCGCGTGCAGCCACCCGCCAGGTGTGCCCGCAGCGCCGCCGCCTCGGCCGGTTCCAGACCGTCCACCAGCAGCAGGGGCATCAGATCGCGTCGCTGTTCGCAGTTCATAACGAGCCTTCATCAGGACTACGGAGAAAGTCCCTCAACTGGATGAGGCCCCGCCGCAAATACGTCTTCACCGTCCCCACCGGCTTCTGCAGCTTCAGGGCGATCTCGGTATGACTCAGGCCCTCATAAAAGGAGCACTCCATAACCTCCCGATACTTCGGATCGAGTTTCTCTAACGCATGTCGAACAAACAACCTGCGCTCATCCGCCAAGGCCGACTGCAGCGGGTCCGGAGCCGGATGCGCCTGTCCTTGCGCCTCGGCATTCCCCTGCAGCGATCCCGCCGGCTGCGACCCCTTCATCCGCGCCCGGTCGAGCGCCCGGCTGCGACTTAATGTCAGGATGTACGCGATAGGCGTCCCCCGCGCCGCGTTGTACCGATCCGCCCGCTGCCACAGTTCCTGGAAGACGTCGATCATCGCATCCTCAGCCATCCCCGGATCGCGCAGGATGCGCAGGCAGAGCGAGTGCACGACGGTGCTGTGCCGATCGTAAAGCCGCGTGAGGGCGGACGGATCGCGGCGGGCGATGCCGTCCATCAGCACGTAATCATCGTCCAACCCGTGGCCGGCCGATCGCGGGGGATTGGAGTGACCCTGGTAGTGCATGTCATTCTTTAGGCGCACTGGCGGAGTTGGTATTGCGATGGCTCTTGAGAAAGTTGATGCAGCGTTCAAGGTGCTCGCGCAGGACGGGTGACGGCGAGGCGCCGAGCGCGCTGGTGAACGCTTCGATCGCGCCGCCATCGTCGCCGGCGCTCCAGTAGCAGTAGGCGAGCCTCGCCGCGTCGATCGTCTGACCGCGCCGCCGCGCGGCTTCGTAGAACTTCACCGCCGACTCGTTGGCGCGATTGGTGGCGTACCAGTCGCCCAGCGCGGTCAGCAGGCGCGCGTCGAGGTTCTTGTTGGCCAGCGCCGCCGTCGCCAGTTCCGGCGTTGCGGGCGGGAGGAAAGACGCGGGATAGGCGGCCGTCAGCTCCTTCGAAAGCGCGATGAACTGCTCGGGCCTCAGAGGCGACTCGCCGCCGGTCTCGTCGAGCATGCGGCCCGAGAGAAGCTCGGCGAATTTCTGCAGCTCGTCGATCGGCCGCTGGTCGGTGGGAAGGTTCCAGACCCGCAGCTTGCGCTCGCACAGGGAGATCAGGCGGCGCGAGTCGGGCGTGAAGGCGATCTGCTCGATGAATTTGGGGTGCTCGAGCCAACCGCTAACCGGCTGGCCGTTGCGCGCGTCCCAGATGCGGGCCGCGTAGTGGTCGGTGGCGGTGGCGACGAAGCAGCCGTCGGGGCTGAAGATGGCGCGGCGGACGATGCACGGCCCCTCGTGCAGCATCGGCGGCGTGAGCGGGCGACCGGTGGCGACATCCCACACGCGGGCGGTGCGATCCTGGCTGCCGGTCACCACGCGCGCGTCGTCGGGGCTGAAGGAGGCGTAAAAGACCGGGTTTTCGTGGCGCAGCGGCTCTTGCGTGCGCGGCTCGCCGCTGCCCGCGTCCCAGACGCGCGCGGTGTGATCATTGCTCGCGGTGACGACCAGTTTGCCGTCGTGACTAAAGGCGGCGTGATGGATTTTACCCTGGTGTCTCATCGGGGCCGAAATGGGTTTTCCGGTGTCGGTGTCGCAAACGACCACGAACGAGTTGTGAATCTCGGCCGCCGTGGTGCCTTCCTGCTTGAGGACCAGATATCGCCGCGCATCAGGGCTGAACGCGAGCACCTCGTCCCCGCCCTCGAAGCGAACACCGGCCGAAAGGGGCGCGCCGGTGCGGGCGTCAAAGGCGCGTACCGTGCCGTCGGCGGTCGCGGTAACAAGCCGCCCGCCCTTGCCATCGAACGCAACCAGCTTGACCCGGTCCTTGTGCTTCAGGGGCGCAAACAGCGGGGCCGCGGTGTCAGTGTTCCAGACGATCGCGGTGCGATCCTCGCCGGCGGTGGCGAGCGCGCCGACGTCGCTGAAGGCGGCGACATTGACGAGGCCCTTGTGCCCTTCAAGCTTTGCCAGGCGCTGCCCGCCGCGCGCGTCGAAGAGGGTCGGCGGTTGTAGGCCGCCCAGCACCGCCAGGCGGAGGCCGTGCGAGTCCATCGCCGGGAATTCGGATGCCGCGATCTCCAGCGCCGCATCCGGCGCCGGCGCGAAGCGGGCGGGGACGTTCCAGACGAAAAGCCCCATGTCCCAGACCTCGGTGATCAGCCGCAGGCCATCGGGGGTGAAGACGGCGGAGCGCACCGGCCCGCGGTGCTGGACGCGCGGGCCGACGGTTTCGCCGGTCTCGACGTTCCATATCTGTGCCGAGCCGTCGCGGCAGGCGCTGACGATGCGCTTGCCATCGGGGCTGAAGGTGGCGTGCCAGACCCAGTCGGCGTGGTCGATCGTCTTCCCGATCGGCGCGCCGCTGTCGGCGTTCCAGACGCGGGCGGTGCTGTCCTGGCCGGCGGTGACGACGCGCTTGGAATCGGCGCTGAAGGCGGCGGAATTGATGGCGGCGTTGTGCTTGAGTAACGCGCCCGAGGTTTTGCCGGTGCGGGCGTTGAAGACGCGCACGGCGTGGTCGTCGCAGATCGTGAGGAAGCGCTCGCCGTTGGGGCTGAATTCGATGAATATGATCGCCTGCGAATGCGGAAGCTCCGGCGTGAGCGCCTTGCCGCTGGTCGCGTCCCAGACGTGGGCGGCGTTGTCCTGGCCGCCCGTCACGAGCAGTCGCCCGTCCGGGCTGAACGCTGCCCATTGCACCGCTGCGGCGTGCCGCATCGGCTCGGAGATGGGGTCGCCGGTGGTTGCGTCCCACACGCGGGCCGTGCCGTCTTTGCAGGCGGTGACGACGCGCTTGGCGTCGGGGATGAAGGCGGCGAAGAGCACGGTATCGGCATGTTTGAGCGGCCCGGTGATCGGCTTGCCGTCGCGCGCGTTCCAGACGCGCGCGGTCATGTCTTCGCCGGCGGTGACGACGCGCTTGCCATCGGGGCTGAGCGATGCCGACATGATGCGCTTCGCATGCGTGAATTCCGCCAAACTGTTGCCGTTGCGATCGATGAGTCCCCAAGCGCGGCCGAACTCGGGGTCGCGGCGCACCAGCACGCGCCAATCGGTAGTGGCCAGGCGCGGATCGGGGGAGATCGCCAGTTGCTCGTCGAGTCCGGCCAGCGGGCCACAAGGCGTCAAACACTGGTCGAGCGTCAGGCCGATGCGCATGCGGTGGACGGTGGCGGCCTCGGGCTCGAAGCTTTCTTCCCGCAGCGCCCGTACGAAAAACGGCAGCGCCAGCGCGGGGTTGTTGCCGGTCGTGCGCAGCTCCTGTCCGCGGGCGACGTACTCGGCCGCGAGATGCTGGCGGGCTTGTGCGCCGGCGCGAACCGCATCTGCGGCGGCGGCCTCGGCCTTAAGCTCGGCGGCATGGGCCCTGATCGCCTCTTCTTCAGCGTGACGCTTCTGGATCAGCGCGTCGGTGGCGCTGATGTGGGCCGCGCGCGACTTGACCGCCAGTTGCCAGATCAGGATCGAAAAGGAGCCCGCGATGATCGTAAGCACCGCCAGGCCGGCGCTCATCAGCTTGATCACGCGGTGGCGGCGCTCGGCGATGCGGGCGGCCTCGGCAGCGCGGCGCTGGGTTTCCTCCTCGCGCTGCGCGGCTTCGATCTGCTCGCGCACGTCGTCGCGGCGCTGCTCGAGCAGCACCAGCCGCTGCGCCAGCTCCTGCGCGGACTGCAGGCGGCTTTGCGGGTCGCCGTCCACGCACGCGGCGATGTCGATCCGCAGCAGGTCATCATCTACATCCCGCTCCCACCCCGGCGCGAGCGGCTTTTCCAGGTCGGCGACGACCATCTGGTAGAGCAGCACGCCCAGCGCATAAACGTCTCCCTGCACCGAGTGCGGCTTACCCGCGAGAGACTCGGGCGGCGCGTACATCTGCGTCCCGGATCGACTCGATTCGTTCACGGCGATGGTGGACGACGTGAAGCCGGTCATCGTGATGTTATAATCGCCCAGACGCGCGCGATCGGTGAGGATGCCGATGCCGAAGTCGGTCAGCCGCGCGTAGAACGTCCCCTCCAGGTCCTGCACCATCAGCACGTTCGACGGCTTGATGTCCTTGTGCAGGATGCCCACCGAATGCGCGGCCCCCAGCGCCTCGGCCACCTGCGCGACGATCGTCAGCCGTGCCGCCAGCGGTACGTTGGCGATCCCGCCCTGCGCCGCCGACCATTGCACCAGGTTGCCGTCGGGGGCGTAATCCATCTCGATGAAGTACGGCGCGGTGCTGAACTGCCAATCGACAACTCGGCCGATGTCGCGCCGAGCGCCCAGTGCCTCCTTGATCAACCGGAAGAGCACCACCTCGCGCTTGAGGGCGCGCAGACGCAGAGCATCGAAACAGAACTTGAAGACGCGAAAGGCCTTGGTCTTCTCGTGCTGGGCCAGCCAGACTTCGCCGAATCCCCCTTCGCCCAGCTTCTGGCGGATGATCCAGTTGGACGCGCCGGGCAGGGTGCGATCCGCGCCGGGTCGCCAGCCGAGCGTGGCTTCTTCGCCGGGGCGGATGTGGCGGCGGGCTTTTTCCTGGTCGGGCGGCGGCGTGAGTGGCGCGATCCCCTCGGCGCCGACCTCGTACACGTCCATCGGCTCGTCCGCGCCTTTGAAGAGGTACGGACCGTGGGCGACCCAGCGAATCGCCGGATGCTGGCCGTCGATCTTCGGGTGCTCGCGGACGAACTGCCGCGCTTCGTCGAAAACCACGCGCGTCAGCAGGATCTGCCCGCCCTCGGCCAGCGACATCACTCGCGCCGCCAGGTCCACCGCGGATGCGAAGACCTTGGGTTGACCGGTCGTCTCGCTTGCGAGCTGCGCGACTTGGCCGAGGTGCAGGCCGACCCGCGCCCGCAGCGGCTCGGGGCCCCAGCGCTCCTTGGCCATTCGGTATTGGTATCGCAGCGCCGCTTCGATCGCGTCGCCGACGTTGGGGAAGGCGATGAAGTATCCGTCGCCGGTGTCCTGGAGGACCTGCGCGCCGGGCGTTTCGGAGACGGTGTGGTGGACGATGCGATCCTGCCGGGCGACCAGCGCGCCGTAGGCTTCAGCGCCGACGTCGGCCTTGATGCCGGCGGAGTTCACCACGTCGGTGAACATCAGGACCATCAGGCGAGACGACAGTGGCGATACATCCATAACCCTGGGGCCCTTCTTCGGGGGGAGTGCGTATCGGGGCATTATCGATTGCACCGGGCGTGGCCGCAACTATTGCTGATTTGCGCTGCAAAACCGGGCTCAAACGGGCGTCACCGGAGGCGGCCCGCGCCTGTGCCCCAAACAGGGCATGCCGGATCAGGCCAATCGACGCGACTGACGGGGAATCTATGCTCTGCTTCGTCGATTACCGCGTCACACGTTTTTGGAAAACCAACTGAAAGGATCACATCGTGGCCCCCCGCAAGTCTTCGTCGCATCGTCAGGCCGGTTGGGTGGAATCTCTCGAGCAGCGGACGCTCATGAGCGCGTCGTTCCTCGTCCCGGCGGTGCGTCCGTTCGCGCTCGACGCGGCGGGCGACCTGAACGGCGACGGCAAGGCGGACCTGGTACGAATTACCAATAACATTCGCGTGACGGTCGGCCGCGGTGGAGTGTCGTTCATCCGCGAGGCCGCGCTCACGGCGCAATTGGGCAACGGCGACGGCAGCTTTGGCGATGGGAGCGTGCGCGTGCTTCTGCCAGCGGTGCAGGTGGCCAATGTCGCTACCGGCGACTTCAACGGCGACGGAAGCGTTGACGTGGCGCTGGTCGAGGGGGCGGAGTCGGCCAATCCGGGGGCGGTTCACCTGCTGCTGGGCAATGGCGACGGCACGCTTAAGCCGCACGTGCTGGCGGGGCGATTCGAGGGGATCAGCGGCGAACTCCATGTTGCGGATTTCAACGGCGACGGCCGGGCGGACCTGGCGATCGAACAACGCGGGATCATCGCGGTGCTGATCGGCCTCCTGCGCGACACCGGCGTTGCCAAGCAGCAGACGGCGATCCTGCCGTATGGGCGTGATGTGCTCGACGCGGCGGCGGGCGATTTCAACGGCGACGGGCGGGCGGATATCGCGGCGGTGCTGGGCGATGGCTCGGTACGAGTTGCGCTGAACGGCGAAGGGTTCCAGTTCGCGGATCAAGGTGCGATCGGCGGCGTCAGCGCGGACAGGGTTGCGGCTGGTGATGTGAACGGCGACGGGTTCCACGATCTGATCATGACGACCGGCGATGGCTCGGTGTTCGTCGCGCTGGGCAGCGAGCGCGGGCTGGTGCCGGCGGTGCATTCGGAGATCCACCTGCTGCCGGCGGTGCAGCGGAGCCTGCATGTCGCAGACGTGAACGGCGACGGCAAGGCGGACCTGCTGGTGTCGGACATCCTGGGCCGGCCGCGAGCGGTCTTCTTCGGACAGGCGGACGGCACTTTTGGCAAGACCATCGGGGGAATCGATGGGTCCGACGGCGTGCTCAGTTAGTGGGCCTCTGAGACGCCGCGCGGGAGATCGCAGGGGGGCGATGAACGGTCGCGTGCCATGACGGCACGCGGCCTTCGCTTTTTGATTGGGCGCCGCACGCGCCGTGCAACGGCGTCAAACATCCGCTGGTACCAACTACGCACGTCACAAGTTCAACAACCCGGGAGAGCCGATGAAATCCAAGTCGATCAGCCGCCGCCAGTTCAATCGTGCCGCTGCGGCCGCCGCCGCCGGGGTTATCGCGGGAGCGCCGGCATTTCTGCGCGGGCAGAATCTTAATGACAGGCTGAACATCGCGATCGTCGGCGCGGGCGGGCGCGGGGCGTCGAACACCAAGAGCGTCGCGACGGAAAACATCGTGGCGCTCTGCGACGTCAATGCTACGGCGCTGGAACAAGCGGGGGCGAAAAATCCGCAGGCGAAGCGGTATACCGATTTCCGAAAACTTTTCGAGAACGCGAAAGACTTCGACGCCGTCGTCGTGAGCACCTGCGAGCACACGCACGCGTTCGCGACGATGCTGGCGCTGCGCGCGGGCAAGCACGTCTACTGCGAGAAGCCGCTGACGCACGGCATCTGGGAGGCCAGGCAGATCCGCGAGGCCGCCGCCAAGGCGAAGGTGGCGACGCAGATGGGCATCCAGATTCACGCGAACAGCAATTACCATCGCGTGGTGGAACTGGTGCAGGCCGGCGTGATCGGGCCGGTGCGCGAGGCGCACGTCTGGGTCTCGCGCGCGTGGGGCCTGCAGAGCGAGGAGGCGGCCAAGCGGAATAAGGATCTGGTTTACGTTGCCGATCGGCCGAGGGAAGAACAGAAGCCGCCGGCATTCTTGGACTGGGAGCTTTGGCTGGGGCCCGCGCCGTATCGGCCTTACAACGAGGTCTACTTCCCCGGGCCCAAATGGTATCGCTGGTGGGATTTCGGCAGCGGCACGATGAGCGATTTGGGGAGCCACTGGAACGATCTGCCGTTCTGGGCGCTCAAGCTCGATGCGCCGCGGACGATCGCCGCCGAGGGCCCGCCGCCGCATGCCGAGATTGCGCCGGCGTCGATGAGCGCGACGTACGAGTACGGCGCGCGAGGCGATCTGCCGCCGGTGAAGATCTGCTGGTACCAGGGGGAGGAGAAGCCGGCGATCTGGAAAGAGGGCGGCATCCCCAAGTGGGGCAATGGCTGCCTGTTCATCGGGGACAAGGGGATGCTGCTGTCGGATTACGACAAGCACGTGCTGCTGCCGGAAAAGGATTTCGCGGATCAGCCAATCGTGAAGGCGAATTTTCCCAAGCCGATCGGCCACCACGCGGAATGGATCAACGCCTGCAAGACCGGCAGCCCGACCGGCGCCAACTTCGAGTACGGCGGGCGGCTGACCGAGGCAAATCACTTGGCGAACGTTGCGTATCGACTCGGAAAGAAACTGGAATGGGACGCGGCGAATTTGCGGGTGACCAATGCGCCGGAAGCGGAGCGGCTGATTCGACGGGCGTATCGGAAGGGGTGGGCGTTGTAGCGGGTAGATTCGGGCAGGCGCGTGAAGATGGGTAAGCGAAAATTCGCGTTTTGCGTAGATGTCGCATTTGGTCGCGTTTGGTCGCATCGGGGTGGGGGCGTGGGCGTGGGTTTGGTTGGGTTTGTTTTTCGAATCGGCTGGGGGCTGCGGGGGTGGAATTAGGTTTTTTGAGTGAGAAAGGGGATTGGTTGGGTTTGTTTGGTAATGGGCGATTTGCGGGGTGCTTGGGTTCTCGCATAGGAGAAGCAAAGGCGCGAAGAGCGCAAAGAGGAGGGAGCGATTGGGGTGTTTTTGGAGAGGGGGTTGGGTGAGGGCGCGGCGGGTGGATTTTTGTTGCGGGAGAGTGACGGTCATGGAGGCCCCCTTTTCTGAACCGTCAGCATCTTAACAGATCACGAACGGAATTCAACGGAAACTCAAGAAATATTAGCACTGGGTTGCTCAGAAGCGCCGCGTGTAGAACTCGCAAAGCGTGCGGATGAATGAGTCATAATGGAGTGGGTCGCCGACTGGGATCGCCGGAGCGGTCGTGTCGTAGCAGGCGGTGGCGAGGTTGACGTTGTCCACGTTGACGACGAGCGCGCACTTCGCTTCGAGGCCATAGCCCGTCTGACCGCCGCGGACGGCGACGGAGCGGAATTCGTTCACGCAGTGAGCGATCAGTTTGTCGGGGCTTTTGTGGGTGGTCAGTGCGGGGCGGAGCGGCGACTTGAAAGTGGCGGCGCCGTTTATGATCAGGACTCCGCCGGCGATGGCGTTGTTGTTGTAATTGTGGACGTGCTCATGATGCGCTTCGAGGTCACGCTTTCGATTCTTGACCGCCTTGCGGTGCTCGGTCATCACGGCCTTGAGTTCCACAGCGATTTGTACGTTGGAGGGCAATTGTCGGTGGATCAAGGTCCCCGCGGGTGGCGGCTGAGTATCAAGCTGAGGCGGGCCTAATACGAGGTCGACGTTCCAGTCAGCGGTGCCCGCGCGGAGCGTAAAATTCAGGTCGTGCACCAGTTCACCGGCAGCGGCGCGTTCGCGAATTCTTGGACAGTGCTTGACCAAGTCGCCGACGATCGCCTGCGCCAAGACGTTGGAATGTTTGTCGGATCGCGGGTGGTAGCCGCTCGCGCAGAGGTGCGCGATAAAAGAGTCGGGTGCGGGACTCATGGCTTTCCCGGCCTCGCGACGAACTCTATCGTTGAGTTGAAAGGAACGGTTGCGAACCGTGTCTTTGCGCGCTCGAAATAGGCGGGCTCAATCTCGAAACCGATGGACGATCGGTGCATCTCCATCGCGGCCAGCGTGGTGTTTCCAGTTCCCCAAAAAGGGTCGAGCACCATGTCGCCGACGAATGAGAACATGCCGATCAGCCGCAGTGCGATTTCCTTTGGAAATGGGGCTGGGTGATGGCGCTGTACTTCGCCGGGGACGTCGGTCCATATCTGTTGGAACCATCGCGCGTGGTCCGTTTTATCGATCATCGACATGTCGCGCTGGAGTTGCGACGGGTGGCGGTAACCGCCGGGCTTGCGGAAGAGCAGGATGTATTCGATGTCGTTTTTGATGATCGCATTGGGCTCGTAGGGCTTGCCGAGGAACGGCGCCCCGTTTCCTTCGACCTCGGTCACGGCGTTGGCGATCTTGCTCCAGATGATCGGAGCGAGCGGGTCGAACCCGATGCGCTGGCACTCGAGGAGGATGCGGGCATGGAGGGGCTCGACGACGTGGCGGCCGTAGGCTTTGCGCGAGCGGCAGACGTCGCCGACGACGACGCACATGCGGCCGCCGGGGACCAGCCGGTCGTAACAGTTTTTCCAGACGCGTCCGAGCTCGGTGTGAAATGCCGATTCGTCATGAATATGGCCGAGCTGCGCGCCATCGTGGTCGTCGCCGTATTCCTTTAGATCCCAGTAGGGGGGAGATGTCACTACGAGGTGCAGGGGCGCTGCCGCACTCAAGCCGGGCATTTCCCGGGCGTCGCCGAGGATTATGCGGTGTGAATTCTTCAGGAGTTCGGTCGGCTTAGCCCAGGCTCGGGCCTTGGCTTCGAACTTTTTGATGACCGATACTTCGCCACCGCGGCGTTTGACGGCGGGCGACAGGTTCGCTTTGATCGCGTCGGCCAGTAGATGCTTGCTGGTGTTGTGCAACCCACACTCCCGTGATGCACCGGCCTATTGGAGGCAAGGCAGTAATCATTTAATCCGATGCCCGTTACTGTATCCAGTGGCGTCAAAGATGGCGAATAACGGGCGGTGCGAAATGATGGGCGGTTGCAGATGAGATCAAGGGGGCGGTTTATTGACTGCAGCGTCGGCGGCGGTGACCGCATGCGATGCCGGTGGCGATCAGGAGGAGCAGGCCTGATGACGGTTCGGGGACCGCCGTAACCTCGATTGAGCGGGAGACGCCGGCGGGCTCGATCGATCTGGAGACGCCGCTGGACGCCGAGGCGACGAGCGTCGTGGGATCTTCGATCGACCGGAAGCTTGGCGGGTTGTTGAGCACGTGGGCGGCGACGGCGAAGGTTTCGTTGCGGTTGCCGCCGGTGGGGTGGCGGTAGACTTCGAGGGCGTAGTTGCCGGCGGTGGTGATCTTGTAGGTGAGGAGCTCGGTGTTGTCGTAGAGGCTGTCGCTGGTGGCGATGACGCGGCCGTCCTTGATCAGGGAGAGTGCGAAGTCGGCGAGGGGGACGTTCTGGTAGAACTTGTCGCCGGCATCGACGACGCCGTTGCCGTTGTCGGTGCGGCCGACGTGGTAGTCCCAGGTCATGCTGGTGTCGACGCGCTGGCCTGCGGTGAGGTGGCCGAGGCT
>JAQGHM010000148.1 GCA_028291615.1 Phycisphaerales bacterium | reverse complement strand
ACTAGTTTCCCCAACGGCGGCACGACGACCGTTACGCTGGGCGACAGCGCGACCAACGGCACGATCCGCGTTACTGACGCTGCCCCTGCCACGTCGTCGCGGACGTTCGACATTGCTCAAGGCGGCGGCACGATCGATGTTGTGAGCGCGACGGGGACGGTGTCGCTCACCGGGCCGTTGACGGGGTCGGGTAAGTTGACCAAGTCGGGCTTGGGATCGCTCACCGTGACGGGGGCGGCGGGGCTTACCGGGCCGGCTGAGGTGAGCGGGGGCGCGCTGGTGGTTACGGGCAATCTGGCCAACAGTTCGGGCATGACGGTGACGGGCGGCAAGTTCGACGCGGCGTCGGCGCAGACGGTTAAGGCGCTGACGGTGACGGGCGGGCAGGCGCGGGTGGTGAGTGCGACGAAGATCGCGCTGACCGTCGGTGATGGAACGGCGACGGCGAGTCAGCTTTCGCTAACTGGTGGAAAGCTCGATTTGATGACCAATGGGTTGGCGGTGCATTACGCGGCGGGCGCGGGAAGTGACGCGGCGGCGCTGGCTTCGGTGCGGTCGCAGATCCTGGCGGGTTACCACCCCACCGCGCCGACGGCGGGCGATGGCAAGTGGGATGGCGCGACGGGTATTACGTCTTCGTCGATCGGCAGTCTAACCGCGGTTGGATATGCTTTGGCTGGGGACGTGCTGGCCTTTGCGAACGGTACCAGCGATACGTTCCTCGGGACGACGGTGGATAAGAGCACTGTTATCGCCCGCTATACCCTAGGTGGCGATGTGAACTTGGACGGGGCTGTCGACTTCCTTGACTTGGCACGGCTGGCGCAGAGTTATAATGTGACGGATGGGACGCGGCAGTGGTCGACCGGCGATATAAATTACGACGGGAACACTGATTTCCTGGATTTGGCGAAGATGGCGCAGAACTACAATACGGCGCTTCCGAGTTCGCCGGTTCCGGGCGCGAGTGCCGATTTCCAGGCGGACCTGGCTCGCGCGTTCGCCGCGGTGCCTGAGCCGGGCGTTCTGGGGGTGCTTGGGCTTAGCGTTTTGTTCCTGCGGCGCCGGACAAAGGCGGAATAGGGCGGGGCCGATCTTAAAAGATCAGGCAAAGGCGATATTCCCGTTTCGGCGTCCTGTCGGGCGGGCGGGGCGGGGTGTTGTCACGTTCGACCGACTCTTGATTTGAAAGATGCGCCGAGGGTCAGGTGGGGCAACCATCTAGAATTGGACATGGCCCGAGGGGTATTACGCGCTTCCCAAGCCGCTACATCGTTTTTTTATGGGGCCCCGTCATTCCGGCGGTGGTCGTTCAAGTGCCATCCCACCGCCGCCGATAACCAAATGGTGCGCTGCGGTCGTGCGGAGTTGTACCCCGCGACCCCAGGGCACGATTAACCTCTTACCAGTGGGTTTGGCACCATGAAGCTCAACAAGGCTGTCGGTCTGTCGGGAACCAAGCGTATCGGGAAGCTGCGTCGGGCGTGTGAAGAAGTGGTGGGTTTTGAGGGGTTGGAAGAGCGGCGATTGATGACGGCGGTGTTTCACGTCATCAACACCGCTGACGACGGGCCTGGTTCGTTACGCCAGGCGATTGCGGGTGCCAATAATAGTGCCAATGCTTCGGACGGGCCGGACAGGATTGAGTTCAATATCCTGGATCCAATGAATCCAGCGGCATTCAAAATCGAATTGCAGAGCAAACTCCCAGCGTTGACCGAGGCGGTCACCATCGACGGGACGACAGAACCGGGCTTCGCGGGCACGCCACTGATTTGGCTTGATGGGAGCTTAGGTATTAGTGGGGGCAATCCTTTTGCGGGGCTTCAGATTCAAGGAGGCGGCAGCACAATTCGCGGGCTGGCCCTGACGAGCTTCGACGGCGCTATCCGCTTAAGCGGGGGCGATGGCGACACCGTCACGGGGTGCTACATCGGGTTTGACCCTACTGCAGCGGTTCCCGACAGGCATTACGCTAACTATAGCTTCGGCATCGAGGTAGATAACTCGATGAGCACCATCAATGCCAACGTGATCGCGCTGAACAACAACGACGGGATTTTCGTTACAGGCACACACGCAACGATCACTGGGAATCTGATCGGAACCGACCCCACAGGCACGGTGGGTCGAGGCAACGGCAGTGACGGTATCCGACTGGATGGCGTAGGGGACGTTACCATCGGGGGAACAGGGCCAGGCGAGGGGAACGTGATCGCGGCGAACTTCAGCCGGGGCATCAACGTCAATAACAGCACCGCCGTTCAGATCATCGGGAATACGATCGGCGGTACCTTCGTCGGAGAAGATAACCTTTTGGGCAATCAAAGCGATGGGATCGCGCTCACTAACATCACTTCATCCTCGGGCGCGACTCCTCAGGTGCTGATCAACTCAAACCTGATTGCGTCGAACGAGGGAGATGGAATTCGGCTGACCGAAGCCTCTGGAGTGGTCATAACTGGGAACGTGATCGGATCAGGTGTTGACTCGGGAAATCAAGCGGATGGGATCGGCCTGGACGGGACGTCGTCGGGAAATCGCATTGGCGGAATCGGGGCGGGCGAGGGGAACGTGATTACCTACAACCATGGCTCGGGGATTACCATCTACCGCCAGCTTGATCCGGAGCTCAGTGGCGTCAACAACGCCATTCGCGGCAATTCGATGCACGACAACGGTATCGGCATCGATTTGACCGAACTGGCCGACTTCTCCGGCCCGGTGATAATTACCAGCTCCGGTCCCACACCCAACGGTCGCGCCGGGCACATCGGTCCAAACAACTATCAGAACTTTCCCGTCATTGCGCAGGCCAGCCGCAATACCACCTCGGGGAATGTCACCGTGCGCGGCAGCCTCGACGCCTCCATAAATACCACATACGAGATCGACCTCTTCGGCAATCAGGCGGCAAGTCCGACTGGTATCGGAGAGGGAGAGCAATACCTCGGCACGGTCACGGTGACCACCGACGCACACGGGCACGGAACGTTCATGAAGACGTTCACGCATCCGGACCCGAAATACGTCGTCATTACCGCAACGGCCACCGACTCCGCCGGCAACACGTCCGAGTTCTCAGAGTTCTCGCAGGTGGCCGACGCAGCCTCCGTCGCATCGACCACGGCGCTGACCACTTCGCAGAACCCTTCGACCTATGGCATGGCGGTTACGTTTACCGCGACCGTGACGGGGTCCGACGCGGGCTCACCGTCGGGTCTTGTCACCTTCATGGATGGCAACCAAGTCCTGGGCACCGTTGCGCTCGACGCCAACGGCCAAGCGTTCTTCTGCACCTCGATGTTGATGGCGGGAAACCACAGCATCATCGCGATCTACGGCGGCGACGCGCAGTACGGCGGCAGCACGTCGGCAGCGCTCGCGGAAACTGTCAATGCCAAGGTGTTGACGATTACCGTGAATGATGCGAGCAAGACCTATGGCTCGGCCAATCCGGCGTTTGGGGCACACGCTGACGGGTTTGTCCTTGGCGAAGACCTGTCCGCCCTGGCCGGGTCGTTGGGCTTCTACACCGGCGCCACCGCGTCGAGTGGCGCGGGCAGCTACATGGTTTGCGCCAGCGGCCTCACGGCCTCCAACTATTCCATCACCTACGTGGATGGCTCGCTCCTCGTTGATAAGGCCGTGCTGAAGGTAACTGCCAACGACGCATCCAAGACGTACGGCGAAGCCAATCCGAACTTCACCGCATCCTACATTGGTTTTGTAAACGGAGACGGCGCGGCATCGTTGGGCGGGACGCTTGTCATCTCGACTCCGGGCGTTCACGCGGGTACCTTCGCGCTGACCGCAACGGGTCAGACGTCAAGCAACTACGCCATCAACTACGTCGATGGCGTCCTGACGATCAACAAGGCATCGCTGACCGTCACCGCCGATGACCAGTCGAATGTCTACGGCGCTGCGGTCCCGACATTGACCGCGACCTACCGCGGGTTTGTCAACGGCGGCAGCGCCGCGAGCCTGACCGCCCCGGCCGCACTTGCGACCACGGCGAACAGCGCCAGCAACGCCGGCAGTTACTTCATCACCGCTTCCGGAGCGGCATCGAGTGATTATGACATCAGCTTTGTCGCCGGCACGCTGACCATCAACAAAGCGACTCTGACCGTTATTGCCGGCGATGCGTCCAAGATCTATGGCACAGCCACTCCGTCGCTGACTGCGGCTTACATCGGGTTCGTGAATAGCGACACGGCTGCGACGAGCCTGAGCCAGCCGGTGGCGCTGGGGATGGCCGCGGGCGCGGGTATCAACGTTGGCAATTACGCGATTACCGCGTCGGGCGCCGCTTCGACGAATTACACGATCACCTACGTCGGCGGCACGCTCGCGGTCACGCCTGCGGCGCTGACCGTTACCGTCAACAACGCCAGCCGCGCCTATGGTCAGGCGAACCCCGCCTTTGGCTTGGGCTACATCGGCTTTGTCAGCAGCGACTCCGCCAGCTCCCTGGGCGGCGCTGCGGTCTTTGCCACCGCCGCAACTTCCTCCAGCACCGTCGGCGGCTACTCGATCAACGCCACTGGCCTCAGCTCGATCAACTACGTCATTACATATGCTCCAGGTACGTTGACGGTCGTTCAAGCCGGCACGACGACAACCCTGTCTTCGTCCGCAAGTTCCTCCAACCCCGGTCAGACCGTCACCTTTACCGCCACCGTAATCGGCAGCCCGGCCTCCGCTCCCTCCGGCACCGTTACGTTCTTCGACAACAGCACCAGCCTCGCCTCGGTCGAGCTCGTCAATGGCGTCGCCACGCTCATAACCAGCGGTTTGGCCGCGGGCGGTCACACGATTACCGCGACGTACAACGGCAGCACCAACTATACCACGAGTTCCTCCGCGCCGCTCAGTCAAACGGTGACGGCTTCGCTGACCATCAGCGGCAGCGCCCTCAAGGACGTGACCGGCAACGGACTCTCAAGCGATGACACGCCAATGGCCGGTGTAACCGTCAACCTCTACACCGACACCGATCATAACGGCGTGCTTTCCGCCGCCGACCAGATCGTCGATCACACCATCAGCGGCGCGAAGGGCGCGTACACGTTTACCGCTCAGCCGGGCACATACTTCATCGGGGAGGTCACCCCCACTGGGTATCTCCAGACCGGGCCGGCGATGCCGCTCTATTACACGCTCAATGCCGCCAACGGTGGCGCTTCGACCGGCAACGACTTCGACAACTTCCTCGTCGATTGCGATACCCACGATGTCACCAACGTCAGCTACCTGATCAACGGCACCACGGTGGTCGATCAGCTGCGCGGCAGCGTCCACCAAGGTGATACCGTTCAGGTGATCTTCACGGTTCCCTCTGGCGCGGCCACCCATCAGTTCTCGTTTGTCAGCTACACCGCCCCTGGCTCGACATTCGACGCTGACAATGCTCATCAGCAGATGATCTACAACTCGGACACCGGCGTCTTCGGCCCGGGCGTGCACTCGCTGACCGTTACCGCCCCCGACGCCTATTTCCAGATCGACTTCGTCTGCGGCGAGATCATCGACCACCTCGGACCGGCCGGCAGCAACATCTTCTACACGCCCCAGGGCCGCTTGCTCGGCGCGGACAATGGCGGCACGCAAGCCCCGATCAACGCCCCGTCGAGCATCTCCGGGTTCGTCTATCTCGACACGAACAACAACGGTTCGATCGACATCCTTGATGGCGTGATCGCCGGCGTGAAAGTCACACTCAGCGGCACGGACGATTGTGGCAGGGCTGTCAGCATGGTCGAGTTCACCGATGCCGATGGCCGCTACTTCTTCGGCGGCCTGCGCCCGGGCACCTATTCCATCCTGGAGTCTCAGCCGACCGGCGTCAGCGACGGCAAGGACACGCTCGGCTCGATCGCCAACTCCGCTGCCAGCAGCTTTGGCACCGCGTCCAATGACCGTTTCAGCAACATCAGGATCGTCGCCAGCCGCGACGGCATCAACTACAACTTCGGCGAGGTCGGCAGTGCGGTCCATCGCGGTCAGACGGCCGCGATCGGCTTCTGGCAGAACTCGAACGGCCAGGCGCTGCTCAAGTGCCTCAACAACGGCTCGACCGACACCAACCTGGGCATCTGGCTGGCCGCCAACTTCCCGAATCTGTACGGCCAGAACGCCGGAGCTGCGAGCCTGCTCGGCAAAAGTAACGCTCAGATCGCCGCGTTCTACACCACGCTCTACAAGACGACTGCTCAGAAGCTCGACGCGCAGGTGTTGGCGCTGGCGTTCGCGACCTACGTGACCGATGCGCAGCTCGCCGGGACGGTGGCGCGGAACTACAACTTCGAGGTAAGCGACGCGGGCGTCGGCGCGGCGACGTACAACGTCGGCTCCAACGGCGCGGCCTTCGGCGTGGCGAACAATTCGACGGTCGCGGTGTCGCAGTTGCTGCAGATCGCCGACAACAAGTCGTGGAACGGCACGCTCTGGGACGCCGACCACAGCGGCACGCTGAGCGCGACCGAGTCGAACTGGCGCAACATGGCGTACACGATCTTCAACGCCATCAACAACGCGGGGGGGCTCTAAGGCAGTAGGTATTTCAATATCCGGGTGAAACGCTTAAGCGCGTGACGGACCCTTCAGGCCATGGTAACGCCTTTAAGCCCAATGTGCCGGCTCACAGGATGTTGCGTATTCACTGGATTCGCGCGACTTGCAGAATCCTCAGAATTGCAATCAGTACGATTGGGCAATCCCGGTCGACGCTCAGGTGCAGCTCGCCGCCTGACTTCAGAGCGGGTAAGGCGGCGTCGGCAGCGAAGCCACTCAATTGTTTCCGCGCATCCGACGTCCGCGCAGGCCGTCGGAGATGAACGGGAGGAGCCGCGGCATCTATTCAAAATAGTCCGTTCCCCGAACGGTGGAGCACGTCATCGTCGTCGTGCTTCTTGTCCGAGGACGAGTCCTGGCGGTGCCCACGGTCACCAGCGTCGGAATCGTCGTTGCCCGAGTCCTGGTGATCTCCATGCTGGGCGGAGCTGGCAATCAGCAGCGCGTCTCGTCCGTCGGTCAGGATCGCCTGGAACGCGACCTGGCCCAGGTCGTTGATGACCGCGCCGCCAAACAGCAGCGCGTTGTTGGCGCCGACGAAGAAGGGGTTTTCCAGGTCGGCGATGGTTCCGACGCCGGGGATCACGCTGCCCGATCGTGCCACCAACTGCACCTTGTCGTGCGAGACGACGTAGACGCCGGTATCGCGGATGGACGTGGAGACGCCGTTCAATATCTCGGTATGGAAGGTATCGAGCGCGGCGCTGAAGCATTTGGGCGAGTGCATCCGATTGATGTGGAAGGAAAGTACAGCGCACCCGTTTCGAACTTAGCCAGTGGAGCGACCCGCAATTCATGGTTGGCCCGTAGAGTGGCTGATCGATCAAGGGAGTTAAGTTGCAGCAACAAACGCCAGGATTGGAGGACGTCCGCTCCATTTACCGGATGATTCACGAGGTCTGCGAGCTGGGCGCCGATGCGCACGGGTGGCGCGCCCACTTCCAGTCCAGGCTCCTTTCAATGATCGACGCGACGATGGCGAACGGCTACGTGATGAGGCTGGCACTCAAGCCCGCCGCGATCAAGCCCGATGTCGAGCTGATGGTTCTCACGGGCACCAACGACGCCTGGAAGCAGTACCTTGCGCGCGGTGATCTGACCGACAATCCGCAAACCCCGCAGATCATGGCTCGATTCGGCACCGACTTCACCTGCACCCGCCAGGCGTTGGTCGACGACGCTACCTGGTACGGCAGTGAGTTTTACGATCGGGTATGTGTTCCCAGCGGATGGGATCACCATATTCATTCGCAAGTCTGCATCGATCCCCCGGGGGTTATCAACGGATGCGGGATTTGCCGCCCGGTCGGCGCACCACCATTTGGAACGCGGGAGGTGGCCATTGTTCATTTCGCCCATCAGGAGCTGGCCCACCTGTGGCGAAAGCCCGACACGCTGGGGGTCAATGCGCTACCCAAACGGCTGCGCCAGACACTCCATTGCATTCGGCAGGGGCTTGGCCGCAAGCAGATCGCCCAACAGCTTGGGCTCAGCGCCCATACCGCACACGTTTATGAGAAGACGCTGTTTAGCAAATACGCCGTGACCAGCCGGGCGGAACTGATGGCGTTACTCGGATCATCAATCCGGCCAGCCCTCCTGCCCCTCGAGCAGGACAACGACTCATTCGAAGAACCTGCAATGGCACAAACGCCAGCCGACCAGGGCGAGATCGGTTGACAGTTGGCGTTCGGAAAGAGTTCCGAGAAGATCGACGGGATCGTCGCCATAGCGATGGGACGGGGCAGGTGACGGCGCGGACGAACGACCGGGGTTCGACTTTAGGACTGTGCGATCACGCGACCCACCCACGAGTCTAAACCGAGCACATTCACATCCGGTTGCACCCCAGGAATGCCTCCGATAGGATTGCTGACGTTGCAAACGGGTGGAAACACGAGGCGGGGACATGTGCGGGGCGGTTGCAGTCCCATCGGAGTCATGCCATGCGGTTTGCCTGGTTTTCCCCGCGGAATAGTTCGTGGCCCATCAGTCTGATCGCTTTGGTGGGCGCGTTCGTCCTGCCGATTGCGCAACTTGGCATCGTGAGGGCGAGCAGTATCTTCGATGACGATTGGAAGCCGGCAACGCGACCGGTACAGGCCGCACCGGTCACCCCGAAACCGATTGCGGCGACTGATCCCCCACCGGAATTGACGCGGACGCCAAAGGCGGTCGTGCCCGTGCGGCCCGATCTTGCGGTGAAGGCGGCGGCCTCGCGCCGGCCGGTACCCAACAAGCCGGAACTGGTCAGAACGCGGCAACAGTTGCGAGAAGTCTTTGCCACGGAGCTCGCGGACCGGTCGATCCCGGGGCGGCGGGCGTTGGCGACGAAGCTGCTAGGTGAAGCGGCGAGGTGCGCTGATAAGCCTGCGGATCAATTCGCCCTGTTGGCCGCGGCGCAGCAGGCCGCCACGGAGGGGAAGGAATTGTCTCTGTGTTTCGAGGCGGTGGACGCGCTAGCGGCGGCGTTTGAGGTGGACCGGTTGGCGATCGAGGGACAGTTGATCGCAGACGGCGGGTGCAAAGCGGAGGTTCCGACGGTAACTTCGGACAACTGCCGGGTGGCGCTGGGGGTGTTTGACCAACTGGTTCACGACGAGGATTACGACACGGCATCCCGGCTGAGTGGTCCATTGCAGCAGGCGGCAGCGGCTGACGCGATCATGAAGACGGTCGTGGCGCGGCGGGTTAAAGAGCTGGAACTTCTGCGCGTCAACCGGGAGAAGTTCATCAAAGCAATGGAACGGCTAAAGGGGACGCCCGGTGATGCGGCGGCTCGCCAGGAGGCGGGGGTGTACCTTTGTTTCTGCAAGGGGGACTGGGAAGCGGGCCTGCCGATGCTCGCGGGTGGAACGAACGCCGAGACGAAGAAGGCTGCAGCGGCGGAGATCGCAGGAGCGGACGCAGTGGAGCAGACGGCGGCGGCGTGGGCCGCGGTCATGGCGCGGCAGCCCGAGGCATATCGGCCGAAGGTCCAGCAGCATGCGGCGGCGCTCTACCGCCAGGCATTGGTGGGCGCCACCGGGCTTCAGAAGCGGCAACTCGAGGCGGCCGTGCAGAAAGTGCTGAAGGGGGCCGCGCCGGTGTGGGTCGACGTGCTGCGGAATGCCGCCCCCGAGCGGGACGGCGCGAGTGGTAATTGGTCGCGGGCGGGTTCGGCGTTAGCCGTGAACACGGACCCGAGCCGGCTGGAACTACCTTATTCACCGCCAGAGGAGTACACGTTTCGAGTGGACTTCACGACCGCCGGGGAGCACACGGTGTTCATGGGGATCACGAAGTCAGGGAAGTCGTTTCAGTGGATCATGGGGAACGTGAACAACCAGTACGCGGGGTTTCAGCAGATCGACGGCCAGGACGCACACGCGAACCGAAGCACTCTGAAGCTTCACCTGGAGGCCGGACGCCGGTACAGCGCTGTCATCGAGGTGCGGAACGGTCGTTTAACGGCGTACCTGGACGGTCAATTGCTCAGTGACTACCCAACGGACTACCGCGAGTTAGGGGAACATCCGAACGCGCAATGGCGCCCGCGTGATTCCAGCCGACTCGCGATTGGCACGTTCCATGCGGCGACGACATTCCATCGTATCGAGGTAATCGAGCTTTCGGGGCCGGGGACTATGCTGAGCGATCGTAAGGATGTCAGATAGGGGCATCGACGACGTGCGTCCCCATAATGCAGTCGCGGAAGTGGACGCCTCGGGGAATGTAAGGCCAGCCGGCGCATGAGCAGCGAGCAGATCGATGGGGTCGTGGCTCGGAAGGTTGGTGGCGCGTACGAACGAGGGCTTTCAGTGCTTCACGGTGTGACGGCGCTGCCGCTACGCGCCATCG
>JAQGHM010000084.1 GCA_028291615.1 Phycisphaerales bacterium | reverse complement strand
CGCAACGTCCTATTTGGATGAATGATCCCGAGTGGATGGCTATTTTCGCTCGGGAGACGCCCCGCAAGAGTTGAACTTCCGTAAATGCAGCGGGACAATCCGCCGCATGAAATACCTCGCAGTCTCCTTATTGGCGGTCGTCCTCGCCGCCGCGGCGCAGGCAGAGACTATCAAGCGCGACATCCCCTACGCGGGCGTGGAGGATACGAAGCGAACCCTCGACGTCTACGCCCCCGCCGATGCCAAAAACCTCCCCGTCGTCTTCTGGATCCATGGCGGCGGATGGCAGACCGGCGACAAGACTGACGTGGCATTAAAGCCGCAGGCGTTCATGGACAAGGGGTTCGTCTTTGTCTCCGTCAACTACCGCCTGCTGCCGGCCGTCGACATGGGCACGCTCATCGGAGACGTCGCCAAGTCCTGCCGCTGGGTGGAGGATCACATCGCCGAATATGGCGGCGATCCGAAGCGCTTGCTGGTGGGCGGGCATTCGGCCGGCGCGCAGCTCGCGGCGCTCATCTGCACCGATGAGCGATACCTGAAGGCGGAGGGCATCGGCTTCGACGTGCTCAAAGGGTGCGTGCCGGTGGATGGCGACACTTACGACATCCCCGCCATCATCGAGGTCGCCGAGACGCGCTGGCGCGTTCACGGCATGCCCCCGCAGAAGTTCGGCCACCGCGAAAAATTCGGCAACGACCCCGCCAAACACCGCGACTTCTCCGCCGTCAACCACATCGCCAAAGACAAGGGCATCCCCCCCTTCCTGATCCTCCACGTCGCCAATCACCCCGACACGTCAGCCCAAGCCTTCCGCCTGGGCGCAGTATTGAAGGAAGCAGGCGTCCCCACCCGCGTCTTCGGCGCCAAAAACACAGAGCACTCCAAGCTCAACGACGACCTCGGCCTCCCCGACGATCCGGCCACCAAAGCGCTATACGAGTTCGTCGCCCAGAAGGTGAAGAAGTGAGGCTTTGTAGCCGTCATTGGGCGCCGGATTAGCCATCGGGCCACCCATGATCCGAGCCTTGATCGGGAGGTACGCTCAGTCCGAGGCCAGCAAAAAACGGCACGCAAGATCGTCTGAGCATGCGTGATTGATGTTAAAAGCGCCTGCAACAGTTTCCCTCATCCAGCGTTACGAAGAGTAGTGCTCTGTAGTGGGTGCGACGGGCCTACGGTAGGATGCCGGAAGATGGACGATCCCCGATCAGCTTTGAAAACGAACTGGGTGGTTCGGCCTCACTGGCCGGTGGTGGCCATCGTCATCGCATTTCTGGCACTAACGGCATTGGGCGCGGCGGCGGCGGACATCGCCGACGCGCAGGGGATGGTCCGGACCGGTAAGTACGCCGCCGCGCTCGAAGAATGCACCAAAGGGGTGGAAGCCGAGCCGTGGCGCGAGGGGTGGTGGCTGGTCAAGGTTCGCGCCGAGTTGATCACCGGCCGATACGACGACGCCCTCAAGACGGTCGAGGCCGGTTTACACCGGCACGCGGACAGCGTGCAGTTGCAGCTGATGAACGTCGAAGCCCTTCGCTACAACAACCGACCGGACGACGCGGAGGCGGCGTTGACGGCCATCAAAGAGCGGGCAGAGCAGTTTCCCTGGCGGTTTGGTGATTCCACCAGCCGCGTCGCGGTGGGGCGGGCGATGCTCATGAACGGGGTGGACGCCCGGCAGGTCCTGGAAAACTATTACGATAAGGCGAAAAAGGACGGCCCCGAATCGGCCGAGCCGTACCTCGCCAGCGGCGAATTGGCGCTCGAAAAGCACGACTATGGCCTGGCGCTCGAAGCCTTCACCAACGCCGCCAAGCGCACCCCCGACAATCCCGACGTCTACTTCGGCTTGGCGCGGGCGTACGAAAACGATTCCGACAAGGCGACTGAAGCGCTCGCCAAGGCCCTGAAGATCAATCCAGCACACGTCAGCAGTCTGCTGTTCCAAGCCGAAAACCTCATCGACCGCGAAGCTTACGCGCAGGCGTCCGAAGTGCTCGACCAAGTGCTGGCGGTCAACCCGCACGAGGCCAAGGCCTGGGCGTATCGCGCTGTCCTCGCCCACCTTGCCGGCGACTCCAAAGGCGAGCGCGACGCCCGCGCCCACGGGCTGACGACGTGGACCACTAACCCTGCGGTGGACCATTTCATCGGTGAGAAGCTGTCGTCGAAATACCGCTTCACCGAAGGGGCGGCGTATCAGCGGCAGGCGCTGACCTTTGCGCCCACATACCGCCCGGCCCGCGTTCAGCTTTGTGAGGATCTCCTGCGCCTTGGGCAGGAAGAAGAAGGTTGGGGGCTCGCGGCGGCGGTCTTTGAAGAAGACCCGTACAACGTCGTCGCATTCAACCTGATCGAGCTGCGCGATCACCTGGCGAGGTTCCGCGAGCTGAAGAACGATCACTTCCTCCTGCGCATGGATGAGCGGGAAGCGCAGGTCTACGGCGATCGCGCGATGGCGTTGCTCGAACGCGCGCGGACGAAACTCTGCGCCAAGTATGGCGCCGATCTGGGCGGCGCGGTGACCGTCGAAATCTTCCCCCGTCAACAGGACTTCGCGATCCGCACGTTCGGCCTGCCGGGCGGCGCGGGTTTCCTGGGCGTCTGCTTCGGGCCCGTCGTCACCGTCAACAGCCCCGCCTCGCGCATGGCCCACCCGGCGGACTGGGAGGCGATCCTCTGGCACGAATTCTGTCACACAGTCACGCTGCACGTCACGCGCAACAAGATGCCGCGCTGGCTGAGCGAGGGGATCTCGGTCTACGAAGAGCGGCAGGAAAACCCGGCGTGGGGCCAGGTGATGAACCCGCAGTACCGAGACCTGATCCTGGACGGCGGCGTCACTCCGGTCAGTCAACTCAGCGGCGCCTTCCTGAAACCTCCCTCCCCGATGCACCTCCAGTTCGCGTACTACGAATCGTCGATGGTCGTGCGCTACATCGTGGAACAGTTCGGAGCGCCGGCACTCAACGCGATCCTCAAAGACCTGGGTGAATCGATCCCGATCAACACGGCGCTGGCCAGTCACACCGAGCCGATTGCCAAGCTCGACGAGCACTTCGAAGCGTGGTTCACCGACCTGGCGAAGAACCTCGCGCCCGGCGCCGATCTCGCGCATCCCAAGCTGGCACTCGACGCCGACGCCGCCGCGATGGCCGCGTGGAATAAGGATCATGCGAACAACTTCTGGGGCTTGCTCGGCGAAGGGCGCGCCCTTCTCTCCGCCAGCAAATGGGAAGCCGCAAAAACACCCCTTACCCGGGCGATCGAGCTTTACCCCGGCTACGCCCAGGCGGGCGGCCCATACCTGCTCCTGGCGGCGGCGCATCGTGAGCTGAAGGAAACCCGGCAGGAGCGGGCAATGCTCGAAACGCACGTCGCGCTGGACACCGACGCGATCGAACCCCGGCTGCGACTGATCGAGATCGCACGGGCGGCCGGCGACTGGCCTGCCGTGCGCAAGTACGCCGAGCAGGTGATCGCCGTCAACCCGCTGCTGCCCGCGCCGCACCGCGCCCTTGCCGCCGCGGCCGAAGAATCGAAGGATCGCAAGGTCGCCATCGCCGCCCGCCGCACACTGCTCCTGCTCGACACGCTCGACGTTGTCGAACAACGTTACCGTCTCGCCAGGTTGCTCGCGGACGATGGCCAACTCCCCGCAGCTCGAAGCGAAGTGGTGCGGGCGCTCGAGGAAGCGCCGCGCTATCGCGCTGCCCTTGCGCTCCTGCTCGACGTCAGCCGCAAGATGGACGCCGCACCCCGGCCTCCCACCCGCCCATCGACGCGAGCGACTTCCGCGCAGCCAACACCTCAGGAGACCCGCCCATGAGATGCCGCCTCTGCCCTCGATATCTCGCGATCCTCCTCGTCCTGCTGGTCGGGATCGGCGGCAGCGTGGTGTGGGCACAGTCCCGGAACAATTACCGCCGGGCCGCCGCGCAGGGCTTCAAGCCTGAGCTTCCCGCCGACCGTCACGGGACGCCCGACTGGGAAGTCGATCCGCACTTCAAGAGCGACGTCTTCACCTTCTGCCGCATCCGCTATACCTCAAACTATCGCGGCAACACCTGGATCACCGACTTTCCCGACAGCGACCTCAACTTTTCCTTCCGCCTGCAGCAGATGACCTCCCTCAAGGTCAACCCCCACCCGATCATCCTCGACCTGACCGACGAACGCCTGTTCGACTATCCGTTCATCTACATGCTCGAAGTCGCCAATCTCGAGTTCAGCGAAGAGGAAATCGTCGCGCTACGGCGATACCTGCTCAACGGCGGGTTCCTGATGGTGGACGACTTCTGGGGCGTCCGCGCCTGGGAAAACTACGAACAGCAACTCAAGCGAGTCTTCCCAGACAGGGAGACAGAAGACTTGGAGATCGACCATCCCATCTTCCACTGCGTCTTCGACCTTAAGGAAAAACCCCAGATCCCCGGCATTGAGCAAGCTCTGGCCCACAAGGGTCAGGAAAACCAGGACTATGAGCGGCCCGACGCCAAGGGCGCGCACTATCGCGCCCTCTACGACGACAAGGGCCGCATCATGGTCCTCGTCTGCCAGAACACCGACCTGGGCGATGGCTGGGAACGCGAGGGCGAGGACGAGTGGTACTTTCGAACGTACTCCGAGAAAAAAGCCTACCCAATGGGGATTAACATCGTATTTTGGGCCATGACCCATTGACGCTGATTGAATTGGAGCCAATTTCGTGAGCGAATATGAAACTGAGAAGAAAACCGTCGAGCAGATCCGCGACGCGCGCGAGCGCATCCTCCGCGAACTCTCCAAGGTCATGGTGGGCCAGCACGCGGTGGTCGAACAACTGCTGTACAGCCTGTTCGCCGGCGGGCACTGCTTGATCACCGGCGCACCGGGCCTGGCCAAGACCTTGCTGGTACGCTCGCTGGCGCAGGTGTTCCACCTGAAGTTCCAGCGCATCCAGTTCACCCCCGACCTGATGCCCGCCGACATCACCGGCACCGAAATCCTTGAAGACGACGGCCAGGGGCGGCGGCGCATGCAGTTCGTCAAGGGGCCGATCTTCGCCAACGTGCTGCTGGCTGACGAGATCAACCGGACGCCACCGAAGACCCAGGCGGCGCTGCTCGAGGCGATGCAGGAACACCAGGTGACCGCCGCCGGCGTCCGCTACCCGCTGGACGAACCCTTCTTCGTGCTCGCCACGCAGAACCCGATCGAAATGGAAGGCACCTATCCGCTTCCCGAAGCGCAGCTCGACCGCTTCATGTTTAACGTCGTCATCGATTACCTGCCGGAGAACGACGAGGTCACCGTCGTCCAGCGAACGACCTCCGGCAAGCCCGAGCCAATCCAGGCGCTCTTCACGGGCGAAGACGTCCTTCGCTTCCACGACATCGTGCGCAAGGTCCCCGTCGCCGAGGACATCGTCCGCTACGCCGTCCGCCTCGCCGCCGCCAGCCGCCCCCACCAGGAAGGTACGCCCGACTTCGTGAATCAATGGGTCAACTGGGGCGCAGGCCTTCGCGCCGCACAATTCCTGGTGCTGGGCGCCAAGGCCAAGGCGCTGCTTGCCGGCCGCGCGCACGTCGCGGTCGAGGACGTGCGAGCATTAGCCCATGCGACCCTGCGCCACCGTATCCTGATCAACTACCGCGCCGAGGCCGAAGGCGTCAGCGTCGCGAAGGTCATCGACCGCCTCCTCGAAACCGTCAAGGAGCCGGTCAAGTCGCAGGCATAGCAGCAACGCGCAACGCACCCGCCCATGGAAACCGCGGCCCCTCGCCCATCCTCGTCCAGCTTCATCGACCCGCCGACGCTCATGCGCATCCGCAGCCTTCAGCTCCGCGCGCGCATCGTCGTCCAGGGTTTCCTCTCCGGCCTGCACCGCAGTCCCCACCACGGCTTTTCCGTCGAGTTCAGCGAATACCGGCAATACTCCCCCGGCGACGACCCCCGCTATCTCGACTGGCGACTTTACGCCCGCAGCGACCGCTACTTCATCAAACGCTTTCAGGAAGAGACCAACCTCCGCTGCCACCTGCTCGTCGATCTAAGCCGCTCGATGGGCTACGGCTCGATCGCCTACACAAAAGTCGAATACGCCCGCACCGTCGCCGCCACCCTCGCCTACTTCCTCTCCACCCAGCGCGATGCCGTGGGCCTGGTGACCTTCGACCAGCGGATTGCCGACTTCGTCCCGCCGCGCTACCGCCCCGGCCACCTGCATCGCCTCATGGTCTGCCTGGAACGCGCCGTCGCCGGCACGTCCACCGACCTCTCGACGCCGCTGGAACAGGTCGCCGCCACCGTCCGCAAGCGCGGCATGATCGTCCTGATCTCGGACCTCCTTGCCCCCGTCGATTCCCTCCGCAAGCAGCTCGGCTACCTGCGCTCGCAGGGGCACGAGGTGGTGATCATGCGCGTGCTCGACCCCGCCGAGATCGACTTCGGCTTCGACAAGGCCGCCACGTTTGTGGACATCGAGACGGGTCGCGACCTCTACGTCGACCCCGCCGCGGCCCGGGCGCAGTACGTCCAGAACTTTGCGCGCCACGCCGCGGAGATCGAACAGCTCTGCCGCGAGCTCGGCATCGCCGTTCACCAGCTCCCCACGTCGCAACCGCTCGAGCTGACCCTCTTCGACTTCCTCCGGTCCCGCATGCACGGCGGCCGCCAGAGCGTCCGCGCCACCAACCGCGCAACCGCATCATCCAACGCGGCGGGGAGGGCCGGCTGATGGGCCTTCTCGCCCCGCTCTATTTCGCCGGCGCGCTGGCCGTGGCGCTACCGATCCTTTTCCATCTGATTCGCCGCACGCCCCACTCGAGGCAGGTCTTCAGCTCCCTGATGTTCCTCTCACAGTCCCCGCCGCGCCTGACGCGCCGCAGCCGACTGACGAACATCCTCCTTCTGATCCTGCGCGCCGCCGCCCTTATCGTCCTCGCCGCCGCCTTCGCCCGCCCGTTCCTCAGCCGCGCCGCGGACCTTGAATCCACCCGCGCCGGCGGCCGCCGCGTCGCCATCCTGCTCGACACCAGTGCCAGCATGCGCCGCGCCGATCTCTGGCAACAAGCCATCCGCCGGGCCGAACAAACCGTTGACGGGCTGACGTCAAATGACGAGGCCGCCCTCTATTTCTTTGACGAACACGTCCGCCCAGCGATGACCGTCACCGAGTGGAACGAGCTCGAGCCCGCCCGCCGCGTGACGATCCTGAAATCCCGCCTGGCCGAAGCCAAACCCACCTGGTCCGCCACGCACCTCGGCGACGCGATCGCCACCGTCGCCGACGCCCTGGCCGACGCGCAGAACGCCAATAACAAGAACGCCCCCGAATATGCCGCCCGCCAGGTCATCCTCATTTCTGACATGCAGCAAGGCGCCCACGCCGAGTCGCTGCAGAACTACCAGTGGCCCAAGGGCGTCTTGCTCGAGGTTCATGCCGTAACCGTGAAACAGCCCACCAACGCCGGCCTGCAACTGGTGCGCGACGCCGCCGACGAGCCCACCGCCCGCGACAACACCCGCCTCCGCGTCCGTGTCAATAACGAGGCCAATTCGACGAAGGAACAGTTCTCCCTCACCTGGGCCACCGCCGCCGGCCCCATCGCGTCCCTCCAGCCCCACTCGGTTTACGTCCCGCCCGGTAAAGGTCAGGTCGTCAAGCTCCCCTGGCCCAAGCCCGAGCTGAACGCGGACCGCCTCGTCCTTACCGGCGACGACGCCGATTTTGACAACACCCTCTACCTCGTCCCGCCGCGCCGCGAAAACGTCCGCGTCCTTTATGTCGGCGATGACTCGTTCGACGACGTCAAGGGCCTGGCGTATTACCTCCAAACCGCATGGGCCGAAACCGCGCAGCGCAAGGTCGAGCTGGTTCAGCACAAATCCGCGCAAGCAATCGCCGACACCGACGTCCTGGGCGTCCGAACCGTCGTGGCGAGCGGCCCACTCGTCCCCGCGTCTTCCGCCGCCCTGCGTCGTTTCGCCCAATCCGGCGGCGAGGTCCTCTACGTTCTCAGCGACGCCTCCGCCGCCAGGTCGGCCGCCGACCTGCTCGGCCTCGACCAAATCCCGATCGAGGAATCCCCCGCCCGTGATTACGCCCTCCTCGGCCGCGTCGACACGCGCCACCCCCTCTTCGCCCCCTTCGCCGACGCCCGCTTCGGCGACTTCACCAAGATCCACTTCTGGAAACACCGCCGAATGAAACTCCCGGCCGCCGCCGCCGCCGCGGCGACCCTCCGGCCTCTCGCCTGGTTCGACGACGGCGATCCCTACCTCATCGAGCAATCGATCGGCAAAGGCCGCGTCCTCGTCGCCACCGCCGGCTGGAACCCCGCCGACAGCCAACTCGCGCTTTCCACCAAGTTCGTCCCCCTCATGGCTGGACTGCTTGGCCGCCACGACGCCGGCACGATTGACGCCCAATACCTCGTCAACGAATCGATCGCGCTGCTCTCCGCGGAATCAGCGACCGCCGCCGCCGCGCCCTCCAACCGCGCCCTCACCGGCTCCGACGGCAAGTCGATCGACCTGGCGAAATCCGCCGCTACCTTTGATCACGCCGACCAACCCGGCATCTATCATTTGTCCGAAAACGGCCGCGACACCCTATTAGCCGTAAACGTCCACCCCGACGAAAGCCGAACTGCGCCCCTGACCACCGAAGACCTCGAACGCTGGGGCGCGAAGGTCGGCAAGCCCGAATCGGCCGACGAAATCGCCGCCCGCGACCGTCGCCTCAAATCCGCCGAACTGGAAAACCGCCAAAAACTGTGGCGCTGGTTGATCCTGGGTGTATTAGGATTGCTGGCGGTCGAGACCGCGCTGGCCGGCCGGCTCGCCCGGCGAACGGCCACCGCGGCGGCCAATTAACAGTGAGACGCGACGATGAATGACCAACAACTACGACAAGAGCTGGAATCAATTGGACGGCGCGACCGCCAACTGGCGCTCCGCTGGGTCCTCGCGGCGCTCTGGCTCTCCCTCGCGCTGATCGTCATCGCCACAATTGCCCGCGGCCGCGGCGCGGGCGCCACCGTCGCGCTGCTGGCGCTGCCGCTGGTCGCGGTTGTCGTCTTCGCCGTCCCCTACCTCTTCGCGCGCCTGGGTGCCGCGCGCGACTCGGTGGCGCTGGGCCGCCGCATCGAAGAACGCTTTCCCGAACTCAATGCCCGTCTCCTCACCGCACTCGAACAGCGCCCGGCCGTCGCCGGCGGCGAGCTCGGCTTCCTCCAGCAATCCGTCATCGGTGAAGCGCTCGACCACGCCAAGGCCCACCCCTGGCAGGAGGTCGTCCCAACCGCCCGCCTCCGCGCCGCCACCGGCGGCCAATGGCTCTCGCTGGCGATCCTCCTCGTCGCCGCCGGCTTCCTCGCGAATGACCTGCGCCACCGCGGCGGCGGCCTCTCCAACTACCTCGCCCTCGGCCCGACCACCAAGCCCATCGAAGAATTTCAGATCAAGATCGAGCCCGAAGACACCAGCATCGAGCGCGGCACCAGCCTCCTGGTACTCGCCCGCTTTACCTCTCGCCTGCCCGGCGAAGTCCACCTCTTCGTCCGCGAAAACGACGACAAATCCCCTGGCGGCCTGAAGCTCCGCGAAATGACCATGTCCAAGAGCCTCGACGACCCGGTCTTTGGCGCACGCGTCCCCTCCGTCGATCGCGACCTTACGTACGCCGTCCGCTACGACGGCGTCCAAACCCGCTGGTACACCGCCAGGGTATTCGATTATCCCGCCCTCCAGCAGGCGGACGCGAAGCTCAAGTTCCCGGACTACACCGCCATGCCCGACGCCACCGTCGAGGACACCCGCAGCGTCACCGCCGTCGAAGGCACCAAGGCCACCCTCGTCTTCCACCTCAACAAGCCCGTCAAGGAAGCTCGCCTTGTCCCCGACACGCGCAAGCCCAGCACCCAACCCACCGCGACGACCTCACCCGCGGAGCTCCAACTCGTCGCAGATCCCAAAGACCCGACCGTCTACACCGCTTCGGTTGACATGCGGCAATCGCAAAACTACCGGCTGAAACTCGTCGATGAAGACCGCCGCGCCAATAAGGACCCCGAAGAGCTGGCGATCAACGTCACCGCCAACCGCCCCCCTGACCTCAAGCTCGAATTCCCCGCCCGCGACATCGACGTTTCCCCCATCCAGGAAGTCACCGTCCGCGCCAAGGTCTGGGACGACTTCGGCGTCCGCCGCGTCGGCATGAACTACACGATCGCCGGCGAGGCGCCGCGCGACGTGATCCTGGCGGAAAACCTCCCCGGCAAGGACCGCCGCGACGTCGCCCACACCGTCTTCCTCGAAAAGCTCGCCGCCAAGCCCGACCAGTTGTTCTCCTACTATCTTTGGGCCGAGGACGTCGGCCCCGACGGCAAGCCCCGCCGCACGTCGGGTGACATGTTCTTCGCCGAGGTTCGGCCCTTTGAGGAAATCTTTCGCCAGGGTCAGCAGCCCGCCGGCGGCGAGGAAGAACAGAACGAGCAGCAAAAACAGAGCAGCGCCAACGCCCAGCAGGCCGAGCAGCTCGCCGAAAAACAGAAGGAGATCATCAACGCCACGTGGAAGGTCATCCGCCGCGAGGCCGGCGTCGCTACGCCCTCCGCGGCGTTCGTCCCCGACGTCAAGCTGATCTCCGAATCCCAATCGGAAAACCGCGAGAAGGCTGAGGCAATGGCCGAGAAGCTCAAGGACGAGCGCTCCAAGACCTACCTGCAAAACGTCCTGGCCTTCATGGACACAGCCGTCACACAGCTCGACAAGTCCGCCGCCGGCCCGTCCGCCGATCCGCTCGCGCCGGCGCTTTCCGCCGAGCAGGCCGCCTACCAGGAACTTCTCAAGCTCCGCGCCCGCGAGCACGAGGTCGTCCGTTCCAACCGGAGTCAGCGCGGCCAGTCTGCCAGCAGCGCCAGCGCCCGCCAACAGAAGCAGCTCGACCAGTTGCAGATGGCCGATGAACAGAACCGCTACGAGCAGCAGCGCACCAGCAGCGCCAAGCAACAACAGGAAGAAGCCCAGCAGCGCGAGACCCGCCAGGTCCTCAATCGCCTCCGTGACCTCGCCCAGCGCCAGGAAGACCTGAACAAGCAGATGAAGGAGCTTGAATCCGCGCTGCAGAAGGCCAACGACCAGGCCCAGCGCGAAGAGCTCAAGCGCCAGCTGGCCCGCCTGCGTGATCAGCAGCAGCAGCTCCTCCGCGACACCGACGAGCTCCGCGACCGCACCCAGCGCCCGGAAAACCAGGAGCGCATGGCCGACACGCGCGAGCAGCTCGACCAGACGCGCCAGAATGTCCGCAAGGCCGCCGAAGCGCTGAACAACGAGCAACCGCAGCTCGCGTCGGCTGCCGGCCAGCGCGCCGCCGAGCAACTCAACAAGCTCAAGGAACAGGTCCGCAAGACCGCCGCCGGGCAATTCAACGACGCCATGACCGACATGCGCAAGGACGCTCGCGAGCTCGAGAAGAAACAGCAGGACCTCTCCAACCGCCTCGCCGACCTCGACGGGCCGAAGAAGCCCGCCGAGCAAAAGAAGGCGGGCCTCCGCGACGCCGCCACCGGCGATCGCCAGCAGATCACCGGCGACCTCGGCAAGCAGCGCCAGGATCTGGAAAAGCTCCTCGACGGCATAAAGAAGACGATCGAGGAAGCCGAGACCGCCGAACCGCTCCTCTCCAAGCAGCTCTACGACACCGTTCGCCAGACCCGCCAGGAGCAGACCGACAAGGCCCTCGATGCCAGCAAGGAACTGCTCGACAAGGGCCTCCTCGAGGACGCCCGCAAGACCGAGGCCGAGGCCAACCGCGGGATCACCAAACTTCGTGAAGGCGTCGAACAAGCCGCCAAGGGCGTGCTGGGCGATGAGTCCGAATCCCTTCGCCGCGCCCGCAACGAGCTCGACGCCCTCGCCCAGCAACTCGAGCGCGAGATGGGCCGAGCCGGCCAGGGCCGCCAACAAGCCAACGCCACCCGCGGTGGCGGCGCGACAACGCAGCAGTCAACGTCACGCCCGTCAGGCGGCGGCAACACTCAGCTCGCCCAAAACACCCCGCGCGAAAACGCCGCCGCTAACGCCGGCCAACAACCCGACGAACGACAACAGCAGCAGCCCGGCGCACAGCGCCAGGGCAACGGACAACCGGGCCAACAACAAGGACAACAGGGACAGCCGAGACAACAAGGGCAGGGTCAGCAGCAAGGCGAAAGTCAGCAAGCCGGCCAGGCACAACAACCCGGCCAGGGTCAACAGCCAGGTGAAGGCCAGCAACCCGGCCAGCGCGGCCAAGGCGCGCAAGGCCAACAACAACCGGGTCAAGGCCAGCAACCCGGCCAAGGCCAACAACCGGGCCAAGGTCAGCGTGAACAAGGACAACAGCCCGGCCAAGGCCAAGGACAGGCACAGCAGCCCGGCGAGGGTCAAGGTCAACAACAGGGCAAAGGCCGTCAGCCCGGCCAGCGCGGTCAACAGCCCGGCGAAGAGCAACAGCCCGGCCAAGGCCAACAACAAGGCCAGCAACCCGGACAACAAGGCCAGCAGGGACAAGGTCAACAGCGCGGCCAAGGCCAACAACCGGGCCAAGGTCAGCAACCCGGAGAAGGCCAGCAACCCGGCCAAGGTCAGCAGCCGGGTCAAGGTCAACAACTGGGCCAAGGCCGCGACAACCGATCCACCCAGGCGCGCGCCGGTGGCCTCCGCCCCGACACCCCCGGCGGTGACAACATCCGTCACAGCGGTGGAAACGGCGGTCTCCTCGAACAGGAACGCGCCGACGATCGCCGCGGCGGCCCCCTTACCGGTGCAAACTTCCGCGACTGGTCCGACCGCCTCCGCGACGTCGAGGAAATGGTCGGCGACCCCCGGCTCCGCGCACAGGCCGCCGCCATCCGCGACCGTGCCCGCGCCATCCGCGCTGAGTTCGACCGACACGCCAAGCAGCCCAACTGGGACGTCGTCCAGGAAAGCATCGGCCAACCCCTTGCCGAGCTCCGCGACCAGGTCGCCCAGGAACTGATGCGCCGCGAGTCCCCCGAAGCGCTCGTCCCCATTGACCGTGAGCCAGTCCCACCGCAATACACCGATCAGGTCCGCCGCTACTACGAGCGCCTCGGGAGCGGGAAATGACCTGGACCGCCTCGTTCGCCACCACACCGCCCCATCCCTTTCCCCTGGCGGCGTCGGCCGACATGCCGAAGCTCGTCTGGGGCGCGGCGTCCTGGCTCCCCGTCGCCGCCACCGTCGCGGCGCTGCTGTTCCTGCTCGTCGTCGCCGGCTACTGGCGCGCGTCGGGCGCATCCCGCGGACTTCGCGTCGCCGCCGGATCGGTCAAGTTGCTCGGCATCCTGATCCTCGCCGCCTGCCTCCTCGAACCCCTCGCCAGCGGCGCCCGCGCCCGCCCGGGCGCTAATCAGTTCGTCGTCCTCGCCGACAACAGCCGCAGCATGTCCCTCCCGGTGCGCCCCGACGCCTCAACGTCCAGGACCCGCGGCGACGAACTCAAATCCCTCCTCGCTCCCGACGCCAAGTGGCTCGAACAGCTCGGCCGCGATTTCGACCTCCGCCAGTACGCCTTCGACACCCAGCTCCGAACCCTCGCCCGCGCCACCGACGACCTCACCTTCGACGGCGATGCCTCCGCCCTCGCCGCCGCCCTCGACCGCCTCACCCGCAGATTCCACAACCGCCCCCTCGCCGGCGTCTTCCTCCTCACCGACGGCAACCCCACCGACGCCCAGGCGCTCGAGCGCCTCCTCGCCCAATCCCAGGGCAAGAACAGCTCCACCCAACCCGCCACCATAGACATTGCACCGGCGGCTCACCTGCCCCCCATCTACCCCGTCCTCATCGGCCGGCAAGGCCCCGCCAGGGACGTCGGCGTCTCCGACGTCGCCGTCACACAGACCAACTTCGAAGACACCCCCGTCAACCTCACCGCCCAGCTCACCGCAACCGGCTACAAGGGCCAGGCCATCGTTGCCCAGCTCCTCGACGAAGCTGGCAAAGTCATCGACCAGCAGCGCGTCACCGCCACGGCGGAGCAAACGGTAACCTCTGACGATACCGCCGCCGCACAACCCCTCACCGTCCGCTTCCGCCTCAAGCCGGACCGCCCCGGCGTATCCTTCTACCGCGTCCGCGCCGCAGCCGAAGCCGAACTCGCCCAGTTCAACGACCCGAGCGATAGTAGCAAATCCCACGAAGCCACGCTCGCCAACAACACCCGCCTCGTCACCGTTGACCGCGGCCGCGGGCCCTACCGCGTCCTCTACGTCGCCGGCCGGCCCAACTGGGAGTTCAAGTTCCTCCAGCGCGCCTGCAAGGAGGACGACCAGGTCCAGCTCGTCGGCCTGATCCGCGTCGCCAGACGCGAGCCCAAATTCAACTTCCTCAGCAAGGGCGAATCCGCAAACCCCCTCTTCCGCGGCTTCGACCCCGACGGCCGCAACAAGAACCAGGTGGAACAGTACGATCAGCCCGTCATGGTTCGCCTGGGCACCGCCGACGAGACCGAGCTCCGCGCGGGCTTTCCCAAGACCGCCGAGGAACTCTTCAAGTACCACGCCATCGTCCTCGACGACATCGAGGCAGAATTCTTCACCCAGGATCAGATGCAGCTCATGAAGGATTTCGTCCGCCAGCGCGGCGGCGGGTTGCTCATGCTCGGCGGCGTCGAGTCCTTCAAAAACGGTAAGTACGACAAGACCCCGCTCGGTGACCTCCTTCCCGTCTACACCGACGGCGCCCCTGACCTCCCCGTCGGCGAATCGGCCGCCCCCGACGACGGCACCCACCCCGCCGACATCCGCCACCGCCTCGCCCTCACCCGCGAGGGGTGGCTGGAGCCCTCCGTTCGCCTCCGCGCCGACGAGGACGCCGAACGCAAACGTCTCGAAACCATGCCCGCCTTCGCAGTCCTCAACCCCGTCCGCGGCATCAAGCCCGGCGCCTCCGTCCTCGCCCGCGCCATCCCCGTCTACCCGCCGGGCGGCTCGAACTCCGCCGGCGACGACTCGGCCGCTGCCGCCGCCGCCATCCCCGCGCTCGTCGAACAACGCTTCGGCCAGGGCCGCGCCGCGGCGCTACTCGTTGGCGACCTCTGGCGCTGGGGCCTCCACCGCCCCAAGCCCGAGGAGAACGACCTCGACAAGGCTTGGCGTCAGACCGTCCGCTGGCTCGTCGCCGAAGTCCCCGCCCGCGTCGAGCTTTCGACGCAATCTCGCCGCGGCCCCGACGAGCCCGACGGCGCGCTCACCCTCACCGCCGTCGTCCGCGACCCGTCCTACGCCCCGCTCGACAACGCCACCATCACCATCAAGGTCACCCCGCCCGATGGAAAGACCGTCGACCTGCGCGCCGAAGCTGACCCCAAGCAGTCCGGCCGCTACCAGGCCGTCTACGTCCCCCGCCAGAACGGCGCCTACCGCGCCCAGGCAACCGCCGCCGCCCCCGACGCCAGCGACGTCGGTCACGCCGAAGCCGGCTGGACCTACGAACCCGCCGCCGAAGAATTCCGCACCCTCCAGCCCGACGCCAGGCTCCTCGATCGCATCGCCCGCGCCACCGGCGGCCAGGTCGTCCAGGCCGCCGACCTCAACGACTTTGCCGCCACCCTGCCCACCCGCCACGCCGAGATCACCGAGCCTTACACCAACCCGCTCTGGCACAACTCATGGGTCTTCCTCCTGGCCATGCTCTGCCTCACCGCCGAGTGGGGACTGAGGCGCTGGAAAGGACTGCCGTAGTGACCCGCCTCATCGCGCCCCTCATCCTCGCATTTGCAACCTCGGGCCTTCTCGCCCAGCCCGGCACGCGACCGACGACCGCGCCCACCGGGGACGACGGCGATCACCCCACGATCATCCTTGTCGTCGGCGCGGCCGGCGAAACCGAGTTCGGCCGCGACTTCGCAAAAGCCGCCGACCACTGGACCGACGCCGCCAAACTCGCCTCCGCCCATCTCATTCAGATCGGCCGCGACGAATCTTCCTCCAGGGACGCGAGCGACAAAGACCGCCTGAAACAATCCCTCGCCACCGAAGTCCAGCGCCCCGCCACCGCCCCCACCCTCTGGATCGTCCTCATCGGCCACGGCACCTTCGACGGCAAGGAGGCCAAGTTCAACCTCCGCGGCCCCGACGTCTCCGATCAGGAGCTCGCCCAGTGGCTCGAGCCCTGCCACCGCCCGCTCGCCGTCATCGACTGCTCCTCGTCCAGCGCACCCTTCCTCAACCGACTCTCCGCCCCCAATCGTATCGTCGTCACCGCCACGCAGAGCGGGCACGAGCTACAGTACGCCCGCTTTGGCGCCTACCTCGCCGCCGACATCGCCGACCCCGCCGCCGACCTCGACAAGGACGGGCAAACCTCGCTCCTCGAAGCCTTCCTCGCCGCCTCGCACCAGGTCGAATCCTTCTACAAGGAACAAGGCCGCCTCGCGACCGAGCACGCGCTGCTCGATGACAACGGCGACGCCCGCGGCACCCCCGCCACCTTCTTCCAGGGCGTCCGCGCCACCCGCGCCGCCAGGGACGGCGCCACCCCAGACGGCCTCCGCGCCCACCAGCTCCACCTGGTCCTCAGCCCCACCGACGCCGCCATGTCCCAAGAAGCCCGCGCCCGCCGCGACGACCTCGAACGCCAGGTCGAATCCCTCCGCGGCAAAAAAGCGACGACCCCCCAAGCCGACTACTACGCCGCCCTGGAAAAACTCCTCCTCCAACTCGCCGGAGTCTACGACAAGATGCCCGCCACCCGACCCCGCCCCTAGCTAACAACCGTCGTGGTCACCTCCGCTGACCACGCGCCCAATTGACGAATCCACCGACCTTCGCGTCAGCGCCCGCTCGTCGATGTCGTTGTCGATGTTCAGGCAGGGGCGCAACCACATCGAGAAACTTCCGGATGCTAAAAAAAAGTCGGCCGACCCCGCGGGCACGCTGGCCCGCGGGGTATTCCGACGATGCGCGGCTGCCGCGCTCGCCCGCCAGCTCGCTACTCGCCCCAGCGGATGGCCACCGTCCACCCCAGCGCAGCGAAGAACGCGCGCAGCACCGACTCCGCCTGCCGCCGCGCGCGATCGAGCAGTGCCCGATCGTCCGCCGCCGCCATGACGATGCGCTGGGCGTCGGCATACGCTCGGTTGATCACGGCTGTCGTGGCTTCGTCGACGCCAGGCACGACCTGCCACAATCCGTTCGTGCTAATCGCGAACACGCGGGTACGGGCATGATCCACCCGCGGGCTGGCGGCCACGGGCGGTGTGAGCACGAGCGTCGCGGTGCGGCGGTTGACGTCGACCCCTTCGAACCGGGCGGCCGACAGGTCGGTGCCAAGCAGGAAGTCGCCCTTGACCAGGATCGCCACCTTGACGCTGCCGGTGTGACCGGCGAGCGTCGTCTCCACGACGTCGGCGACCTCGACGCGGGCGGTCACCAGCGACGACAGCGGCTGGAGCCGCTCGACCGTCAGGCCGAGGTGGGTCGTATGGCTGCCGCCTCGCCCGCTGTCGCTCGACGATGACGAGATTGCGCTCGAGGAGCGACCCAGCGCGAACCCGGCCGCCGTCGCCGTCACGATCAGGATGAACAGGCCCGCGATGCGCATGCTCAAGCGCTCCTTTCGGGTATGGGCGTAACGACTGATGGCGAAGCGCGCAGCGCAGGTCCAGGCAGCCGATAAGTTCCAATAGAATCCAGATCACGATCAGGGCGACAAAAGCCCGCATTCACGCTCCTCAGGTTTAAGAATTGCTCCGGGTTAAGGAGCCAGTGCGCGGTCAGCCACGCCACCTCGGCGGCTACCGCATCGCCGCGGCGGGCGAAGGGGCCGATCCGCAGCCCGTTCAGCGGTGACAGGTCCGCCCACCACTGACCCTGCTCGTCCGGCTCGACCGCGCTGGCACGTCGGATCTGCGGGCAGCCCAGCGCGTGGAGGTCGATATCTTCGCCATAGACGCACCGCACGATCCCAGCGGGGGAAACGACCAGTTCCATCACGATGATCCTCCTGCTGCCCTACCCTGCCGCAGGATCCGCCGCCGGGGCTGATCGACCAGTAACTGATCCAGACCGGCCCGTACGCTTGCCAGCTGGCCGGTGATCGTCTGCCGCAAGGCGCTGCTCTCGCGCACGGCCGCCGGTGCCGCGCCGCCGATCGCCTTTTGCGCCGTCTCGACCAGTTGCTCCAGTTCGGCGCTGGAACCCACGTTCAGGGCCGTGAACCGCTCGAAGAACTCGGTGAGGTTGCCGACGGCGGTGTCGCGGAACACCTTGGCCTGTCCGTCCACGCCCGGGGTCAGCCGATCGACCAGGTGGCCGACCAGACGGGCAAACTCCCCGGTGAATGCCTCTTCCGCCAGCCGCGCCGCCTCGTCGAAGCGGGCGGTCATGCGCTGGCGTTCCTGCTGGTACAGCTCGGGGTTCAGCCGCAGGAGGTACTCGGGTGGCTCAACGGAGGGGAACTCCCAGGCGACGTCGAACAAGCCATGCAGCGATGCGGGGTAATCCGCAGGGTCATACAGGCTGCCCAGGCGCTGCCGTGCCGCGTCGCGCAGCTCGGCGTAGTGCCCGTCCAGCTCGACAACCGCGTCATCGAGTTCCTGCTTGAACCTTCGCATCTGCGCCGCGAACGGCTCGACGTCCGCCTGGCGGATCAGCCGCAGCCCCGGCTCGGGGTAGGGCAGGGATAGGCTCTTCCAGTACCCGCCGACCCGGCCGCGGACGGCGGTGACGGCCTTGTACTTCGCGTGGCGGGTATCGAGGAGCTTCTTGCCGGCCGAGAGGAACTGACCCTCGGCCCCGAAGCCATCGGCCGCCTGTTGTCGCTGGTCGGCGGACAGGCTCTTGCGAACCCCCAGCCAGGTGAAGGAGACCCGCACGGCGGCAAAGGCATCGCGCAGCCGGCGGGCGGGATCGGGGGAAACAGCTGGAGTCCGGACATTGGCGCGGCGGAAGGTGGTGCCAGCGGCCGAAGCCGCGCGTCCGCGCGTGGGCGGGTCAACGGTGGTGTTCATGATCGGTTCTCCTTGTCAGGTTGTAAGGTTGATTGCAGATGGTTGCAGACGATCGGCCACGATCGTGGCCCAATGATTGAAGGGTCAGTTGGACGTTGGTCGTGCAACCCGCCGACCGGTGGATACTGGCGGCACTGCCCCGCGCGTGTAGACGCCGGGCCTGCTGGCATCCAGGCACCGTCCCGCCGCCCAGGCCCGCAGCCGCTCGACCGACTCGGCGGCGGTCACGGCCACGGGCACGACGTTCTTCGCCGCCTCCTTCAAGGGCAGGTCGAGCAGCGCCGCCAGCCGGCAGCAGCTCTGGATCTCCGCCCCGGTCCAGTCCCGGTCGTCGGGGCGCTGGGTACCGCTGGCCAGAGCCAACCCGTACCGCTTCAGGTGGATGGGCCAGATCGCCGCCTTCTCCGCCGAGCCCGGGGTGTCGAGGAAGAAGATCCCATCGAATCGCTCGGCTCTTCCGAACTCCGGCGGCAGCTTGGACACATCGTTGGCGGTGCAGACGACGAAAACATCGCTGGTGTGATCGCTGAGCCAGGCGAGGAACGTGCCGAACAACCGTGCCGAGACGCCACTGTCGGTCTGACCCGACGACGCCAAGCCCGCCAGCGCCTTCTCCACCTCGTCGATGAACAGGATGCAGGGGCTCATCGCATCGACGATCCGCAGCGCTAAGCGGGTGTTCTGCTCGGTGCTCCCGACCAGGCTGCCCATCAGCGCCCCGACGTCTAGAATCAGCGCGGGTCGGCCGGTCTCGTTGCCCAAAGCTTTGCAGAAGGCGCTCTTGCCACACCCGGGCGGGGACAGCAGCATCACGCCGCGGGCGCGGGCGGCGGTGGTGATGATAGCGGCAGCGCCATTGCGCTTGCCGCCAGCCAAGGCCCGGGTGCAGAACTGCTTGAGCGCCTCCAGCCCGCCCAGGTCGGCGAACGACTCGCTGCCGCGGTGGAGCTGGAGCAGGCCGCTCTTCTTCAGCATCCCCTCCTTCAGTTCCCAGACGGTCTGTGGTACCAGCTTCTGTTCCCGTACCAGTGAGAGACTGAACGCCCCTTCGGCCTCGAAGCGGGTCAAACCGGCTGCTGCATCCAGCAAACGATCCAGATCCTGACCCTGCGGTAACTCGCCATCCTCGGTGGCGATGGACGTTGCGATCTGCTGGAGCTGTGCTCGGTCGGGAAGATCATGTTCGATGACGACGAAGTGTTTCTCCAGCTCGACGGGGATCTGTACGACGGGAGAGAGGACGATGACGAAGCTGCGGTTGGTCTTCCCCTGCTGGATCTGGTGGGCCAGGGCTTGGACAACCTCGGCGGACTGGCAGAAGCGGTGGAAGTTGGGCAGGACGAGCAGCGCGGAGGAATCGGGATTGGCCAGCGCGTTGATCGCACGAATCGCGGCGACCGGGTCACCGCCGGTTGCAGCCGCCGCCTGGCCGCTGGTGACCAGGCCGCGGTCGACGTCCCAGCTGGCCAATGCCCACTGGCGGTCGCGGCAGAGGCGGGCGATCTCAGCCAGGGCGTCGGGGTGCTCGTGAGACACGACCCAGACGCCCGTAAATGCTGCGTCGACGTACTCGCTCAATCGCTGGGAGAGGGACATGACAATACCTCCTGGCGCGCGGCGCGGGGGCGCCGCGCGCGGGTTGAATGACAGAAGTGGTTGGGATAGATAAGGACGCGGGAAGGGGTATCACTGAGCGGAGTGTTACTGCTGTTGCTGGCGCTGCTCGACCCGCTGGTCGGCGGACTGGTGGAACTCGGCGGTCAGTCGCTCGGCGGTGGGCTCGCCCAGCGCCTGCTCGAGGAACCGGCTGGCGTCCTTGCACGATGGGCCGGCGAACCCCTTGGTCTCCACAACGACCGCGCCCTTAGCGTCGACGGTGATCTCGATGGTCTTATTCAAGCGCCACCTCCGACGACCGCCACAGTCAGCTTGATCGACCCGTCGGCCAGCAGCCGCTCGCTCACGCTGTGTCCGGCCCGACGAGCTTCGAGCTTCGCCTTCTCGACCGCGTACGCCTGGAGCAGCTTGTCCAGCTCGCACTGCTTTCCCCAGGCTTGGTTGTAATTATCAAACTGCACCTGCCCGGCGTCGGTGTCGACGACGACCGGGTAAGTCCACCCGGGCAACCGGACGATCTGGCCTCGGGCCTCGGACGAGAACAGCCGGGCCACACCCTCGGTGGGCGGAGCCAGGCCGAGTCTGCCGCACGCGGCCGCCAGCGCGGCGACGTCGCGGATCTGAGTCTTGATGGTCACGATGTGAGACATTGGACAGATTCCTCACGGTTGAATGGTAAATGGGACGTAAGCCGTCACTGAACTGTCATCTCCGCCGACAACAGGTTGAGCATTAGATCCCGCTCGACCGGTAACCCGCGCAGCCATTTGGTGAACTGGCCAAGCATCAGGCCGGCGGCGATCGAGGCGGTGTAGACCGTGCTCTTGGCGGTACACGGCCCCACCAGCGCCTCTTCGGGGGCGAACAGCGTGGTCGGGTAGTACGAATCGGTCGCCGGCTGCGCCACGGCTAGCACGCGGATCACCTCGGCGTTCATGCGACCGTCGACGAAGAAGGTGGACGTGTTCTTGACCGCCTGCCAGATCAGTCCGCGCGTCGCGATGCCGTCGACGCAGGCGAAGATCACGGGCTGCGTGTTTGCATCCGTGGACGCCGCCAGGGACCTCACCATCGAGCGGCGGAACCGCTCCGCGACGACTTCAACCTGGCCTTCCGGGTGGATCTGCCTGCAGAGGGCCGCCGTCGCCAGCACCTTCAGATGGCCAATATCTTCAGGCCAGTAAGCCTGAGGCGCGAGGTTCTCGACACCCACGACGTCATGATCGATCAGCGTGAGGTGGCTGACGCCGATCGCGGAGAGTTGCAACGCCACCTGCCGGCCGACCGCCCCCACGCCGATCACGACGGCGTGGCAGGCGGACAGCCGCTCGGAGGGCACGATCTGGCGCTGGCGGATGTCCCGGTCGGCAAGGTTCGGCAGCCTGGTGGGGATCGTGGTGGTCGTGAGGGTGCTCAAGCGAAGACCTCCTCACCGTCACCGACGCGCCAGCCCCCGCCGAAGTAGTCCGCCGCCTCGATCTCGGCCAGCGCCGCCAGCTCGTCCTCCATCCGCCACCACTGGGCGTCGGGGTCATCGATCCGATCGTGCTCGTCGAACATCCGATGGCTCTGTGACTCCAAAGGGAAGAGGGCGTCGGCAGCAAGGAGTAGATTGGTCAGACAGCCTTTCTTCGCGCTGAAAGCTAGCTCGAACACCGGCCGGACGTTCTGGCCGTACTCGTCCATCCACGCCTCGGCCAGCTCACCCAGCCGTTCGCCGCCCAGGTCGGCCACCGTGTTCGCCCACGCCGCCCAGTCCACCCGTACCGGCAGCAGCAGGCTGGCCCTGGGGCCGGCGGCAAAGCGCAGCCGGGCATACGTCTGACCCGTGCGGGACAGGATGAACATCACCGACCAATCGCAACGGCCGAACGCCCGCTCGAACGTCTCCTCGTCCGTGCCGCTGGGCTCGGCGCTCGAGCCCGGGTGGGTGTGCACCCAGATGCGGGCGAACTGCGCGGGCACCTTGCCATCATCCACCATCGCGTCGAAGTGATCCGCCACCGCCGCGTCATCGAACTCCACGGTCACGCAGCTCACGCGCTGGCGGACGGTGACGAAGTCCTCGATGTACAGGAGGTCGTCCGCGCGGCTGACGCCGAAGCCGCCGATCTCGGTCTCCCCGGCATGCAGGAAGAACTGGAGCTTGAGGAAGGCCAGCGGGGCGAGCACGAGCGTCGGCAGGTCGTCAGGCCGGTGCCGGCTCGAACGGGAGGGCAATGGGCATGGGGGTCGGTTGAGGATCGGGTTCTGCGTCGGGCTGAGGCTCAGATCCGGGTTGGGGCTGTTCATGGTCGTTGTTCTCCGAAATCAGGGGTTGAAGTTGTGGATCGGTGACGTCGTTGTCGTCGTCCTCCTTTTGTTGTTCTTGTTCGTCTGGTTCGGGGGCACATTCCGGGCACAGGCCCGTCGCTTCGTCGAACGAGTCGGCGTCAACGACCCGGTGACAGTGATCACAGGTGTGGCGGCAGCCCGGGCAGCAGCGCTGGCCCGACATCGGGTCACGCTCCAGGCACCCGCTACAGGCGGACTGGTCACACAGGTCACAGCTGCCGATGCAGTCGTCGCAGTAGTCGTTGCCGCACGCCTCGCAGTAGTAGAGGCTCTCGGAACCCACCGACCGTCCGCAGTCGGGACAGGGTGAGCCCGACCAGGCGTCCAGTGCGACGTAGGGAGAGTGGGGGTTGTAGGTCTGGAGCACCGACCGCACCAGGCAGAAGGCGTCGTTGATCCTGCCCTGGCGCAGTGCCTGGGTGATGGCGGCGGAGGCGTCGCCGGCACACAAGCTGTTGGATTGGACGTGCGGGTGGGTCACCTCTTCATTGGCAGAAGCGGGGTTGGGGTCTAGGGCGACGCAGTTGAAGCAGTCGGAATCCACTCGGCTATCCAGTCGGGTGACGTGCAATCCGATGGCGAACGGCCCCAGCGCCACGCCCTCCAACTCGATCGCCTCGGTGCGCGCGACGACGACCATGCCGGCGGCGGTGGCCCTGGCGGCCGCGCCGTCGCTGCGCTGCTTGGCGCGAATCTCGACGTGTTCGAACTCCGCCCGCAGTTGCGCCAGTTCCTCGACAATCGACCGCAACGTCGGCGGCGGCGGCGTTTCCCTCGCCTGGATGTCTCCCACGGCGAGGAACCGGCCGACCTCGGCCTGGAGGGATCGCACTGCGGTGGAGAGTTCGGCCCGCAGGGCATGTGCTGCGAGATGCCAGCCGTGCCGCCGGGCCTTCTCGATCCGCCGCCAGGCCAGGCCGGTCAGGAGTTGCACGTCCATCAGACGGCCGGCGGCGCAGAGGTAGGCATCGACCTGGCAAAGGGTGTAGCGGTTCAGCCGGCGGTGGATCTGACCCGCCGCGCGGAACAGGGGATCATCACGTGTCATCGGGCGTTCCTCCGACAGCAAACAAAAAGCCCGCCGGAACCGAGACGGTTAAGGTCTCGATCACGGCGGGCGCGGGTTTGAATGAAATCAACTACAGGACGTGGTTAGACCATCACCACCGAGGACGCGGGGCGTGTGACGGCAGCGCCATCGATCTTCGTGGGGGTCATGGTGACACGGTCGCCCTCGGCCAGCACCTGGTCGGCCGGCACCGGCAGGCGGTTGACGCGGATCAGGAAGTCAGAGGTCTTGCGGTCGGGAAGCTGCTTGGCAAAGAACGCGCTGACTGTGGTGCCAGCCGCGACGTCGACGGCTTCGGCGAAACCGGCGCCTTCGTTGTTGAGAAACAGGACTTTCATGAACGGTCTCCTTGAAAGGGAACGGAGTAGGAATGAACGACTCGAGGCGGAAACCCGGCAGCGCCGCGCGGCCCAATCAGGAGGCGGTCAGCCGCTATCGCCGTAGGCGCCAGTGACTTACCGCTCGCTCATGTGCTCGACCGAGCTTTGAGATGGTCGATCAGTTGAGATGCCTGTCGAACTGACAATTGATCCCAATCGATGCCCAGCAGATCCCGCGCTTCTTGAAGCGGGTCGATTTGCGCGGCGCTGGCGATCACGTTGATCGCCCGTCGCTGCGAGTTGGTCATGCGACTGCTGCCGTTCACATTGCCATTGCTTCTAGCGTTCTTTCCGGTCTCGCTGCTGCGGGATTCGCAGATGGCAACGTTGCCGGCGGCAATTTGACCGCCATCGCTGGGCTGGGACTGGGCGTGGGAAAGGCAATGCTGCTGCTGCTGCTGGCGCGGCGCTAACGGAAAGGAGCGAAAGGCCAGGGCGGTGTCAGCCTGTTCGTAAAGACTGTCAATGTGAGCCTGCAGCGCTTCAGGGCGCGCCAAGAGTGACTGATCGAGCTCGGCGGTCAGGCTGATGGAGGCGCCATCGCTCTGGAAATTTTCGCTTCGCTTGCGGATCAGACCAACCGTGATGAAAAGAGGCATTGAGAAACTCCTTGCCCAACGGGCGGTTCGTTTGCATCGCTTGCAGATCAAGGTGCACACCATCGCCAATCTGGTTCACAACGGCGCGTCAGGGTGATGAGAGCGCCCTCGCATGAATGGCCCTCACACGCGGCCGAGCGGCCACGGCGCACATGGCGGGGAGGGTTGGCATCTTTCCGGCGAACAGAGGAAAAATGTGGCATGAGAGGCGGTTAAGCGACGTGTGCAGAGGTAAAAGCGTCACCAAGGACTATGGCGCATTTTCACCGGTATTTTAAGCCTAATTGCGCACGAAAGACTATTACACCAGCAAATCTGTGTGCTCTACCGTATGCTATGTCCATTCCCCAATCAGAGGAGCGGTTGAAGAAAACATCTAGAAACAACCCTTCGGCCGCCGGGAGTGGCCGCCAGGTTTGCCCCCCCTCGCCCATCGCGGCCGTGCCGCCGCCGGCGATCGCCCAAGAACGATCAAAGACCGTGCGGCGAACGACCGCACGCAAACGCTCACCCGCCCCCTTTCTCCCCGCCGCCCGTCGCGGAATCCTCGCTCGTAAGGTTACCCCGCTCCGAACCGGTGCCTTGGAGGATCGCGAATATGAGGCCCTGCGAGTTGAGCTGGTTCGGGAGTTCGAGCCGCAAACGATTAGCGAGTGGAATGCCGTGGAGTTACTGGCACTGGACTACATCCGCCTGGCTCGCACGGCGCTCATCGACGAGCCCCCCACCACAACCACATCAGATCGCCAATACGTCGGCGATGCTGAAGAGGCAATAAGGATTGCGAAACTGTTGATGCAACAGGCGAACGATGACCAACCCTTCGCATGTCCGATTGAATTCCTTGAGTTGACAGCTGAGGATCTTTGTCGACATGCTCGCGAACTGCACAGATACGCCAAGACGCGTAAGCTGGCTGCCAGGAAATACGGGGCGCTCGACGTCGAAGGACTGGGAGCGACCGACCGGGCAGTGCTGGGCAAGTTGTTGTCCGGCGGTCCGCGCGATCCTGACCACCGGGAACGCTGGAGCTTCTTGATAGATGACTGGCTCAAGGAACTCGAAGGTGACCTTGTTATGGCTCGCAGTGAGGAGCGAACGTTTCGGCGCGGGGAGCGGGTACGGTATGCCCCACTGATCGAACGGGTGTCGCACCTGGCGCGTCTGCAATGTTACGAGGCCCACCTGCTGAAGACGATCGCGGATGCCATTGCGTTCCTGGAGGCCCGAAGATCGGCGCGAGAACGGTAACGTTCCCGGGTTCGTTTTGTCAGAATCACGTTTTCTCAAATCGCATGGAGGCTGGGGAATGCCGGGCTATTCAGTTGAAAAGGGATCGTCGGGTTCCCGGGATAAGCCTGCGGGAGCCGCCCCGGATACGAGGCTTGGCGCTTTGACTCGACCCCGCTTTCGCTCAGGAGCAGCCTAATGAAGAAGCCATCTTCGCCTTTACCTGCGTCTCCGGCCGCGGCCACACCACCACGCCAGCGGACGGCTGCGCAGGCCGATGCGGCACGAAAGAACGGGGCGAAAGGTAGAGGGCCTAAAACCTCAGCAGGGAAGGCCGTATCATCCACCAACGCCTTGCGACACGGAATAGTGGCCCGTAGGATCGCGCCGCTTCCAGGCGACCAACTGGAAGACCGCGAATACGCCCATCTGCGTGCTGAGCTCAGCCGCGAATTCTCACCTCAGACGATCACGGAACATAACGCCGTGGATATCCTGGCTTTCGATTACGTGAAGCTGGGACGCGTGGCTCAGATGCAGGAATCTCCAGCCAAGAAGCAGGAGCATGACGGACGCACATTTGTCGGCGACGCCGAGGAAAATCTGCAATCGGTCAGGCAGATGGCAGAAAACTTTGCGCGGGAAGCGCCGGTCGTGCTGACGTTGCCCTCGCGAATCTTAGATGAACTTTTAAAGTTGAAGGATCTGCTAACGGGTGTCATCGATCCGCTGAGTTGCTGGGATGACGTGAAGGGCGTTGAACGCCGACCGCCGGAAATCTTTGAAAGAATTGATCTTGAAGGTCTGACTGCAGAGCATCGCCGTACGCTTTGGTCGACGCTCGAGGGGCGTACGCCCCTTGACGCCGAGCAGCGACACCACTGGGGACTGGTGATGGCCCGCTGGCGTTCGAAGGCCGAAGAAGATCTGGAAGAGGCACGACGTGACGATCTGGAATTCCGGCAATCGCGCCTCCAGGTTACGGAGGCGCCGTCGAGGGTGACAGAGCTCGAACGCCTGCAACGCTACGACGCGCAAATCCGCCGGGCGATTGCCCGGGGAATTTCGTTTCTTGAGTCTCGCCGGCGGCGGGGGCGTGAGTAGATACCCGAGATGCGTCCGCCATTTGAACCGCAACGTTGGCGTCATACGGGTCATACTTGATTCGCGCGCAGGGCCGTGTCGGCGCAGACTGACTTGATCAACTCGGGCACGAGGCAGACCGCCCGCCAGGCCGCAGTGGCGGCCTGCTTGAGGTCCGCCCACGTCGGGTAGAGCCGGTTGGACCAGTAGTGGCTCCGCAGGTAATGCCACAGGTTCTCGACCGGGTTGAGCTCGGGACTCTTGGGCGGCAGGAGCACCAGCGTGACGCTCGCCGGCACCTGCAGGGCCCCGGCCACGTGCCAGCCGGCGCGGTCCAGCACCATCGACGCGTGCGCGTCGGGCGGCAGTTCCCCGGCGAGCTGCGCCAGGAAGGCGTTCATCGCGGCGGTGTTCACGTGCGGCGTGACCAGCCCGGTCGCCTCGCCGGTCTCGGGGCAGACGGCGCTGAACACGTACAGGTAGTCGTACTACGTCGGGCGGATCGCCGGCGGCCGCGAGCCGACCTTCGCCCAGACGCGCGTGAGGGTGCCGTGCTGCCCGAAGCGCGCCTCGTCCTGGTAATAGGTCAGGACGCGCTTGTCCGGATGCTCGGCGCGGATTTGCGCCAGGCGCTGCGGCAATTCCTTTTTTTAAAAGCCTCCAGCGCCGCCGGGTCGGTGTCGAGGTGGCGCGGGCGCGGCATCAGGTCGTTGTACCCCAGGCGGTGCAGCAGCTTGTACACGCCGGCCAGCGAGTAGACCTTGCCGAAAAGCTGCTCGATCCTTTCGCGCAGGATCGGGCCGTTGTAGGCGGCGATGCCCTCGTCGGGCGGCGGGCCCGACTCGAGCATTGCGCGCAGCTGTGCTTCCTGCGCGGCGCTGAGCCGACGCGCCGCCCCCGGCTGACGTTTGGGGACCAGCGCGTCGATGGCCGAAGCATACCCCCGGCCCTCGCACCGCGACAATCCTGTGCGTCGGGAAGCGATGCCGCGTACATAGCGGAAAGAGGTCGCATGCCGTATTGCCGGTTGACGCGGCCGGGTGAGAACTAGGCGATGTTGCAAACGACGATCCGACCGAAGTCCGGATACTTCCCGTCCTTGGCTTTGGGTTGACCGACGCCGCCGGCGAGCAACATCTGCGTGCCATCGACGTTGAAAAGAACCTTCGTCAGCCGTCCCTTGGTGTCGAGCGAATGAATGAGCTCACCAGTGGATTCGCCAAAGAATCCCGTGTTCCATTTTCCCTGGGCAAGTCGGCCCGCCATGACGAAAAACTTGCCCGACGGGTGAAACGCGATGGCCTCAGGATGTCCGCCGCCCGCGTCCCCTTCGTTGATCTCGGCGATCCGAGGCGCGCCGTCCTTGCGCCAGGCGAAGCGCTGCCAGGTTTGTCGGCCATTGCCGGAATTGGGGTCGCGCATCTGCCCAATGCCGCAGGCGAGGATGCTCTGGCCGTCGGGACTGAAGGCGAGTGAATAAACGCCGCCCTGATAAGCGTGCACCTTGATGATGCCCCAACTCGTTAGGGAGGGCGTGGTGACGGTCGCGATCTGTTTGCCGGTGGCGACTTCCCAGATGCGAATTTCGCCCATGAGATTTCCAGCGGCGAGGTATTGGCTGTCGGGACTGAAGGCGACTGCCTGAACGGAAGGCACGTGTGAAAATTCGTGGAGGGTCTTGCCGGTGCCGGCGTCGAAGAGTTTGACGGACGGTTCGGTCTCGGGCGCGGGTTCGTATTTCGGCCCGCCGGCAAGGTATTGGCCGGTGACGGAAGCGAAGTATTTTCCGTCGGGCGAGACGGCCGACTGCCAGGACCAAAAGCTGTGCGCGCTGACCTTGCGAATGGTCTTCCCTGTGGTGAGGTCGTACCACTGGAGGACGCCGTCGTAGCCGGAGGAGATGAGCGTTGATGTTTCAGGGACGAGGCAGACGCCCGATGCGAAGCTGTCATGGCGCGTCAAAACAACCGCTTCGCCGGTGCTGACGTTGACCTGATAAATGCCACCGTCCATGCAGGCGGCATACAGATGCGCCGCATCAGCGGAACGATCGAGGCCGAGCACCATCGTGGGGAGCTTGAGGGTTTTGACTTGTTCGGCCTTCACGGCGCGGTTCTCGCTTTCTCAACTCGTCATGCCAGGATTTCGTTGATCACGGGCGCATTGTCTTCCACGCGGTGGAACGTCGGAAGGTGCGGCAGGTCATATTCCGCATAGGGATCGATGCCGAGCGCTTTGAAGATCGTCGCGAAGAGGTTCTTCTCATTGAACGGCTTTTCGATCGGTTCGTACCCCTGCGGGTCGGTCGCGCCGACCACGACGCCGCGCTTGAGTCCGCACCCCGCCATCGCCAGGCTCCAAGCCGTGGGATAATGCTCGCGGCCGTGGCTGGCGTTCATCCACGGGCTTCGTCCGAATTCGCCCATCGCGATCACCAGCGTCTTGTCGAGCAGTCCGCGCTCTTCCAGGTCCGTGACGAGGTGATAGATGACGCGATCCAATTCCGGCACGAGCATCTGGTGCGTCTCGTGATTCAAAATGTGGCAATCCCACGGCATGCCATTGGCCACCATGACGAATGGCGCGCCGTTTTCCACCAGGTTGCGAGCAAGCAGGGCGTGGGTGCCGAAGGTGCCGGGGCCGTACTTGTTGCGATCCGCTTCAGGCAGACGGTTGATGTCGAAGAGCGACGCGCAGCTCATCAGACCCTTCACCCGTTCGAACGCTGCGTTCTGCGAGCCCGCGGCCGCGCTCTTGTGGTCGTTCTCATACTTCTTCACCAGGAACTGACGAAGCGCCTCGCGATCCGCCTGATCGGTAACGGTCATGTCGGCCAGACGCTGGATGTCCGGGATGCCGTAGCTTCCGCCCGCACGGACCGGGCCGTATTGCGCGCCGAGCCACCCAGCCATGTTGCCCGCCTTGAATTCCCGAAACTCGTTTCCTTCGGGGCACGGGTCCAACAGGATGAAATTAGGAATCGCGCTATCGAGGTGCCCGAGCTGCTGGGCCAAAACAGATCCGAGAACCGGACGGACGAAGGGTTGCCGCGGTTCAGCGCCGCGATTAAGGAGGTTGATCCCCTGGAAATGCTCGCTGGGCTTGGTGGACATCGACCGCACGACCGCGAGCTTGTCCATGATCGAGGCGCACCTGGGCATTAGCGAGCTGACTTGAATGCCGGGGACTTTGGTGGGGATGGCGCGGAACGGTCCGCCGCCGAGCGTGCCCGGCTTGGGGTCCCAGGTTTCGAACTGGCTGGGCGCGCCGCACAGCCAGAGGAGGATGCAATGTTTCTGCTCCTTTTTGGCTTGTTCGGCGAAGGCGGGCATCGAGAACAGGCCGGCGAAGCTCCCCAGCGAAATCGCGCCGGCGCCGCTGGCGAGTCCCTTGAGGAACATGCGCCGGTGCAGCGTATGTTCCGGAGTGGGACAGTCTCCGGCAGCGAGCTTGGAACGATCCTTTTGTTTCACAGTCAGACCCTAGTGGTTCAAGAGAAACTCGGCGCTGGTCAACAAGGCCCACGTCAGTTGCCGCACGCCGGCTTCGGGACGCTCGGATCGACCATCGAGATACGCGGTCGCGCGGGCCCGCTCGGCGTCGTCGGGCAAGCGACCGAGGATTTCGACAAAGGCGGTTTCGGCTCGCTGGGCACTGGTGGGAAGTTGCACAAGTCGAGCAGCCAGGTTTTCCCCGCGCGGTTGCAGCATAGCATCGAACAGCGGGTTGTTGGTCAGGAACATCGTCTGTTGGAGCGTGGCGTTGTATTCCACTTCGAAGAGCGACGGAAAGGCGACGATCAACGCCTGGCGCAAGGCCTCGGTGTCGGCGATCTCTGCGTCGTTTTTGGTATCGCGGCCCGTGGCGACCAGCAGCGATCGGTAGAGCACCTCCGCAGATAATGGCTTCTCCAGCCCGCGCGCAAAGAGTTCGGGCGGCGGCGGTGTTGCGCCCCGCCATTGCGAATCGAGCTGATACGTGCGGCTGAGGACAATCGTCCGGATCAGGCGCTTGATGTCGTAGCCGCTCTTTTCAAAGTCACTGGCGAGCCACGCGAGCAGTTCGGGATGACTCGGCGGGTGGCGCGAATCCATCTGATCAACCGGGTTGACCAAGCCCCGGCCGAGCAGCATCGCCCACGTGCGATTCACGAATGCCCGCGCCAGAAGCGGATTGTCATGCGTGACCGCATCCGCAAGCGCCGCACGCCGGGAGAACTTGGGAACGGCGGCTTTCTGGGGACGGCCCTTGCCATCCTTCAACGGCGCCACGAGGTAGTTCGCGTCCGAATCTTTTTCCTTCCCGCCATCTGCGGGGCGTTTTTCAGCGATTGTCTGATCGTTTGGAAACGTCAGGACCGCGGGTTGAGTTTCCTTTTTGAGGTTCGTGAAGAAGACAAATCCGCCGATCGCCGATTCGGTCAATGCCGCAACGGTGCTGCCCTCGACGTTGGCCGATCGATTGAACGCAGCCACCAACCCCCAGTATTGCTGCTGCTTGATCTCATGGGCGAGCGGATGGTTGTGGCACTGGGCGCACGCGACGGATACCCCAAACGCCACCGGCGCGACCGCCTCGGCCATCGCCTGATGGTTGTTCTTCCGCTCGTAAAGAAACCACGCAGCGCCCGCCTGCTCGGGCGACTTCGACCGCGCGGTAATGAAGTCAGCGACGATCTCGTTCCACGCCCGATTGGCCGCGAGCGAAGATTGCAGATACTCCATCCATCGATGCGACTTGCGGTTCGCCTCGGCCACCTTGCCTTTGCGCTCCATCAACACCACATCCAGCACCTCAGCCATGTGCCGCGGGTACTCACTGCCCGCCAAAAGCCGATCGACCAGGACCGGCCGCTTTTGCGACTCGGGGGACTTAACGAACGAATCGGCTTCATCGCGCGTCGGAATTCGCCCGGCCAGATCGAGGTAGATCCTGCGGACGAACGTCTGGTCGTCACACGCGCCGTTGCCCGAAACGTGCTGCTCCCGCCAGCGGCTCTGGATCAGGTGGTCGATTGCGTCGGAGCCTTCAACACCAACTGGCGGCTGCCATTTGACGCGGCTCGCCATCTCCATCAGCGATGGCGCTGCTTGATCAAACACGTTACCCCCGCCGATGATCGCCGGATGATCGCTTGGCGTCGGGAGCATCGCGATCCACTCCCGCACGAAGGAGATTTCCTCGACGCTGAGTTGCGCTTCCTTATCCGGCGGCATGTGCTCGTCGGTGCCGGGCTGAAGCCGCTGATAGAGCGGGCTTTCCCCCGGCCGGCCCGGAATGACCACCGATCCATCAGTCCCGCCCGCAAAAATGGATTGCGGGTGGCGCAGATCGAGCCCCCCCTTTTGCTTTTCGCCGGCGTGGCATTTGAAACAATGCTTGCTGAGAATCGGTTCGATGTGATTGACCCACATCGGTTCGGCGGGATTCGACGCAGCTTGAGTGGTCGCCGGCGACCGGTCCGCTGCAACCACGCCGGAATCGACGCCGAACAAGACTCCAGCGAAAACTGCAACGCGCGCGCACCGAGCCGCAACCACCCGGCAAAGGTTGAACGAGTCTGTAAATGCTCCCGGCATCAATGGGTCTCCAAGCCCTGGCGCGCCGCGCCCCTCGCGTTATTACCCATTGATCCCATGGTTGTTGTTAGCGTCCGCACGATTTGACTTTGATTCAGACTTTCATCGCTTGTTGGTCAGCGGAGTTCCTTCTGCTGCCGCGAAACGACCAGTGGCGTGCTTTCATAGATAGGCCCAATCGCTCCGGGAATTGCCCCAACCGGTTATGATCCTATGCTCTGCACAGGAGCTGATGATATGACCATCAAAGCGGTCCTGCGTCACGGCGTCATCCAACCCGTCGAACCCCTGCCGCCCGATTGGGCCGAGGGGCAGGAACTGGTCGTCGAGGAACCGAAGGCCGACGACGCCGACGCCGAGATCAGCCAGTGGGCGCAGGAGATTGACGCCGCCACCGCCCAGATACCAGCCGAGGAGCATGAGCGTTTTCTGAAGGCGCTCGACGAGATCGAACGGGACAGCAAAGATGCCGTTCGCAAGCAATGGGGACTGAAGTGACCGCAGGCTACCTTATCGACACCAATCACCGCTCCCGCGCCGTTACGACAACTTCATCCGTACGCCGGCGAATCACCGATCTGCGACAACGGGGCATCAAGGTGGGCACCTGCGTCCCGGTCCTCTGCGAGATCGAAGCCGGCATCCAGCAGGTCAGCAAGCCCGACGTGTACCGCCTCAACCTCGAACGATTGCTCCGCCAGATCCGTATCTGGCCGATCGACCCAACGACAGCCAGGCTCTACGGCGTGATCCACCACGATCTGAAGCGCCGTGGCCGCGTGCTCTCCCAGGTGGACATGATGCTCGCCGCGTTGGCCCGGCAAATGACGCTGACGGTGGCGACATCGGACCAGGATTTTGGCGCATTGCCGGACATCCCCACCGAGAACTGGACCGGTCTCTGACTTTTCGCAGCGTTCCCCACGACCCTCGTCGAGATCAACCACTCGATGACTTGGACAAAATCCCTCGACCTGCTTCCATCGATCACGTCGCACCCGCTCGCGATTGTTGCTTACAATCATCACTCTGGTGGGGTGGGTATCAGTGAGGGTCTTCGAACTGTTGGTTGAGGCTACGCTCATTTGCAATCGCTCGAATTGGCCCCGGGGTCCGCGATGGGGATCGTGCTCAGAGCGCTTGTCACCACATTATTCGCGCGCCGCAGTGCCGCCAACGTTGGCCGTTGCTCCGTTGCAGGCAAGGCGGTGCAGGCGGGCTGGATGCCGGTCCGAGAGCAGAGCAATGCCGTTATTTCTGCGCCTGCTTGTCCTGTGCTCTCGATGTCCCTTGAAAAGCCCGTAGAACGTGTGCAGGTCCAGCACCTCGACCAGCAGATCCGGATGCCGCGTTGGCGATCATTTCACTGAAACCGCGAATTAGGCCAAGCACGCGGTCTTTGCTAAACGCATTACATATGGCAGAGTGACAGAATCGTGATATTTGTCGTCATTATAAAGCATTGGTGATACAATAACGATACTTATATATGGAAATCCCAATTAACGACACCATCCAGTGGATGACCCCCTCCGAGACGCAGCGGATGCTGGCGGATCGGGTCCGCAATGCGCGGGTCGGGCTGGGGCTGAAGCAGACGACACTTGCCACCCGCGCCGGCGTGACGCTGGCGACGCTGCGCAAGTTCGAGCAGAAGGGAGAGATCGCGCTGAAGTATCTCATGCGCATCTGCCACGCGCTGGGCCGGCTCGATGAGTTTGACGCAATCCTCAAACCACCGGTGGCGGCGACGATGGCGGAGTTGGAATCTCGCGTCACCCGGCCGGCGCGAAAGCGAGGGTCGCGGTGAGAAAATTGACCGTTCGACTCCACTTGTCGCCGGACAATTCGATCGTCGTAGGCCAGTTGGCCGAGGTCGATCGACGCATCTACTTTGAATACGACGCCGCCTTCATGAACCGCGGGCTGCGACTCTCTCCATTCAAATGGCCGCTGCGACCGGGGCTGATCGAGCACGTGGATCGATCATTTGGGCCGTTGCCGGGACTGATTGACGACTCGCTGCCGGACGGGTGGGGTTTGCTGCTGATGGATCGCATGTTCCGCCGCCGCGGAGTCGATCCTGCGACGGTATCGCCCCTGGAGCGCTTGTCGTACTTGGGCACGCGGACCATGGGTGCGCTGACATATCACCCATCAGTCGATGTGGAACACGATGATCGATTGATTGATCTCCACAAGGTGGGAAAGAACGCCGAGCGAGTTTACGGCGGCGAAGCCGTCGAAGTTCTGCCCGAGTTGGTGCGAGCCGGCGGGTCGCCAGGTGGAGCAAGACCCAAGGTGCTCATCGGGGTCCATGGCAATAAGATCATCTCCGGCGAAAACGATCTGCCCGATGGATTCGAGCATTGGATCGTCAAGTTTTCCGCCAAAGCGGAGGCACGTGACGCCGGGCCGATGGAATTTGCGTATGCCGCGATGGCCCGCGCAGCGGGCATCGACATGCCCGCGACGCGACTCTTCCGCGCCGGGAGGAATCAAACCTACTTCGGCGTCGCGCGGTTTGACCGTGGGCCGAGAAACAAGCGCGTGCATGTCCACACCTTCGGCAATCTGATCCACGCCAATTTCCGAATTCCCTCGACCGACTACGCCGACCTGATGAAGGTCACCAGCGCGCTGACGCGGAATCACGAGAATATCCTGCGTGTCTTTCGGCGCATGGTGTTCAACATCGCCGCGCACAATCGTGATGACCACGCGAAGAACTTCACATTCATGATGAACGAAGCCGGCGAATGGTCGCTCTCACCGGCCTACGACCTCGGCTTCGCCGCCGGCCCTGGCGGCGAGCACACGATGACCCTCCTCGGCGAAGGCCGCGCGCCAACTCGCCAGCATGTGTTGAAATTGGCGAATCTGTTTGATGTCAAGCCAAAGGACGCGACTGCCATCATTGAAGAAGTGAACGCCGCGATTGGGAAGTGGAGGCGCTTGGCCGACGACGCAGGCTGCACGAAAAAGACGGCGCGTGCTGTTGCCTCGCAGCTTCAGGCGATCTGATTTGGCTTCTTTTCTCGCGGCGGTCATGCCAGAAATACTGCGATCCACGCTAGCGGCGTGGCCGATCCCCATGCTTATTGTTAACGTCTGCGCGCGTCACGGACAGCATCGTGTACCCCCCCCCGACGCTGCCGATCAAATCTCTTGCGCCTCGCTAATCCCCTGCATCGCCGAAAGTGGCTCGGCGATCATCGCGAACTCTTCCCGCGTTTCCAAGGCGAGTTGCGCCATCACTCGGCTCATCAAGGAAGTGAATGAAACCGCCGATAGCCCCAGTTCCATCGACGTTTCCTGATCGCTTCGCCCGCCCCCGATCAAGCGCACCAGCCGGCCCTCCAGCGGCGTCAGGCGACGCATCAGTTCCACCGCCGCGCGAGGGGCATGGAAAGCCCTCGCGCCGCGATGCAATAACCCAATCGCGCGACTGAGATAGAATTGCCCCTTCATCACCGCGCCAATGGCAGGAATTAACTCTGCTACCGCTGCGGACTTAAGCAAATAACCCCGAGCGCCCGCGCGCAGGGCTTCAGCGACTAAATGATCGTCCCCGTGCAATGACGACATCAGCACCCTCAGATGCGCGCCTGATGATTCGGTCAAGAGCCGCGTAGCTCTGAGCCCCCCTACCCGGCGCATCTCCACGTCCATCAGCACAAGGTCGGGCCTTAGCCGCTCGACCAGCGTCACTACCTCGTCCCCATCCTCCGCCTCGCCGACGATTTCATGGCCGGGCGTCCTGTCCAGCACGCTGCGGTAGCCGCCGCGCACGGCCGCGCTGTCATCCACCACAAGAATCCTCACCGCCATCCCCAAAACTTAATCGATCAGTCTGCCCCTCGAAACCCGTGAAACTACGGATCTAAATGCAGAACAATCCTGAATGCTTGCCCCGCCCCTTACCCCTCTAACGACGTCAGTCCTTCGCGGATCGCAAACTTCGTCAACTCGGCGACCGTGCGCAGGCCAAGCTTGTCCATAATCTGCGCCCGATGGGATTCGACCGTCTTGGGGCTCAGGTGCAGCGAGCCCGCAATCTCTTTACTGGTCTTCCCCTCCGCCAGGAGTTGCAGCACCTCGCGCTCGCGAGCGCTAAGATTGGTAAAGGCGGCTTGCCCCGCGCCAGGGACATGACGCACGTAATCCTCGACCACCACCTCCGCGATAGCTGGGCTGAGGTAAATCTTCCCCCCCGCGATCGCGTTGACCGCCAGACCCACTTCTTTGGATGCCGTGTTCTTCAAAACGTATCCCGACGCCCCCGCCTTGAGAACTTCGCTGACAAACTGTCGGCTCGAATGCATCGACAGGATCAGCACCTTCACCCCGATGTCCATCGCCACGACCTGGCGCGTAGCCTCAAGCCCATTGAGATCGGGCATCGCGATGTCCATTAAGATTAGGTTGGGAACCAGCGTCCGCGCCAGTTCGACGGCATCCCGCCCGTTCTCAGCTTCCCCCACAATTTCCACGTTCGGCATTCGCGCCAAAACGCCGCGTAAACCAGCGCGAATCACGTCATGGTCATCGGCTAGAATGATTCGAATCGTAGACATGGTTCACATCGCTCCCACGCCTAAGCATAGCGGGTCAGGGCGACGAAACCAAAGGGGGAATGATTCAGTTCCAGAGATAAGAGGATGGCGTCAAGCCATTCCGGCCACGCACAGGAGCGTGTGAGGGAATTCTCGCAGGAGTTTTGAAGCTCTCCCAATTACCAGTGCTCTCAGATGCGCCCCATTGCATGCGGAAGCAGGCCGCGACAAATGAGGAGGCGAGAAGAACCAAGACGAACGGTGCCA
>JAQGHM010000077.1 GCA_028291615.1 Phycisphaerales bacterium | reverse complement strand
ATGCACCTCGGCCGACGATTCGTGCACAAAGCCCGAGCCGACCAACGGCGCGGTGCCGAAGCGGTCCTCAAACTCAACCACTTACGCCGCACCTGCCGAATCGGTTCCAGGCGCCGCTTCGAAGCGGAGCGGCGTCTCGCCGATCTGGATGGTGTCGCCGAACTGGATCTCCTGCTGCCGCACCGCCTGGCCGTTAACGTAGGTGCCCGTGCGCGAGCCCAGGTCGCGGACGAATCGTTTGCCGCCCATCGAGAAGATCACCGCGTGGGCCGTCGAGCAACTGTCTTCCACCAGCGGCACGTCGCAGGTCGGCCGGCGGCCGACAAGCATCACGCGCTGCTGGATCGCCAGCGGATATGCCTCCCCTTCGATCGCCAGTTGCCCTTCGGGGGTGTCGCCCGCGCGCGACTTCTGCTTCATTCCCTGGGCTGCCTGGAATTTGAACGTGAACGACCCAAGCTTGATCAGGTCGCCGTCGGCCAGGTCCGCCTCATGCACTTCCGTGCCATTGATGAACACGTGGGTGCGGCTGGCCAGATCGCGGATGTAAACTTTCCCCTCGTGGCTGATCAGCAGTGCGTGGGCTTTGCTGATTTGGCGGGAGAGCAGGTGCAGGTGGGCGTTGTGGCGCGATCCGATGAGCGTCACCGGCCTCATCAGCGGAATCGGCGGCTTGCCGGCGTGATGGCCGAGCGGAATCAGCGCGGGCCAGGGCGTCGGGCCGCTCGCCTCGGGCTTGGCCGGCTTCCCCGGCGACCCGGAAGGTGCGCTGGAAGAGGACCGTTTCGACTTTCCGGTGAGGTTCAATGGCATCGTTCAGTACCCGCTTTCCAATCCGGGAAAAGCGACCGTGACGTGGATCGTCCGCCCCACGTATTGGGCCTTACACTCGGTGATTTGGCTCGCATCCGCCCGCGGCGCATCAAAAGCTTAAATACACAACGCCCGTCATACACGGAAGTTCGCCGTCGCAACCCTCCGCCGCACTGCGGGGCGGCATTCTAACACAGCATCGACGCCCCGTTACGAAAAAAACGCGGGTTTATGACGGATCGGCATTATAGGTCGTCTGGGACGCCAACACCAAAATCGGCGTAATCCGCACCGGTCTTAACCTTCTTTGCTATCTGGGAGGGGAATGAAGACATGATCGCGCGATCAGTACACCCATGCCTAGATAGCCCCCGGCATGCCGGGGGAGACCGTTGGGAACGAAATGGCATCCACGACGAAAGATTCCCCGAGCAGGCCGTTCGCAACCAAAGATCCATCGGGAGGGAAGGTTTCCCCCCGGCATGCCGGGGGCTATGTAGGGGATCCAAAGCGACTCTCGCCAATATCAATCGCGGCCAGCTTCCCATCCAAAAATGCCCGGAGGAACCCCGCCGCGGCCAACGCATCGAGTTTTTCCTTCTTCTGCCTTCGCGTGATCTTCTCCCCGCCGCGCTTCCGGTCGATCAGGTCCTGCTCCGCCGCGAAACTGCTGAGGCGCTCATCGACATAGATCACCGGCTTGCCGCTGCGGCGGGAAAGATCGCTGCCCCAGACAACCGTCGATCGGGCCGCGGGGCCAAGGCTGTCGTCCATGTTCAAAGGAAGGCCGACGACGACGCGCTCGACGGATTCCTTTTGAATCAGCGCGAGAATCGGAGGAATTGCCTGCTCGGGCGAAGTGACATTGAGCACGTCCAGCGGCGTCGCGAATCGCCCCCCTTCGTCGCTCATCGCGAGCCCAACGCGCCGCGTGCCAAGATCGATCGCGAGGGTACGCATGGGTTGAACCGCGAAGACGCAAGCGACGGGTTGGGCCCTCCCGTTGTCACCTTGTCACCTTGTCACCCCGTCACCTTGTCTCTTCTCTTATTGATACTTCTCCCCATACTTCTCTCTCGCCTTGCCCACCAGGTCCTTCACCCGCTGGGCCTCGGTTTTCGGGCAGACCATGGTGATGTCGGGGGTGTGGACGATGATCATGTCGCTGACGCCGATCGTCGAGACCAGGTGCTCCGGGTCGGAGGAGACGATGATGTTGTTGTCTGAATCGATGAAGAGGGACGTTTTACACTCGACGGCATTGTCATGGGCATCGATGTGCAGCGTCTCGGCCAAGGCGGGCCAGGAGCCGACGTCGAGCCACTCCACCGGCATCTCCACCGTGACCACCTTCGCCTTCCCCTTCCCCTGGGCGGCGGGTTCCATGATCGCATAGTCGACGCTGATCTTCGGCAGCGTCGGATAGACCTCGCTCAGCACCGTATCGCGCTGCGGCGTGTTCCAGGCGTTCGCCACCCGCTGAAGGCCGGCGTGGGCAGTGGGCAGGTGCGTCTTCAACTCGTTGAAGACGGTGTCACACCGCCAGACGAACATTCCGCTGTTCCAATAATAACGGCCGGATTCGACGTAGCGGTCGGCGGTCGGTTTGTCGGGCTTCTCCTTGAAGGCCTGAACGCGATAAGCGCCGGTCGCGTCGCCGGGGAGCTTGAGGGCGTCGCCGCGCTGGATGTAGCCGAGACCGGTATGGCCGTGGGTGGGGACGATGCCGAAGGTGACCAGCGACTCAGGATGCTCTTTAACGACATCGAACGCCGTCCGGATGGCCTTCTGGAAATCGGCGATCGGTTCGATGACGTGGTCCGCCGTCACGATCGCCATCACCGCGTCCTTATCGCGCGACAGGAGCACAGCGGCCGGGAAGCCGACGGCATTTGCGGTGTCGCGGGCGACC
>JAQGHM010000056.1 GCA_028291615.1 Phycisphaerales bacterium | reverse complement strand
ATCGCCTCGCGCGGAAGAAAGACCGATCCGCGCGGAAGAACGACGGCCCACGCGGAACATCATCCGGGCGCATGGTGGAATTTACAGAAAAGATGTTGCATTACTGTCAAAACGACTTCCGCCGATCACTTGTTAGCCGGATCGAATCGGCGAACCTGCACGTCCTTGAACTGGACCACTCGCCCGGGCGTTCCGACGTAGATTCCGATTCCAACGAACCCGTTCTGCGCCGCGTTGGCATTGAGTTCCCGACCCGTGAAGACCGCCTCCCCATCCACCAGTACGTCGTACTTCCCTTCGTGCACGCGCACGCCGACCCGTTCGCCTCCTTTGAGTTTCCGCACAATATCCCCCGCCCCGCGCGGGGCCCCGGTCACGAAGACCGTCGAAACCGCATTGGTGGCGTTAAGCCCGGCGGCGCGATATTGCCGGGGACCCGTCCATTGCATGAACAGTGCCACGACCGCGCGCTTCTCAGGATCGGGAAAGTCGATCTTCCCCTCCAGCTCGTACGCCTCCCCAAGATTGGCGCGGCAGAGCAGCAGTGCCTTTCCTTCAGCGTCTGACGTGCCGCGCAACGACCCGTCCTTCTCAACCTTCCAGTCGCCCGTGAATAACTCCCACGGGTCAAAGTTGGCATCAGGTTTCAGCGAAGCCCATTTGCCGGCCGCGAAATCCTTCTCAATCTCCAGCACCTTGGCGCGATGCTTCAGGTAGATCTGCCCCGGATGATCCTGCGGCAACTGCGATGAAACGTCCAGATACGCCAATAGTGCCGGGTTGTATTCCCCCTCCTGCGCATTGCGCTCAGCCTCTTGCAGCGCTTTGGCGTGGCGCGTCGTCATCACGCGAACCTGGCTGACCGCCCCCGGCGGCCACGCGCCCATCTTGTAGAACGGTTCGGTCTCCAGTTGTTCACCCACCTTGTCGAGCAGATCGGCACTTTCCCGGTAGTTCCCCAGCTTCCACGCGATCGCCGCCTGGTACGAAGCATAGAAAGCCTTCTGCTGGGGGTCTGTCACCTTTTCATAGGACTGCGTGAGAAGTTGCCGAACCGCCGTCTGCACCTGCGGATCTTTGAGGATTGCGAAGTCATTGCTGGAGTCGGTGTCGATGTTTTCCACGATCACCATCAGGCGGTACGGAACGTACGTGTCAAACCGCTGGGTTTGCAGGCACTCCAGGCCAAACTTGAACATCTCCTGATGGCTGCCGCCCCAGCGTGGATAGATCGACCAGACGTAGGAATGATACGCCGGGTAATAGTCCAACTGCGCCTTGACCGCGCGATCAAACCAATCGCGCTCCTTCTCGTTAAGCCGCGAACCCCCGCCCATGGCGACGGCGATCATCTCCGTCGCGGCCTCTGGGAGGTCGGGACGGAGCTGCTGCGCCTTGGTGAGGTAATCGCGCGCCTTGGAGAGATGGTCGAAGAACGACTTCCAGCCATCGTCGGTAACGGTGTTGGCCCAGCCCCCGCCGCGGGCCTGCCATGCCGCCTTTACCTCGTAGCGGCCGTACAGCAGGTTGACTAACCATTGGTTGGCGTCCGGCGAAGCTTCCGCCGCCTTGCACAGTGCCAGTAGCTGCTCCGCCGTCGCGTTGATGACCGTGTGATCGATTGCCTCAAGCACGTAGCGGATGTCCCGATCATCGTGCTTGCTGCGAACAGTGCCGACCCCATTCATCCAGGTCATCGCCGCGAGATGTTTCGCGGCGGCGGCATCCTTGGCGCGTTCGGCATAGCCTGTCAGTCGAGCGTTCGCCGCGGCGATCCGGAAGGGCGGATATTTTCGCTCGGCCAATCCCGCCGCCGCCTTTTCAATCAGCGGTTTCGCCTCGTCCACCTGCCCCGCATCCTGCAGCACGACGCCGTGGCAGTAATCGACCATCGGGTCATCGCACCCGGCGTCAGCGGCTGCCTTGATCATCGCCAGAAGCTGCTCATGCGGCGCTCGCTCGACCGTGCGATAGATCGGCTCGGCCGGTCCGTATGCGAAGTAGATCGTCATCGCGTCCAGGAACTTGATCGCAGCCGCGTCCCATTTGGGATCGCGCTTGCCGACAGCTTGATACGCGCCCACGAGCGTCCGCTTATTGAAGTCGACCCGGCCGCGAAGGTAATCGTGCGTGGTGTAAGCCTTCGGATCGTCCGCACCGGGAATGACGGCCTCCGCGCGCCGTGCTGATACCGCGAGCAGAATGACCCCGAACACGGCGGCGACGACACTCAGGAAAAGCGGACGTTTTGACATGAAACTCCCTTGGAAATAGGTACACGTCAGAATCGCCTTGCCTGAGGGCAAAGTCAAATTGCAACTGCGAGCGGCGTTCTGTAAGCGGACTCACCAGCAGCAAAACTGCAAAGATTGCAGTCTCCACTTTCTTTCACTGATCTCATCATCTACTCATCATCTTCCGCTAACTTATTCCCACTTCGCCACGTTTTGCCGACGACGGCCTTCTACCGCGGGCTCGGCCGCGGCACTGTGAGCGAATTGTCCCGGGTTGTGTTTTTGAATCGTTTGCAACCCAACTCGTCCCCACACCGCCCGCGAGGAACCACAACCATGTCGCTCACTGATCGCGCGCCGGCACAAACAAATCAGGGGAAAGGCTCTCACGTGGAAAAGCTTGAAGATCGCCTGCTGCTCAGCGGCTCGCTCGGTCGAGGCGACGAAGGCGACCGCGGCCGCGCCAGCACCCAGGTCGCCGTGGCCGATTTCAACGGCGATGGCAAGGCCGACATCGCATCTGTCTCCAGGATCATCCTCGGCGGCTAGCTCTCAAAGTCAGGGATGGTCGTCCATCTTGTCTTGGGGGTCGGTAGATTGGACCGTG
>JAQGHM010000399.1 GCA_028291615.1 Phycisphaerales bacterium | reverse complement strand
GAAGACCCCACCCTCGCCACCGCCGCCACCGCCCTCGCCGACCTCAACCTCCCCACCCCCGCCACCGCCGACCACAAACCCACCGACGACGCCACCGCATTAGACCCCTCCGCCCGCATCGCCCCTGACCCAACCCCTCACACGCCGCAACCCCTCGCATCCGCCAAACCCGCCGACCTCCCTCCCCCACCCCCCGAGGTCGAGTTCGCCCAAACCAACCACGACAAGATCGTCAACAGCGTCCAATCCCAGCTCCTCCCCCATGGCGGCTCCATGCAGATCCGCCTCGACCCCCCCGAGCTCGGCGCCCTGAAAGTCATGATCGAAATGCGCGACGGCGTCATGAACGCCACCTTCCAGACCAGCAATGAACAAGCCACCCAACTCCTAAGCCACAGCCTGAACCAACTCAAACACGTCCTCGAATCCCAGGGCGTCACGGTCGAGCGCCTCCAGGTCCAACAAGCCCCCAAATCCGACGCCGCCACCACCGCCGACGACCGCCAGCAACAGCAACAACAGCGCGACGCCAACGACCAACACACCGCCCAACAAGACCAGCAGCGCAAAGAGCTCCTGCAAAAAATGTGGCGCAAAGTCTCAGGCGTAGCCGACCCCATCGACTACCTCGCCTGACGGATTCCCACACGACTGTTGCCCACCCCCACATTTCGCGCAACCCGCCCCCACATAGCCCGCCGCTTGCGGCGGGTCTTCCCTAACGCGCCTATCCCTCTTCCCCCCGCCCAATCCCAAAATAATTCCCCCCCTTAAGTCGCACATCATCCGTCCCCCACGCAATCGACTTATCCAGCTTCGTCAAAAGCGGAATATGCTTCGAGCAGTGGATATACGCCTCCTCCACCTCCACCACCACCCACCGCTCCGGCCGCCTCCCCCCAGCCACCAACACGTCCCCGCGCACCTCGGCCGGAACCTCCGGCAACAACACGAACGCCTCGTTCTCAACGATCCGCGCACTGCCATTAACGTGAAGCCCCACCGTATCCCGGAAAAAGTCCACGAACATCATCCCCACCTTCGGGTTCTCATGAATGTTCCCCAGGCTAGCCAGCACCCCATTCCCCCGATACTCCGGATAAGCCAGCGCCCGATCCCCCAGCACCCGCACAAACCCCGCCAGCCCCGCCCGCAGCGAGCAATCACAATTCCCCTTGGAATCAGACGTCGCGATAAACACCATCTCCTGCCGCCCAATAAACTCCCGCATCGCCCCGTTCAGCCGGTCCAGCATCTGCCGCTCATAAAAATTCTCAGCCCGATCCTTCGTAGCATATCGCTCCTGAAGGACATGCTCCCCCAAAGAACCAGGAACTTCACGATGCGGTGTTGGACTGTCTTCTTCCACGTAGTCTCATCTCGTATTGCGCGCGACTGATTGTCCGCCCATTCTACCCTATGCCACCCTTTTCCTGGTTACTTGGCTATTTGGCTACCTGGCGTTTGCATCTACGCAGGCCCGCCACCCGTCGCATTCCCCCCAAAAATCGCTACCTTGGTTCCCGATGAAACTGAGCGAGATAGCCGCGCACATCAACGCCGAACTGATCGGGGACGGCGCAACCGAAATACACTCCATCGCCGCCCTCGAACAAGCCGGGCCCGGCCAGCTTAGCTTCCTCAGCAACGCCAAATACTTACAGGAATTCGAGTCCACCCGCGCCGCTGCCGTCATTGTCCCCAAAGGCGTCGAATCCGATCGCCTCACCCTCCTGCGCAGCAAGGATTCCTACTACGCCTTCGCCCAGGCGATGGTCCTCCTCCACGGCCACCGCCGCCACCCCCACGTCGGCATCCACCCCCGCGCCAACGTCGATCCCACCGCCACCATCGGTGAAAACACCGTTATCTACCCCGGGGTCTTCGTCGGTCCCCGCGCTCGCATCGGCCGCGACTGCATCCTCTACCCCAACGCCGTCATTTACGACGAATGCGTCCTGGGCGACCGCGTCATCATCCACGCCGGCACCGTCATCGGCGTGGACGGCTTCGGCTACGCCACCCACGCCGGCGTCCACCACAAGATCCCGCAGGCCGGCAACGTCACCATCGGCGACGACGTCGAGATCGGCGCCAACTGCACCATCGCCCGCGGCGCATTGGTCAACACCGTGATCGGCGCCGGCACCAAGATCGACGGCTTGGGCATGATCGGCCACGGTGCAACCATCGGCCCCGGCTGCATGATCGTCGCCCAGGTCGGCATCGCCGGCAGCACCACCGTCGGAAAGTACGTCACCATGGGCGGACAGGTCGCCATCACCGGCCACCTCACCATCGGCGACGGCGCAACTCTCGCCGGACGCTCCGCCGTCATGACCGACATCGAACCCAAAGCCACCGTCATGGGCATGCCCGCAATGCCCGTCTCCCACGCAAGAAGAGTCTACGTGGCCTTCTCGCGCCTGCCGGAACTGGTGGACCGAGTCAAACGCCTCGAGCGCAACGCCGAGCCTCCCTCAGACGGAGACGACAAGGATTAACGCTGGGTGGCATGGGCAAGGGTACTCCCTTGCCCGTGGTATTTTTTGAAGGGGGATTACGCGTGATTCGGATAAGCGTTCAGATAAACCGCCGCTGCCCCCAGGACGTTGATGTCATCCGGCAGCGAGGTTGCGACGATCGCCGCCCGCTCGCGCGTCACCGCGAAGGAGCAATAAGTCTCCAGCGACCGCCGAATCCCCGGCATCAACTGCGGCGTCGCCCGCGAAGCCCCGCCCGCCAGGACAACCTTCTCCGGATTGAAAATATCGATGAAGTGGGCGATCCCGCGCCCCAGGTACTGCCCCACCGTAAACAAGATCTGCTTGGCCGTCTCATCCCCCGCCGCCGCCGCCGCCGAAATATCGCGCGTCGCCAGTTTGTCCATCGTCAAGGTCGTCACCGGATTCTTAGCCATCGCGGCATTGGCAATCCGCGCGATTCCCTTAATCCCCACGTAAGATTCAATGCACCCGCGCGTCCCGCACGAGCAGGGGGCCGGATCGGTATATTCGACCTTCACATGACCGAGCTCCGTAGCGGCATTGTCCGCGCCGGTCACGAGTTTCCCCGCCGCGATCACACCGCCACCCACGCCCGTGCCAAGCGTGAGAAGCACCATGTTCTGACACCCCTTCGATGCGCCAAAATTAAACTCCCCAAGGCAAGCCGCCTTGGCGTCGTTATGGATCGCGACCGGCAAGCTCAATTGCTTCTTCAATTCAGCGGCGAGCGGAAAGTCCTTGAACGTCGGAAGGTTGGCCGACGTCACCACGATCCCTTCGATGCTGTTAATCAGCCCCGGGCAACCGACGCCCACCCCGATCGCGGTCTCGCCGGTATCGGCCAGCATCTTGCGCACCGCGTCCGCCATCCGCGCCACGATCTGCGGACCGGGATCTTTCGCCCCGGTGTCGATTTTGGCGTGGGTAAGAATCTCATGCTTGTCGCCCGTGCGAACCAGGGCGAGCTTGACGGTGGTTCCGCCGATATCGATTCCAGCGATCGTGGGCATATCGGGATAATCGGCAAGTTCAGGGGATTTGTCCACCGGAACGTGAAACAGGAAACGTGAAACATGAAGGCGGGGGGACGGGTTTGATCGGCCCCGCGGGCGCGGTGGCGGAGGGCCATTTCGGCCGGAGATGAGCGAGGGGAGCGGGAGTCCGGTCAGCGATTTCCACGGTGCATCATCATCATTCCGTACGTCAGCACGAACGGTGGAAGATTCGCCATGAAACAGACCGGCACGGCGATATAGGCCCACCCGAGCGGCGGATTTTTTCCTAAGAGGCGAGGCCGACGACGAAGAACTACTGCACAGGCTATGCAAAGAAGCAGGCAGGCCACACCGACAGCGGCGCTAGCACGAAGGGTTAGCAAATGGGACTGGAACAGTAGGATCGTGTTCGCGGTGCTTGCCAACGCAAACCCCCAACACGCCGCTCCGGCCACAACGTATCGCACCGGTGTAGCCTCCTGACGAGGCCGCAGTTCGTAATCGAGCTTCGAGCACATGGTTCCGGCATCGTAACCCGCCTGGCACGATGCCGCTGCGCGGCAGCCGGAATAAGGACTCTCGACTCCGCCTCTCGCCCCCTCACCCTCCCGACCCGGAGGGGCTTGCGGGTTGTGTGATCGAGCGGCATGAGAGGCAAAGCCCGCAGACTGACGGGGCGGGGTCATGGCCGCGGTGTCTCGTCCGTCACCACGTATTGCGACAGGTCGGCCTCCGCATACGGTTCGTCTGGCGCGAGCACGTCCCAGACCCACCGGTAGTAATCGATCGGATCATCCGGATGATCGAACGGAGGTTCGCCTTCGTAAAACAGCTCGTCCGCCGGGAACGCCCGCGTGTTAAGGAAATATTTCAGGCTCGCCTTGATCCGCTCGACCGAACCGGGCTCTCGCGACTCGATCCGTTGCAGCCTGGGCAGAACATACCCGCGGACGGCATGCTTCACGTCGGCCTCATCGTTCGGGGATACAGTGGCGGCGAGTCGTTCCCGATCGGTGCTCGAAAGTGAATAGAACGCCGATAGCGACTCCAAGTTACGGTAGGCGACCGCGGTTCGAGCGTCACTCATGGCTTGCGAAGATAACCAGAGTAGTGCTTATTGGGCTAGTTCGTAGCGAATCCGAAAAGCCCGCAGGCCGACGGGGCGGGGTGAGATGCCGGGGCGGCTGAAAGTCCTTACATCTGCGTTGCGCAGCGACAATCTCATCTACGGACGTGCAGGGGGGCAGACGCCCCGGCTGAGCCTCACCGCGACCCGTCGGGCGGAGATTGGTAGCAACGCTTGCGCCTTCGGCTTATCCTCTACGGATATGCGCCGAAGGACTTCGCCGATTGACTATGCCTCCCCCGGCACGGTCCGCCCGTCGACCCGCTGGCGGTCCAGATGCCTCCTCGCCGTGGGCGTGGTGATCGTCATTCTTGTGTTCTCTTGGCCGGCCGTGAAGTCATGGAGCGACCGGCATGAGGCGATGGGAATGTTGTCGCGTGTCCTGCCCTTAGGGCCGGGCGATAGCGTGCTGGAGTACCGGATTCACGGCAGCATCGGACCGGCCGATTCACCAAGCAATCAATACATGCTCCAACTGAACCCCGCCAGCTATCGCGCTCTTCACGCGCACTTGATCGCGGATGGGCTGCGACCATCGCCCAATTCGTGGCCGTGGCCATGGCCACCACCAACCGATGGCATTCATTTCGAGCACGCAGGCACCCACTATCTGTTTAGTCCTCAGACGTTCGTCGTTTACGTCAGCATCTGGTACGACTGAGCATCCATGCGTGCGCCACTCCTCCGGTTTCGCGTCCATTCGCGGACCGCTCCCTCTTCATGTTTCACGTGCTCACTTCCGCCTGCCACGCGTCCCCGTCGCCGATGTGGGCGAGGGTGAGGCGAAGGCCGCTCTGCGTGGTGAGGGTCCATCGTTCATCCGTGCGGGAGTCGAAGCGGAAGTGGCCGGCGGCGACGCGGTGGACCTGGCCTCGGTTGTCGCTCAGCGGGCCTTCGTATTCGAGGTATTCGCGGCGGTGGTCGGCGATGCGCGTGATCGCCGTCCGCGCGGTGATCGGCCACTCCGGTGAGCGCCAGGTGGCCAGGGGTGAGCCGGGCTCAGTCTCGAACATCAGGTCGAAGTGGGGCGCGTCTACGCCGCCGGTGTGATGCAGGACGACGTAGCGCAGCGACATCGCGGGCGGGAGGACGTCGAAACCGCCGGGGCCGGTGGATTTGCGCTTGCCAGAGGCGCGGTCGGCGATGGCGGACATGATCAGGAAATAGATCGCCGGCACGCTGAGCACCACCAGTGCAATGATTAGCATGGCGAAGCCTAATTCCATCTCGCGTGCGCCCCGGCTGGGTTACTTGAAGAGCTGGGGAGCGAATTCGCTGAGGTAATTGCGCCAGTTGATCCAGGTGTGGCCGCCGGTGCTCTCTTCGTAGACGGGGTTAAAGCCGTGGCGCTTGAGCAGGTCAACGGTCTCGCGCGTGCGCGCGACCAGGAAATCGGCCGAGCCGGTTCTAAACCAGAGCAGCCGCTGCGCTTTCTTTCCCTCGGCGTTATCCAGCTCGGCCTGATGCTGCTTTTCCCAGGCGGGCAGGTCGCGCTGGAAGATGGCGGAGCTGAAGACGCCGACGTAGGCGAAATCCGCGACGTGCGCCAGCGAGATGCTAATGGTTTGCCCGCCGCCCATCGAGAGGCCGGCGATGGCGCGGTTGGGGGCGTCGGTGAGGACGCGGTAGTGGGCTTCGACGTAGGGGCGGATGTCGTTGACGAAGTCGTTGTCAAACTCAGTTACAGCAGGCGGCGGCGGCGGCGTTGCTGGCCGCGTCGTCGGCTCGCGGCTAAGTTGCTGGCTGGTGTGGCCGGCGGGCATGACGACGATCATGGGCTTGGCCTTGCCGGCTGCGATCAGGTTGTCGAGGATGAAGTTGGCGCGGCCGACGGACGTCCAGGAATCGTCGCTGTCGCTGGCGCCATGGAGCAGGTAGAGCACGGGGTAACGCTGGTCGCCGCGCTCATATCCGGGCGGCGTGTAGACGTGCATCCGGCGGTCCTTGCCCAGCGCGCCCGAATGGTAGTGAACCGCGGCGACCGCGCCGTGTGGCACTGGCATCTCGTCGGCAAACGGGGAGCCGGGGACGTGCACGACGCTCCAGGCGTTGTTGTTGGACTGGCTGAGCGAAGGGCTGCGCGGGTCGATAACTGCGACGCCGTCCACGTTAAAGGTATAGCGGTAGGTGCCGGGGTCAATGGGGCCGAGCGTAATTTCCCAGACGCCGTTCGCGGCTTTGGTCAGCGTGCGCGGCCCGCCGCCGGGAATGTCGCCACCATTGAGGCGAACGTCTTGCGCCTTGGGGGCGAGGATGCGAAAGGCGATGCGCCGATCGGCCATGATTTCGGGCGAGATGATGACCGGGCCCTGGGGGCCGGTGGTTGGCCGAGTGGTCGCCGGCGGCGCGGGGGGGGCGGGACGGGCGGGAGTCTCCTGCGCGGAGGCAACGGGGAGCAGCAGCAAGCCTGCCAACACGATCGTGAGACGCAAACGAACGGCAACGTGCATGGGTTGCTCCTCTGTTATGCGACGAAAACCGGCGGCGGAATGTACTGGCTCCGCACCTGCCCGCTGGGGTCTTTGCTGCTCTTCAGATTGCAGGGGTGCGCGTCCGGCCCCAAATCCCAGTCGGCGCCATAGTTTCGCGCCAGGTCTTCCATCTCCTGCTTCGTCAGGTTCGGCTTGTCGCACGATTCGGCCGCTTCCTTGATCTCGTGCTCGTTCAGGAACGTGCCGGTGATGCTGGTCAGCGCCGGGTCCATCAACAGCCACTTGCAGGCGAGCTGGTGGACGGTCATGTTGTGGGCCTTGGCGATCGGGCGCACCAGCTCCAGCTTTTTCAGGCCGTAAACCTTCCAGTTGTTGTCGCGGAACTTGCGGTGGTCGTTCTTGTCGATCTCGACGTCGAGCTTGACCACGTCCTTCAGGATCGAGCTGTTGTCGTGCACGCGCGCCAGCACGCCGGCCTTGTAGGCGCGGGCGGTCTCGCAGAACTCGCGGCCAGGCGATTGCTCGAAGAGGTTGTAGACGGTCTGCACGGCTTTGGCGTTGTGCTTCATGATCGCTTCGATCCCCTCATCGCGCCAGCCGATCGCCGGGCCGAGGCTTACGCCCCAGACCTTGATCTTCCCCTCGTCCTTGACCTTCTCAAGCTCGGCGAACGTGTCGTCGCGAAACTGCGGGAGCTTGATGTTGTGCGCCATGTAAAGGTCGATGTAATCCGTCTGCAATCGCTTGAGCGACTGTTCGAGCGAATGGCGGAGCAGGCGCGGCGAAAAATCCTGCTTGCGCTCGGAGTGCGAGCCGGGGACGCCGGGGTCGGCGTAAAAGTCGTAGCCGAACTTGGAGCCGATCTCGACCTTGCTGCGGTCGATGTTGGCTTCTTTCATCCAGTTGCCGAAGAGCGTCTCCGCCCGGCCGTTGCCGTAGGCGTCGCCGTTATCGAAGAAGCTGACGCCCTGGTCCATCGAGAAGGAGCAGAGGCGGTTGCAGTCCGCCTGGGTGTAATGTCCCCACCAGTCGACGCCAAAAATCCAGCAGCCGAGCGCGACGGCGGACACTTCAAGACCGGTATCACCGAATTTACGACGTTCCATCAGTTGACCTCAGGTAATAGGGGGCAATGATAATAGCATGAATGAGCACGATGAGCCAAAGCCTCCCGAGGGGTCGGACCCGGAAAATTCCGGTTCCGGGCAGTTCAACCAGCGGATCGAGCACGCGCCAGTGACGGCGCGCGTGCCCGAGCGCGTGGCGCGGGGGGTCTTCAGCACGGGGGTGATCATCATCGACGGGCCTTACGAGTTCGTGCTCGATTTCGTCATGGGGCTGGCCCAGCCGCGGCAGGTGGTGGCGCGGGTGATCTTGACGCCGGTGGTGGTGGAGCAGTTCATCCACGCCATCCGGGAGAACGTGGCGAAGTATGAGGCGCGGTTCGGCAAGATCCCGGAGATCCCGCGGCCACCGACGCCCCCGCGCACGCCGACCATCCAGGAAATCTACGACGACTTAAAGATGACCGACGACACCTTGGCCGGCGCGTACGCCAACGCGGTGATGATGGCGCACGGGACGTCGGAGTTCACGTTCGATTTCATCACGCGATTTTTCCCGACGGCGGCGGTGGCGGCGCGGGTTTTCCTGGCGGCGCCGCAGGTGCCCAAGATGATGGAAAGCCTGGCGGTCTCGTTAAACCGGTACAAGCAGCGGATGGAGGCGGGACGACAGCAGCAGCAGCATCGGCCACCGCAGGAACCGCCGCTGTCGCATCCACCGATGGGACCGGGGCCGGTTTAGTGGTGTAAGGACCACGCCCAGGCAAGCACGCCTACGCCGGCGATGATGCGGTAAATCGCGAAGGGGGTGAAACCGCGGCGGCGCACCCAGGCCATGAACCAGTGGACGACGAGCAGGGCGACGAAGAATGAGACCACGAAGCCGATCGCCAGAACGATCCAGCGGTGCGTGTCCAACGTGACGGGCGGGAGCGTTTGGCCGCCTTCGCCTTTGTGCTTGATGACGGTCTTGTAGAAATCGTAAACCGTCGCGGCGGCCATCGTGGGGAGTGAGAGGAAGAACGAGAACTCGAGCGCGGCGGCGCGGGTCATGCCGGCCGTCTGGCCCGCGGCGATGGTGGACATCGAGCGGCTGGTCCCGGGGAAGACGGCTGATAACACCTGCACCGCGCCGATCCAGATTGCCTGCAGCAGGGTCATGTCTTCGACCCGCTCGGTCTTGTTGGTCGGTATGGGCGGGCCTTCGTAGGGCAGCACTCGCGCGCCAGCCGCGGCCGTCGTCGCTCCAATCGCCAGTGGCTCGGCGGCCAACGTCCGGGCATGCTCGCCGAACATCGCGTCGATCACCCACATCGCGACGCCGCCGATCAGCAGCGCCGCGCCCATCACGTATAAACTTTCGAGGTTTTTCCCGATCACCTTGGAGAGCAAAAACGCCGGGATGGCGGTGACGACAAAGGCGATCATCGTCAGGGAGACGGGATGGGTCAGTATCGTGCGATCGCCGCGCTCTCCCTTGGGAAACGTCGAGAGAAACTTGGCGATGCGGCTGCGGAAGTAGACGGGAAGGCACAGGACAGCGCCAAGCTGGATGACGATCGTGTACATTTTCCAGTAGCCGTCTTTCAGATCGACGTGCAGGAGCGCTTCGCTGATGCGGAGGTGCGCGGTCGAGCTGACGGGAAGGAATTCGGTGAGTCCTTCCACGATTCCGAAGATGACCGAGAGTAAATAATCGTTCATGGTGCGTGTTTTACTGAATTAAAGGGGTGATCGCCCGCGGCTCAGGGAAAGGCCCAGCGCAGCAGAAGCTGGCAGGAGATGTTGGCGTAAACCGCGGCCGCCAGATCGTCCAGCAGGATGCCCCATCCGTAGGGCAGCCGTTCGAGTTGTTTCGCGGGAGGGGGCTTGAGAATATCGAAAATGCGGAATGCGACGAAAACCGCCAGAAGCGCCCAATATTCGCGCCGGCCGGGATAGAGCGGCAGGAAGAGCGCGGTCAGGCAAATCCCTGCGCCCTCATCGAGCACGCAGGCCCCGGGATCTTTGCGGCCATAATATTCCGTCGCCCATTGGCCCAGTGCCACGCACAACGCGCCATAGATCAAAATCCCGGCGACGAGAATGGCGTTCCAAGTCAGGGGCGTTAGCGGCGTTTGCGTGCGATGAAATATCAGGACGATCACGGCCAGCATCGCAGTCGCTGCCAACGATCCCATCGTTCCCGGCGCGACGGGGGACATGCCCGATCCGCCGAGCGTCACGAACCATCGTCGCCAGGTCCCGCTGGCGCTGGTCATGCGGCTCCCGCGGTGGCGCGGTTGTGTTCGCGATAGAGCCCGATCGCTCGCTGGATGTAGAGCACGCCGCTGATCACCGTGATGGCGACCGTCGCCCAGATGCAGAAGTCGCGGATGTTGGCGGCGAAATGCTCGTATCCCCACTTCTGAAGCTGTTGGTAGTAGTTCACGTAAACCAGAATGACCAGGATCGTGACCGACTGCACGACCATCTTGAGTTTGCCGGAAAACTGTGCGCCGAAGTTCTTACCGGTTGATTCGCTTGACCCGCGGAGGCTGGTCACGAGCAGCTCGCGCGCCAGGAGGATGACGACGATCCCCGGGGCTACACCGGTCAGCGTCTTAACCACCATCTCAGGCGTTCCGCCGTGAGTGACGGTTTCGGGAATGATGAAGTTTTTCCCCGCGAAGAACGTGAACGACCCCAGGACCAGGATCTTATCGACGAACGGATCGACGATGCGCCCGAACGCGCCTTCGACCTTCCACCGCCGGGCCAGGAAACCGTCGAGGAAATCGGTGATCAGGGCCACGAGGTAGACGATGAACGCCACCCAGAGAAAGGTCGGATCGCCGCGGCCTTCGTACTGGTAGTAGGCCAGCATGCAGAAGAAGACCACCGCCAGCAGCAGGCGGAGGCCGGTCAGGAGATTGGGAACATGACGGAACATCAGGTGCGCGATTCTATGCAGAAGCCTGCCGCGCCGCGAGGGGGCGCTGACACCGCTCTTCCCGAACCTGATCGGCAAAGTTATAACTCCCCCCATGGCCGACATTCGCGTCTTCCCGGATTCGTCTGCGGTCGCCCGCGCCGCCGCCGATATTATTCTCGCCACCGCCGCACGGCGCACCGCGTCGGGGGAGAATTTCTCTCTCGTCCTCTCCGGTGGGTCGACGCCTAAACTGCTTTACCAACTGCTCGCCGGCGAGCCGTATCGAGCGCTGATCAACTGGTCGAGATTCGAGGTTTTCTTCGGCGATGAGCGGTGCGTTCCGCCGGATCATGCCGATTCCAACTTCAAGATGGCCAACGACGCGCTCCTCTCGCGCGTGCCCCTCAAGCCAGCGCACGTTCACCGCATGCGCGGCGAAATCGACCCGACGGAGGCCGCGATCGAATATGGGCAGATGCTCAAGGCGAGGTTTGGCGACGGCGGGCCGGACATCACGCTTCTGGGGATGGGAGATGATGGGCACACCGCGTCGCTGTTTCCAAACACGCCGCCAATCAGCGAGACACATCATCGCTGCGTCGCGCACTACGTGGAGAAATCGACGACTGGGAAAAGCTGGCGCATCACGTTGACGCCGCCGTTTTTCAACCGGTCAGCGCAGGTGTTGCTGCTGGTGACAGGCGCGTCGAAAGCCCCGCGCGTGGCTGAGGTGTTGTATGGCCCAAGCGATCCGCAGCGACTGCCGATCCAGGTGATCCAACCCGCTTCGGGCCAACTGATCTGGATGCTGGATCATCCCGCCGCCGCGAATTTATCGGCGGCCACGTGATTCTTGACAGGGATTAACGCCCACCTATCATGAGCCGTCTCGCTTTGGGGTATGGTGTAACGGTAGCACAGCAGTCTCTGAATCTGCTTGTCAAGGTTCGAATCCTTGTACCCCAGCTTTGGCCTCGTCCCTCGCCGGACGGGGCCTTTCTCATTGCCGAACCAGGCTGCCAAAATCCTCATCCGGAGCAATTTCGTGAGGATTGTGATTGTTCGCGCCGCACCCCCCAGATATTATTTTCGATGCGCGGCGTAAACCGGACGGCCAATCGTTCACGCCCCTTGCCTCAGGTGACCCCATGAATGCTCGATTGCGTCACGGCGTCGCGGGTTCTGGATTCCGGTCGGCTGGCACGGCTGCGACGGCGGCCCTCGTCGTCTTCATC
>JAQGHM010000367.1 GCA_028291615.1 Phycisphaerales bacterium | reverse complement strand
TTTGCTTTCGTGATTGTTGAAGCTCAGCGATTTGATTTGCAGTGGATTTGAAGGCGGTGGAGATGGTGCTGCGGTAGAAGCGGCGGAGCTGGGATTGGTCGTCGGCGGAGCGCGTTTCGGCGGGGGCGGAGAGGATCTTGACGATCGGGTCGGGGAGGGCGGAGCCGGCGTGGGGATTGGCGGAGTCGGTTGCGCCGAGGCGGAAGCGGGCGGGGTGGTGGCTGGGGAATTTGGAATGGAATTCCGCGACTGCGGTGATGGTTGTGCCGGGCGGTAGCGGTTGCTCGAGCTCGACGATGAGGTGGTGGGCTTTGCCGACCTCGGGGAAGATGGCCCAGCCGGTGGTGGGGTTGGCGTCGATGGCATTTGAGGCGGGGAAATCCTGTTGGGCGAAATCGGCTGAGGCTTTCTTCAGCTTGAGTGGTTTGTCGTTGGCGAGGAGTTTGAATTCGGTGAGGACGAGGTTGCCGTTGTTGGAGCGGCCGGGGCCTTTGCCGTTCAGCGATTCATCGGGGAGGACCTCGAAGCGGAGGGCGGTGGTGTTGGCGGGGACGGTGTTGATGCGGAGGGTGTAGGTTTCGGTCGCGGCGTTGGGGCCGGTGGCGCGGAGGGATTTATTGACCTGCTTCTCGAGCTTCGCGCCGCTTTTGGCGGTGAACTCGACGGGGTCGAGGAGCGTCCAGAGGGTTTGCTTGTGGACGGAGGCGGTTTTTTCCCAGGCGGATTGGGCGGCGTCGGCCTGGGCGTCGGGGGTGTCGAGCGATTGTTCGATCTGCTTGATTTGCGCTGTCAGGGCATCGAGCTTTTGTTGCTGGTTGGGGGTCGGCGTCTTGATCACGGGGTTGGCGTTGCCCTTATTGCCGTCGAGGCCTTTCTCCGGGATGTTGTTGAAGAAGGCGTAGAGCTGATAGAACTCGCGCTGCTTGATCGGATCGTACTTGTGGTCGTGGCATTGTGCGCAGCCGACGGTCAGGCCCATGAAAACGGTGCTGGTGGTGTTGACGCGATCGACGAGATAGGCGGTGTGATATTCCTCGGGAACAGCGCCGCCTTCGAAGTTGATCATGTGGTTGCGATTGAAGCCGCTGGCGATTTGCTGATCTTGGGCGGCACTCGGAAGGAGGTCGCCGGCGAGTTGTTCGATAGTGAACTGGTCGAAGGGCTTGTTGTGATTGAAGGCGTCGATGACCCACTCGCGCCAGCGGGTCATGTCGCGGCCGGCGTCGATGTGGTAGCCGTGGGTGTCGGCGTAGCGGGCGGCATCGAGCCACTCGAGGGCCATGCGCTCGCCGAAGTGCGGATTGGCGAGGAGGCGATCGACGACTTTTTCATAGGCGTCGGGAGCAGTGTCGGCTAGGAAGGCATCGAGTTCTTTTGGCGTGGGGGGGAGGCCGGTGAGGTCGAGGGTGACGCGGCGGAGGAGCGTGGACTTTGGCGCCTCTTGCGAGGGAGCGAGGCCTTCTTTCTGCAGTCGCGCGAGGATGAAGTTGTCGATGGGATTGCGGATTGTGGATTGCGGGTTGGTGATTGGGGGGATGGGCGGGGAATTGATCGGCTCGAAGGACCAGTGCTTTTTGTAATCGGCACCCTGCGTGATCCATTGCTTGAGGAGATCGATCTGGCGCGGGGTTAGCTTTTTGCCGCTGTCGGGGGGCGGCATGTGGTCGTCGGGGTCGGTGGTGAGGATGCGGCGGATGACCTCGGATTGCTCGGGATGGGCGGGGACGATCGGGGCGGTGTCATCGTGTTTCTTGAATGCGCCTTCCTGAGTGTCGAGGCGGAGCTTGGCCTTGCGAGCCTTTTCGTCGGGGCCGTGACAGGCGAAGCAGTTTTCAGAGAGGATGGGGTGGATGTCGCGGCTGAAGTTAATGGGGGGCTCGGCGGCGCGAGTGCGCGCGGTGAGCAGGGTGATGAAGACGAGGGTGCTGAGGAACGTCAGACGATGCATGCGCGGGGCTCCGGGATGGGCGTGGATGAGAGATGTCGTCCGGGATGTTGTACCACTCTGGGGACGGGGCGTGGGGGATTTTTTATCGTCAGCGTAACGCAAACTACTGCATGGGCTGGGTGCTGGCGGGCAACTTTCGGATCCATTCTTCCAGGAGCTTGCTGGCGGTGGGGTCGACGAAGTTGCTGCCGATGGGGGGCATTTGGCCGGTGCCTCGGGTGGCGACGCGGTGGTGGAGGATGGATTTTTCGGGGTGGCCTGTGGCGATTAATTTTGCGTCGGGGATGGCGAGGAGGTTGGCTTGCGCGGGTTGGTCGAAGATTTTGGTTTTGGGGGCGGAGGTGGCGAAGTCGAGATCGACCGAGGCGTTGCCACCGCCGGCTTCGACGTGGCAGTGGGCGCAGTTGGCGTGGAGATAGGAGCGGGCGCGGGCGTCGAGGGATTGCGAGGCGTCGGCGGGGTTCACGAGGTGGGGCAATTGCTCGGGCGGCTTGGGGAAGAGGGGTTTGTCTTTTTCGGCGCGGAGGACGTCGAGGTGAGCGAGAGTGTCGAGTTGATTGGCGATGCGGCCGGCGCTTCCGTTGCTGCCGTAGTTGAAGTCGCGGTTCATCTGGAGGTCGGAGAGGCCCAAGACGAAGTTCGCGGCGCGGCTGTGGCAGACGAGACATTCGGCGCGGCTGGGGTAGTGCCAGGTTTGTTGGCGCTGGCCGTTGGGGGCGGCGGGGTCCTTGATGGTGTAGGTTTGATCGACACCGCTGGCGGAGGCGAGCTCAGCGTCGGTCTGGGCGTCGTTCCAGAGGTAGGTGTAGCCGGCCCATTGGCCGCCTTGCTTGAGCATGATGCGGGTTTCGAGGCGGCGGGTGGAGGCGGGGTTGCCTTCTTCCATGTCGAGCGCGAAGGTTTTGACGAGCGTGCCGCCTTCGGGGAAGTTCCAACCGTGGGCGGGCATGTGGTCAATTTGCGTGTCGTTGGGGAGGGCGATGAAGCGCTGCTTCTTTGCGTTGTCGGACCAGAGGGGGGCGTTGACGTCGTAGGGGATTAGGGCGGGATCAGGTTGATGCTTCGCGGTGTCGGTAAAGAGGCCGGTCTGGCTGAGGAGGCGCGGGAACGGCGCGGCGAGCGCGGTTTGCGGCGGCGCGGGGATGAGCTTGAAGATGCCTGCGGCGTCATCGCAGATGAAAAGATCGCCGTTCTTGTCGGCGTAGAAGTTCGTGATCTGGGCTTGGGTGCGGGCGATAAGTTTGTGGGACGTGACTTTTGCGCCATCATATTGCGCGGCCCAGATTCGGCCGGTGGAGAAGTCGCCGTAGATATACGCGCCGGTGAGGTCGGCGAACTTGGTGCCATGGTAGACGATGCCGCCGGTGATCGAGCGGGCTTCGCTGTGGTGGTGCTCGATCGTGGGCATGGTGAGCTTGGTGCGGGTCTCGAGTTTGCGCTGCGGGTGGAAGGGGTGAGAACCTTCGTAGACGGGCCAGCCGTAGTTCTCTCCCTTGTGGACGGCGTAGACTTGCTCCCAGAGGTCCTGGCCGTTCTGGCCGACCCAGAGCGCGCCGGTCTTTTTATCGAAGCACATGCGCCATGGATTGCGGAAGCCGTGGGCCCAGATCTCAGGACGGACGCCTTCGATGTTGATGAAGGGGTTGTCCTTCGGGATGCCGTAGTTTTTGCCGGGATCGGGGTGATCGACGTCGATGCGGATCATGGCGGCGGAGAGGTGGCTGAGGTCTTGACCGCGGTTGGCGCGGTCGGAGTCGTTGCTGGTGTCGCCGGTGGTGAAGTAGAGCATGCCGTCGGGGCCGAAGTCGATGCCGCCGCCGTTGTGGCCGTTGGATTCCGATTCTTCGAGGACGAGCTGTTTGGAGGCGGGATCGGGGCGGCCGGTCTTGCGGTCCATGGTGTAGCGGGTGACGTGGTTGAAGTGGTGCTCGCCGGTGAGGGGGCCGTTTGAGTAGATGTAGAGGTTGCCGTTCTGGGCGTAGTTGGGATGGAAGCAGAGGCTGTAGATGAGTTCTTGCGCTTCGAAGATCGTTTGCGAGGAATCGGCGGTGGCGTCGTTTTTAATGCGGATGATCTTGCCGGGGCCGGCCCAGGAGCCGAGATGCTGAATCACCAGGAGGTTGTCGGTGCCGGGTTCTTCGATGACGTAGACGGGCTGGACGATCTTCAGGTTCAAGAAGGCCTTTTCGATCGTGTAGGGGGGCGCGGGATCGGGGGAGCCCGTGAGATGGGAATTTTTCCAAGGCGTGCGGTGGTCGAGACCGACGGGTTTCGTTGCCGGAGCGGCGGCAAAGCGCAGGGCGGCGTAGTCTTCGTGGCGGTGGAAGTTGCGCTTAGTCAGCGGAGCGATCGTCGAGAGTTCCGACGTCGTGGCATTCGTGTAATCCACGCGGCAGAGGGCGAAGCGCCAGGTGTCGTTCGCCTTGGGCCGACCGCCGGTTTGCGCGAGGTCGCTCCAGGGAATGCGCCCCTCGACGCTCCAGCCGCCTTTGTCGGTATGGGCGTTGAGTTTGCCGCGCAGTGAGACGGCCGTTTTCCAGTGGAAGGTGTCCTTGTCCTTAAACTGGTCGTAGCCGCCTTGATCGCGCGAGGGGATGAACATGTCCAGCGTGGCGTTGGCGGGAGTGACCTCAAACTCGTAGTAGGGGGGCTTGTCGGCTGACGGCTTGAAGAAAAGCTCGAAGCAGTCGTTCTCCCAGACGTGGGCGTTGTGCTCGGTGATGGCGGAATAGAGATCGGGGTCATCCATCTCGGCGAAGAAGTAGAGGTTCTCCTTATCCCAAAGCAGACGGGCGCGGGTGCCGTTCTGCGGGCGCTTGTCCTCCTTGAGCCATGGCATCGTGAAATGGTCGACGACGGGGGCGTTTCGCCAGGCGGGTTCGTCGGCTTTCCCGTCGATGGTGATCGGGGTGTCGGTCCAAGTACAGACGTACTCGGTCGGCGGGAGGACGGCAGCATGGATGGGGTTGGCGGTGGGCGGCTTGGGGACGGATGGCGGGGTGGGAAGCTCGGTGCGGCAGGAGAAGGCGGCGGCGAGCAGGGCCATCAGGAACAGGGAGGCGCTGACGAGATGAGGGAGCTTGCGCATGTTGCCCCAGCGTACCACGCGCTACGCCGGCTTCAACTTCACGATCGCCTCGACCTCAACGCTGGCGCCCAGCGGCAGGGCGGCCATGCCGACGGCCGAGCGGGCGTGCCAGCCCGCTTCGCCTAAAACGTCCACGAGCAATTGCGACGCGCCGTTGATCACGAGATGTTGCTCGCCAAAGTTGGGGTCGCTGTTGACGAAGCCGACAACCTTGAGCATGCGCTCGATGCGGTCGAGCGAGCCAACCTCGCAGCGCACCAGGCGCAGGATGTTGGCGGCGCAGAGGGCCGCGGCCTTCTGCGCGTCTTCGAGCGAGACATCCGTCGGCACCTTCCCCTTGCTCGTCAGCCGCTGGTTCTCATCGAAGGGGACGCAGCCGGCGACGTAGGCGGTGGTGCCGTCGATGACGACGGGGCGATAGATCGCGCCGGTCTTGAGGTGGCACTCGGGGGAATAGCCGAGGTCGATCATGCGTTGTTCGCGGGGGCCCATGGGATTTGCTTACTCCTTCACATCCACGACGCGCCAGAGCTGGCTCTTGGCCTTCTCGTCGGACTTCTTCTGGATCACTTTTCCTTCGGTGTTCACGTCGAGGACCAGGCCGCTATTCTTGGACTTCAGGCGGCGCTCCTCGCCGGTGCCGTCCCAGCTCCAGCGCTGGTTGTCGTTGTCTTCGGTCTTGTCGTCCCACTGGATGATCTCGCCGCCTTCGTCCTTGGAGTTCTCGTTGACGTCCACGACCTTGCCCGTCTTGCGGTTGACGATCTTGAGCTGGTCGCCGTCCTTCTCGAGCTTCCACTGGCGGGCGGGATTGGCTTCATCCTTGGCGAGGGTGGCGCGAGCGCCGGCCTCTTCGGAGTCATCGACGAGGGCGAGCACGTTGCCGGTGCTGACGTTGACGATCTTGACGTATTTGGCGTCGGCGGCGAGGGCGGCCGTGGCGAAGGTCAGGGAGATGATGATGGCGGCGATCGGGATCAGTCGGGACATGAGTAGCCTCCACTGGTGCGGGTTAAGGGTCGAGCGAGGAGTATAGCCGAAGACGCCGGAGAAAGATGACCCGCGAATTCACGCGAATGCACGCGAATAGGAAATTGAGAATTCATTCGCGTCCATTCGCGGGCAACTTTCTTCTTAGGGCAGCGTACGACGGAAAAACTCCAGCCAGTTGCGATGGAAGATCGCGTCTACATCTCCATCCGCGTAGCCGCGATTCGCGAGAATCTCCGCGAGCTGTTGCAGGTCCCCATAAACGCGCAGCTCGCGCGGGGCCTGCTCGTTGCCGAAGCCGCCATCCAAATCCGTGCCCAGCGCGGCGTGTTTCGCGTCGCCGGCGAGTTGGCAGACGTGGTCGATATGATCGGCGACCGCGGCGAGGGGGACGACATCCGGTTTCGTCTGGCCGCGGACCCAGTTGGGATGGAGCATCCAGGCGTCCAGCGCCGCGCCGATCACGCCGCCGCGGCGGACGATCTCCTTGATCTGCTCATCGCTGAGTTGCCGATCGCCGGGGACCAGGGCGCGGCAGTTGTGGTGGCTGGCGAGGATCGGGCCGTCGAAGTAGTCCAGGGCCTGTTTCATCGAGAGATCGCAGAGATGGGTGACGTCGAGGATCATGCCCAGGTCATCCATCACGCGCAGCAGCTCGATGCCAGAGGCAGCGAGCGGGCCATCGACGCCGGTGCCGAAGGCGTGCTGGCCGCGGCCGTAGTGGGCCAGCCCGGCGGCGCGCAAGCCCGCAGCGTGCCACTCCCGAGCCTGATCAGGATGCGTGATCGGGTCGGTGCCTTCCATGCTGAGGATGAGGCCGAGCGGCGGGGAGTCAATTGCCGATTGCGGACTGCGGATTGCGGATTGAATTGCGTCTTCTTCTCGCTTCTCGTTTCTGACTTCTCGCTTCTCTATCCACGACCGCCAGTGTTCATCCAGCTCCCGCGCCGCGCGAATGATCCGCACGTGCCCCTGCGCTTCGAGCAATCGGTAATACGCGAGCTGTGCATGGGCGGCGGCGTGCGCCAAGCTCGGCGCAGCGTAATCGAGATCGGTGCGGGCGTACCCCCGCTCGGGCTGCGGCGTCTGCGCCGCTGCGGGGCCGCTACGCGCAAGCAGGGTCGCGACGCAGACCGCCACGCCCGCGCGGCGGAGTTCGGGGAGACACAGGACGCTCCCGCCGCGCCCGCGGACATCGGTCATGCCCGCCTCGACGGCGCGGAGGGCGTCCAGCGGCTGCGTGAGATCGCGGTTGTAGAAGACGGCGCTCCAGGCGAGGTCGAGGTGGGAGTCGAAGATGAGGCGGGGAAGGGGGGGCATAGATTGAACCAGGAAGGGCACGAAGGAATTAGTTGGGCGGTGTGGATTGTAAGGGGGAAGGGGCGCGAGGGGCAGGGGGCTATGCAAGGGAAGAAGATTGATCTTTTCTTGAACGCGCCGGACGAGAATGGTAGTAATCCGGTAAATGCACATTGACGACTTTGATGGCCGCACAAGGGTTGAGGACCCGGTCAAGCTCGTGGCTCACTTGTCGGTGGTGCGCAAGGGTCCGTACGGCGCGTTCATCCTCGCACACAGCGATGATGGGGCATCGCTATGGGTGCACATCAATGGCGATGTTGCCTACGTACACTTTTTCCCTGCCGCCGGTCACCCGGGCTTCCAGCCTGCTGGCATGACGTCTCCCGATTGTGACGAGGATGTGCACTTCATCCAGACGGATGGTGGCGAGGGCGGATCGTTCGACATGTGGCGCGGTGCCCTCGTGCCCGTCGATGTCGCATACAAGGCGGCATCAGAGTTCTTGGTCACGCGCGTGCGTCCTTCGTGTATCAAGTGGACCGGGCTGTAAACTGGCAGTAATGCCTCGGGAAATCCAAGCCGCGAGACCCGCGGGGCCGATGGAGCGGCGGGATCCTCCGACCGACATTCCGCTGTCCGCCGCCGAGACCCGGCGGTATGATTGAGGATACGCGCCGCGCTCCAGTACGTGCGGAAGAAATGCTTTCCAGGTGGGGCGCGGGAGACTAGTGCTTATGTGGCGCAAGACAGGGATATTGCCATCGATTTGAACGTCTCCAATTCGTTACAGTCCATCCGGAAGATCCATGCACGTCACGCGAGCGCGCTGGGTCGATTGCAGTTGCTCTTTGAAGTCGCACGACTTGGGCGCGAGTACATTCCCGTGCTTCGAATGATCGACGGGAACAAGCCCGGTTTGCCCGCGCTCGAAGCGTATGCGAAAGAGCAGTCGCCAGAATTTTATGATTTGCACGCCCTCGTCACAGTCCGAATGTGGTCGATTCTCGAGGCGTTTGTTCGAGATCTCTCTTGTTTCCTGTTAGCAGGAGTTCCTGCCGTACGCGAACAGGAAGCCGTAGCAAAGCTGAAGGGGCCGATCATTAAGTTCATCAGCTCAAGCGGCCAAGAGCAAGCAGACTATCTTTATGAATTGCTTGAATCGTCGTCCTCTGCCGCGCTCAAGCCCGGAGTTGGTCGGTTCGAGGTCGTCCTGTCGTCCCTCGGATACGCCGGACCAATAGACGACAGGGTTCGCGATGCACTGTACCACTGCAGCAAACTTCGCAACTGCATAGTGCATAACGATGGCGTCGTTGACCGCGACCTCGTTGCTGGTTGCCCATGGTGGAAGGGAGCGGAAGGGACTCGCGTCGGCATTACTGCTGGCATGTCGCATAAGCATTTCTACGCGGTGTGCTGGTACATGATGGAAATTGAGCGGCGCGTGCTCCCGTCAGATTTCGAGAGAATGCCGCAGTTGCTGGACGAGCAGCGAGCTAATCTTGAAGAAATGGAAAAGGGCGGTAACCCCAACGGCTATCCGTTCGGCGGTCCGGGTACCACTTAACTTTCAGATTCGAACCCGTACTCCGCCCCGCGCGTCCCGTTCAATTCTCGGCGAACGGGGGTCAGGATTGGCCCTCCGACACCTTTAGCCGATCCCCGCCCCGCCGGTTGCGCGAATGCGTGTCGTCATCTTCGCGGAAGGCGATTGCCCGTTGTCGACCGGCAATGGAAGTTTCACGGACGCGGCTGCACCGCGAAAGTGTAACGACTCGACTCCGCTGCTCAACGTCTCGCCGCGCACCTCCCTCAAACCAAAAAATAAAAAAATCTTCCCCCGTTCCCACGCGAAAAACCCACATTCCGCAGCGCGTTGCACAAACGTGGTCCCAAACGCGCACCAGCGCCAGTGATAGGGAGGACAAACTATGCGCGTCGACAACCCGACCCACCGCGCTCGCGCCACGACCAGCCGGCGCGCGCCAAGATCTGCCAAACCCTGCCAAAGCGCGCCATCACGCGCGCCGGCGCAAAACGAAGCCAACTTCCTTCTCCGTGTCTCTGCGTCTCTGTGTCACATCCCTTCCAACCGTCCGTTCGCGCGCCGCCGCAAAACCAAGCCACCGCTCGCCCCCTCATCTTCGAGGCTGCCTGCCTATCGCGCGACCCAGGCGCTCACCTCCCCCGGTTCCCCCTCGATTCCCCCCGCCAAACCCGCGAAAACTCTTCAAAAACCCGCTAAAAACCCTCACTTCGCCCCCACCCGCCCCGCCTCGATTCCGTTCCCAACTCCCGAGCGAATCAACCCTTACATCCACTCCCTCTCACAAAGCACCGATCACGCAACATTTTTCCCCTTCGCTTGCCCCCCTCCCGACTCGACACGGCGCGCGTTTTGGTCATCGCGGCGGGCTGCCCGGTCGCGCTATCCGTGGTTCAGATATTCCTCCGTGTCCTCTGTGTCCTCTGTGGCGGAGCCCATTGTCTCAGAACACCTTCCCCCGCGCATCCACCTTGATCGCCCGCGGCGGCTGGCCGGGTTCCTGCCACCAGACCTGATCCTGCAGGTTCACACACGGACAGATGTGGTTGGGGATGATGGTGACGCGGTCGCGGACCTTGGGGGCGCGGTGGCATTCGCGGCAATCGACCTGGCCGTGTTCTTCGGTGAGTTTTACTATTTTCGCTTGCGCGTATTGGAGGACCAGGCCGTGGCCGCTGTCGGGGGCGGGGCCGCATCGGTCGCTGGTCAGGGTTTTGCTTCCGGCGTCGATGACGAACTGGCCGGGGACGGCGGTGCTGACCACCGTGCAGTGGATTCTGGCGGCGCACTCTTCGAGTTTCGCGTAGCCGCCGTGGACGCCGTTCATGTCGTGGTTGACGTAGGTGCCGGGGCGGGCCTCGGTCATGCTCGGGAGGCGATGGGCCTGGTAGGCGGCGGGGGTGGAGCCGCCGGAGACGATTGCGGTGTCGAGGCCGCCGCGCCGCCAGAGGGCGATCGTCTCGGCGAGTTTCAGTTCGACGGCGGCAAGTTCGCTGAGGGAGGCGGCGGATTCATCCTTCACGTGACCGGGGTAGAACATGAGGCCGTCGAGCCGCAGGCCGGGAAGCCTGGAGACGTGCTGGCCGAGGGCGAGGGCGTCGGCGGGGGATTGCACACCCGTGCGATGCAGGCCGACATCGAGATCGACGAGGATACCTATGGTGCATCCTGCGGCACTGGCGGCGGCGGAGAGGGCGTCGGCGGCGGTGGCGCTGTCGATGCCAACCCGCATCGTGATTCGCCCGGCGAGTTGGGCGAGCTCGGCGCAGCGGAGGGGATCGACGGCGGGGTAGGCCATGAGCAGGTCATTGGAAACCTCGGCCATCACGCGGGCTTCGCCGACCTTTGCAACGGTCAGGCCGGTAGCGCCCAGTTCCATCTGCATGCGGCCGACGAGGAGGGACTTATGGGTCTTGGTGTGCGGGCGGAGTTTGAAGTTGTGCTGCTTCGCATAGTCGGCGAGGCGCTGGAGGTTGCGCCGCGCGATGACGGCGTCGATGACGATGGACGGGGTGGGGAGATCGTTCAGCGCGGGCATTCAGTTCTTCCTCAGGTCGATGCAGACGAGGTTGTTCTTGTCGCGCGCGAAGTAAAGGCCGGCGGTGAGCGCGGGGTAGGCCCGCGTGTCGTGGCCCAGGATCTGGGCGCGGTCCTTAACTGTGAACCCGGCGGGTGTGGCAGCGGCGCGGATCAGCTCGCCGTTCTCGTGCAGGATCAGGAGGTCGTCGCCCATGCGCATCATCGAGCCCGCGCCGAACTGCGCTTCGTTCCACTTGACCTTGCCGGTCGTAAGCTCGATGCAGCGGAGGTTGCACCCTTGTTCCTGGCGGCCGTCGAAGCCGTAGAGGTGGCCGTCATGGTGGATCGGCGTGGCGTAGTGGCTGGAGAGGGAGGCGTCGTTGGCCCAGAGCACCTTCGGCGTAGCTTCGTCGAACTTGAGCAAGGCCGCGCCGGTGCCGTAGCTGGCGGTGAGGAAGATCTGATCATCAATCACCACCGGTGTGGCGGCATTGACCGATGCGTTGTTGCGCGAGCGAAACGGATGTTCAAAGAAGGCCTTGCCCGAGCGCGGATCGAGCGCCACCAACCCCGCGCGGGTGAGGGAGAGGACGTAGCGCTTGCCGTTAATCGTCGCGGCGATGGGGGAGGAATAGCCCGCTTCGTCCGCCGTCGCCTGCCAGAGGAGCTTGCCGCCGGTCTTGTCGAAGGCGGCGATGCCCGCGTTCTTTCCGCCGACGTTGAGGATGACCGCGTCCCCTTCGATCAATGGCGAGCAGACGATGCCGAAGAATCCCTTGCCGGCGTCGAGATCCTTGCGCGTGTCTACGTTCCAGAGGCGCTTGCCGTCGGCCATGGCCCAGCAGGAAAGCATGCCTTCTGCGCCGAACGTGTAGCAGCGGTCGCCGTCGATCGCGGGGGTGGAGCGGGGGCCGGGGTCGAAGCCGAAATCGTCCTGATACGTGGAGTCGTAGTCGGCCTTCCAGATCGGCTTGCCGGTGGCAGCGTCAAGACACTGGACGGTCTCCTTGTCGGCGACGCGATGGAAGCAGATCAGTTTCCCGGCGGAGACGACCGGGCCGCTCCATCCCGCGCCGATCTTCATCTGCCAGAGGGTCTTCGGACCGCCCGCGGGCCAGGCGCCGGCGAGGTCGGCGCCGGCGTAAGCGCCGTCGCGCGTGGGGCCGAGAAATTGCGGCCAGTCGCGGCCGGGTGGGGCGGGGTCTTCACCGCGCGCTGTGAGTGCGATCGCGAACATTGCCGCGAGAAGAATGCGGGGGATGATCACGGCCGGATGATCCTCGGGGGCGTGGGAAAGTTCAAGAAGCTATTCCTTCGCCGGGCCGAGGGTGACGATCGTCATCGGGTCGAAGGGGTACTTCTTCATCAGGTCCTTCAGTGACGCGGGCGTCACCGCCATCAACGTGGCTTTGTCCTGTTCGAGCGAGCGGTATTCCTTGTTGTAGATCCATTGCCCCCCGAGGCTGCGCATGCGGCCGATGGGGACTTCGCCGGAGAGGATCAGCGACGACGCCATCTTGTTTTTCGCGCGTTCGACCTCGTCGTCGTTGAGGTCGGTCTTGACCTTTTCCAGTTCCTTCAGGGCGATGTCGAGCGCCTCCTGCGTGCGCTCGGGGTCGTTGACTAGCGAGAGGTAGAACGACCCGCAGGCATCGTGCGGGTAGAAGCCGAAGTCGGCGTCTTCGGCGATCGCGTTGTCGACCAGGGCCCAGTATAAGCGCGAGCCGTCGGAGTCGCCGATGACATCGGCCAAGACGCGGGCGGCGAAGCGGTCTTCGTCCTGGGCGCTGGGGCCGGGCATCATGGCCATCGTGTAGGCGCGGTTGAGCTTGGGGTCGGGGAGGGTGATGCGCTGGGGTTTGTAGAGGGGGCCCGCCTGCTCGCGCGGGGCGGTTACGCGCGGCCAGGTTCCCATGTACTTTTCGGCGAGGCGGATGATCTCGGCAAAATCGACGCGGCCGGTCGCGACCATGACCATGTTGCCGGGGCCGTAGCGGTTCTTGAAGTAGTCCGCCATCTCATCGCGCTCGAGACGGCTGACCGAATCGGCCGAGCCGAGCACGCTCATCGAGAGCGGGTGGTTGCCGAAGTGCTGCTCCATCAGGCGTTCGTACAGGCGATGCCCGGGATCATCGAGGTACATGGCGATCTCTTCGAGGATCACCTTTTTCTCAGTGGTAAAGTCTTCGACGCGGATGGAGGGCCGCAGCAGGTGGGCGAGGTGCTCGACGGCCTGCTCGGTGAATTCGGGTAGGACGTTGGCGTAGTAGGCGGTCATTTCCTGCGAGGTGAAGGCGTTGTAGCGGGCGCCGATCTCATCGAAGATGCGATTGACGTCTTCCCAGGTGTATTTTTCCGAGCCCTTGAACATCATGTGTTCGAGGAAGTGGGAGACGCCGCTCTGTTTTGGGTCTTCGTCGCGTGCGCCGGTTTTGACGAAGAGTCCTAGCGCGATCGAGTGGGAGTCGGGGTTTTCCTCGGCGATGATGTCGAGGCCGTTCTTGAGCTGGTGGTGGTGAAACTTCAATGCCATGGTGGTGGATTATAGGAGGAGATACGGAGTGAGCGAAGGGGTGCGGGGGCGAAAGGGGCGAAACCGCGAAGCGACTGCCTTGGGCCGTTACCGAGTAGTGCGTTCCATTAGCTCGCGGAGGTGGCGCAGGGCTTTGCCGCGGTGGGAGATCGCGTGCTTTTCGTCGGGGGCTAGCTCGGCGGTGGTTTTTTGCAGGGCGTCGATGAGGAAGAGGGGGTCGTAGCCGAAGCCGTTGGCGCCTTTTGCTTCGCGGATCACGCGGCCTTCGACGGTGTCGCGCGCGGTGAGGAGGATGCGGCCGGTGGGGTCGGATAGGGCGAGGACGCAGACGAAGCGGGCGGAGCGTTTTTCGTCGGGCACCTTGTCGAGTTGGCGGAGCAGAAGGGCGTTGTTGTCGGCGTCGCCTTTGCCTGCATCGTTCATCTCGGCCCAGCGGGCGCTGTGGACGCCGGGTGCGCCGTCAAGGGCATCGACTTCCAGGCCGGAATCATCGGCTACGGCGTAGGTGTTGAAGTGAGTGGCGTAATGGGATGCTTTGAGGCAGGCGTTGGCGCGGAAGGTGTGGCCGGTTTCTTCGACCGCGGGGGTTGGCGGGTGTGATGAGAGGTCGGAGAACGCGAGGTCGGTGCGTCCGAGCATTTCCCGAAATTCCCGGACTTTTCCGGGATTGGTGGTGGCGATCAGCAGGTTCATCACGGTCCCCTTACTTGCCGATGCCGCGCAGGCGGCCAGCGCCTGCGGGGAGGCGGCTTGGATCGGCGGGGGCGACCGGTGGCGCGCCATTGGGGTTTAAGAAGCCGCCTACGCCGCCGCCTCCGTTGAGGAGCGACGGCGCCTCGTGCGGGACCTTAATGAGAAAACTGGGAGAGATGCGATCGACCATTTTGCCTTCGTCGGTCTTGACCTTTTTGGACAGGGCTTCGTAGTTGACGTAGTGATACGGGTAATCGTGGAACGTTGCGATGAGGCTCTTGTCGATGATCTCGGTTCGCTGGACGTAGGGGACGAGGCGCTGGCCGTCGTTGGTCTTCATACGCGCGTTTTGGTATCGCGCGGGAAGAGGAGAGTCAACGACCAAGATCGCGTCTTCCTGGCTGGCGGCCTCGCGCGCGTTGCTGCCGTCGATGTCCTGACCCTTGATCGCGTCCGCGGGCCAAGTGCCGACGCAGACGGAGCTGATGGCTTGGCCGTGGTAGTAGTAGGCTTCGACACCTTTTTCGCGCAACTGCTTCACCATGGAGACGGCGGCCTCTTTGCGCTGGGGATTATCCCTGAATGCTGCGATCTGCACAGACCAGTACGCGCGGTCCGAGGCGCTGGCGAGGTTCCACTCGGGGGGGGCGTCGGGGGTGGGGGGGGTGACGGCGGTGAAGAAGCAGTTGGCGAAGGGGCGCTCGCCGGTTTCGTCCTTCCATGCGGCGATTCGCGTGTGATCGTCGTGGGCCTTGGCGGCGGCGCGGTCGCTTTTATCGATTGAGCTGTAGAAGCCGTAGAAGAGCGTGCTGTCCTGCTCGTTATGAACAACGTACCAATCCTTGAACGGGGACTTGGAGAGCAGGTAGGCCTTCATCTGCGACATGCGGGTGAAGCGATCGGGCCCGGCGAGGGACGCGCAGTAGAGCGTCCAGCGCGCGCCTTGGGGGATTTGGACGGCGGGTTCAACGGGTCCTTTGGCAGCGCCGGCGACGGGCGTGGCGGCGGCGCCGGCGGGCAACTGCAATTCGCGCCGGCCGGGGGCGGTCTGCTGGTTGGCGACGTTCGACGAATAGGTGGTGTTGCCCTCTTTCAATGCCTGATAGAGGGTATTGGTGCGTGGGGGCGCCTCGGCCTTGGGGGGCTGGTTTTCATTGCAGGAGGCGAGGGTGCATGCGAGGAGCAGGGCGGTAGCGACGGTGGTCAGTTTCATAGGTGTCTCCGCGAGGCTAGGGGTTATACCATAAGGTGGGGGCGGCTTCATTCTTTTGGGTGGCAATCGCACAGTCGTCTTTGCGGCCGCCTTCTCCTG
>JAQGHM010000355.1 GCA_028291615.1 Phycisphaerales bacterium | reverse complement strand
TTGGTCTATGGCGATTTCTGCGCCGCCTACCTTGTGGAGGAAGGTGTCGGTGACGTGGAGGATGCGCATGGGTGGGGGTTTTAACCGTTGGGTGGGGGAGGGGGGAAGGCGGGGGCGTGGGTTGTGGTTTGGGGAATCAGCCGGAGGCTTGCGCGGCGCGGGAGTGGCGTTGCACGTGTTAGGGTGGAGGGAAGCGGGCGACGGACAAGGTTGAGATCAGAACGTTTTGGTTTCCCGTCCGCACTCGGGGCAGAGGGGGGTGCCGGAGGCACGGAGATCGTAGCCACATGAGAAGCAGAAGGGGGGACGTTGGCCGCGGAAACCGTTGGCAATTTCATTTCGCATCAGGCGGCGTAGATCGCGCATTTGCGATAGGTAGTAGGCGGTGGCGACGAGTGCGACGAGGAGGACGTGCATGACGATGAGGACTTCGGGCGGGAACGATCGCAATGTGACGCTGATACTGATCCCGCTCACCAGAAACGCGAGAGCGAGCGAGCGTGCGACGATGACCCAATAGGTCCAGCGGGGGAGGTTCTTGAGCAGCGCGGCGCGTTGGTCGGGGGCGAGGTGATCGAGTTCGGGAAATTGACTGATCGTCCAGATCATGAGATCGAACTTCACTTACTGGCCCGTATCAGACAAGCGCTCCACCGGCCGAAGGCGATTATTTTTTCGCGGCATCCTTTTGTGGTGGGGCAGATTCTTTCAAGGATTCCAAATACGCGATCAGGTCGGCGAATTCTTCGGGTTTCAGGGCCAGGTGCAGGCCTTCGGGCATGAGGCTTAGTTTGCCGTGTTCGCGTTCTTTGATGTCGGATTTGGGGATGACGGTTTTGGTGGCGGCGGCGTCGAAGAGGGTGATGTCTTTGTCGGTCTCGGCTTTGATTACGCCGGATTGGACGTCGCCGTCTTTTAGTCGGACGATGGTTTGCTGGTAGCCGTCGAGGATTTGCTTGCTGGGGTAGAGGACGGATTCGATGAGGAAGGTGCGGTCGTATTTTGCGCCTACGCCGCTGAGGAGGGGGCCGATGTCGGCGCCTTCGTTGCCGATCTTGTGGCACTTGATGCAGGCTAGGTTTTCGTTCTTGAAGAGCTTCTTGCCGTTGTCGGCGTTGCCGTGGTTGGCTTTGGCGAAGTTGGCGAAGGCTTCGGGGGCTAGCTTCTTGGTGTCGAACTTCCAGAGCTTGCTGGCGCGGTCTTTTTCGGGGATTTCCTTGGCGTAGACGCCCTGGATTTCGCTGATGGCCTGGGTGCTTAAGGGGTTGGTGTCGAGGCGGGCTTCGATGAGGGGGAGGGCTTCTTTCTTGATGGAGGTTATGGCCTTGCGGGCGTCGGAGCGGAGGCCGCCGTCGGGACTGGAGACGCCGGCTAGGTAGGCGTCGAGGGCCTTGATGGTGGGCATGGCGCAGAGGGCGCGGATGGCGTCGTTGCCGATCTCCTTGTCTTTGTAGACGTCGAGGAGGGCGGGGATGGCGTCGCGATTTTTGACGGTGGCGAGCGCGACGGCGGCGGCGCGGCGGATGTCGGTGCGGTTGTCGTGGAGGAGGCGGTCGAGCAGAGCGTCAAGGGAGACCTTGCCGCCGGTTTGACCCAGCGCGAGGGTTGCGGAGATGGCGATGCGGAGTTGGGTGTCGCCGGCGCGCTGGGCGAGAGTGGGGGCGGCCTTATGGTCCTTCATTTTGCCGAGGGCATCGATGGCTTTGGTGAGGAGGTCGGTGCGGGTTTCGGCGGGGAGATCGGCAGCGAGGAGGGAGATCACGGCGTCGCGCGAGGCGTCGCCACCGGTGGTGGCGGCGAGGGCGAGGGCGTCGGGGAGGAGTTCGGCGTTGGCGCTGGCGTGGCCGAGGACGTCGGTGACGATGGCGGTGGCCTCCGGGGCCTTGGACGCGGCGAGGGCTTTGAGGAGGGACTTGCGGATGGTGGTGTCCTTCTCGGATTTGAAGAGTTTGGCGAGGAGGTCGCCCATGGCGGCGTCGGGGGAAGTTTGCAGGGAGGCGATGGCGGCGGCGCGGATGGTTTTGTCGGGATCTTCGAGGGCTTTGCGGACCGTGCCTTGGGCGTTGGTGGTGCCGGCCCAGTCTACCTCGTGGGCGGGGGGGAGGCTTTGGTTTTGCGGACGCGTGCCCCACCAATTGCCGGTCCAGGGTTTGGGCTGTTTGCTCAGGGGGGCGAGGGCTTCGATGGCGGTGGTGCGGCCGGCGGTGGGGTTGGCGGGATTGGCGGCGTAGTTGGAGAGGGCGCTGACGAGGGATTGGTCGAAGGCGTTGCGGGTGGCGAAGAGCGCGCCCTGGCGGATCTCGGGTTTGTCGGACGAGAAGGCCTGGACGACCTGCTCCCATGCGGGCGGGGAGGCGCGGCCGATGCGGTTGAGGGCGGTGAAGACGGCGTAGCGGGTGAAGAGGTCTTTTTCGGTGAGCTTGTTGATCAGGGCGGGGACGGGCTGGGCGTCGCCGATGCGGCCGAGCGCGGTGGCGGCGCGGAAGCGCATGGCGGCGTCGGGATCGTCGAGGGCGGTGGTGAGGGGGGCGACGGCTTCCTTGGCCTTGCGGGTGCCGAGTTGGCGGGCGGCCTGCATGCGGATGCTGACGTCGATCTGCGTATTGGTGAGGAGTGCGATGATCGCATTACGACCGGCCTTGCCTTCGTCGATGCGGTCGAGGGTCCAGATGGCGCTCCAACGGGCTTCTTTCGAGGCGGAGGTGTCGTTGAGCAGGGCGATGAGCGGGCCGACGGCTTCTGCGCCGCGCTCGCCGATGCGGCGCTGGGCGACGAGACGGACGGATTGGGCGGGATGGGCGAGGCCGGCGATCAGCTCAGTGGTGCTGGCTTCGAACTTCTGGCCCATGGCGGCGGGGATGTACCACTGGGGCTTGGGAGCGGCGAGGGATTGGCCGGTGAAGGAGAGTTGGATGAGGCGGCCGGCGTCGTAGGCCTGCTTGGAGTTCCAGCCGTTAATGTTCCAGTCGCAGATGTAGAACCCCATGCCGTCGGGAGTGATGGTGACGCCGAGCGGCCGGAAGGGCTGGGTGCCGCCCTTTAAGAACTTGTCGTCGCGCTTGGTGACTTTATAGGTTGCGCCGGTGCGCTCGACGACGATGCGCTCGAACGCGCCTTTGCCCCATTCGCTGTGGAAGAGGTTGCCGCGGTATTCGGGCGGGAGCGCGTCTTCGTTGTAGGCAATAGCGCCGGTGGGTGAGCCGCCGCCCCAATCTTCCATGGCCCAGAGGGTGTAGGGGCGGAACTGGGGGACGAGCTGGGAGGGCTTCTTGAGATCGAGCTTGGCGAGGATGGCGGCCTTTTCTTCGTCGGTTTTGGCGTCCTTAATGGCTTCCTTGACGGCCTTGTCGTAGGCCTCTTTAGCCTTGGTCATTTCTTCTTTGCTGGTTTTCCACTTGGCCTGGCCTTCGGCGTCTTCGTCGCGGGGGCGATAGTCGTAGGGGTAGCCGTAGAAGCCGCCGTCGACCAGGTGGGTGAAGCGCGTGTTCCAGCCGAGGCCGTCGTCGGTGTTGTCGTAGGAGAAGATCTCGTCTTCGGCATTGATGGAGATGTCGAGGTGGTTGCGCGTGCCGGTGGCGTAGACTTCCCACTGAGAGCCGTCGGGGCGGAAGCGGACGACACCGCCGCCTTTGATTTCGGCGGTGGACTTGTCGATCTTGGAGACCAGGCCGTAGACGCCCTTGTCGCCGGTGGACATGTAGAACCAGCCGTCCATGCCGAGGCGGATCTGGGCGGGGATGTGGTCATTGAGATTTCCGCCGCCCCAGGTGGCGGGGTTGTCGGTGTCGTAGTAGTCGACGGGATCTTTGCCGACGCCGGTGGCGATGTCGTCGATGTAGACGGTGAACTTGGGGGAGTGGTGGACGAAGAGCTTGCCGTCGTAGTAGGCGATGCCGAAGACGGCGTAGAGTTTGTCGGCGAAGACGGTCATCCTGCCGTCGGGGTGGAGGCAGAGGACGCGATCGGACGGGACGTTGCCTGGGCCCTTCTGGTCCATCGGATCTTCGGCGAAGAAGATGCGGCCATCGGGGGCGACGGCGACGACGGAGGGGACTTGGACCTCGGGTTTTTCTTTCAGGATGGTCATCTTCCATTGCGGGCTGGAAGGGGAGGGGTAGGGGAGCTTGGGTTCGTCCTTCTTGGGATCTTTCTTGTCGTCCTTTTTTAACGCGTCCGTTTTCGCATCCGTCTTGGGCGGGTTGGATGGGGGCGCATCGGTTTTGGGCGCGGTGGTTTTCGCGTCGGGCTTTGTCGGCGCGTCGGCGGCGAACGTGAATATTGGCGCGGCAGTGAGTGCGAGGGCGGCGATGAGTCGCGCGAGGCGCGAGGCGATGGTGGGGTGCATTGCGATCCTGTTGAAGTTAGGCCGACCGAATGAAATGGCGGCGCCTGGTGATATAGGGTTTACAGGGCGTGGGGGCAAGTGTTGAGCGTGTGCGGTTTGCGCGGGTTTCTTCAACGCGTTGCGGCATCCGACGTATACCGAGCAACGCAGGGATTTCGCGCGTGATGGGAAACTATCGCGCATCTTGCGAAAACCTTTGCATTGAGTAGTCTCGTCGAACGCGCGATTGATTCACGCCGCGCGTCCGTACGCTCGCCTTCAAACTTTCCCCGCAACGGAGTCATGCTCATGGTCCGTCAACGTCTTTTCAAAGTGGTCGCCGCGTCGGCGCTGGCGCTGGGTTTTTCGCCGGTCATGCCGTTTGCTCCCTTTAGCCCTGTTGCTCGCGCTGCGGAAGCGGCTGTGCCGTTCAAGCTCGAGAAGGGGGACCACATTTGTTACGTCGGCAACACGCTGCCCGACCGCATGCAGCATTTCGGTTGGCTGGAGACGCTGATCTACAGCCGGTTTCCGACGCACGACCTGGTCTTTCGCGACCTGGGCTTCAGCGGCGATGAGGTCGATCATCGCGAGCGTAGCATGGATTTCGGCACGCCCGACGAGTGGCTCACCCGCACCAAGGCCGACGTCATCTTCGCGTTCTTCGGCTTCAACGAATCCTTCGCCGGGCCGAAGGGCCTGGATCAATTCAAAGCCACGTTCGACAAATTCGTCAAGGAGACCCTGACCAAAAACTACAGCGGCAAGGCCAACGCGCGCCTGGTCATCTTCTCTCCCATCGCGGTTGAAAATCTTAAGAACCCCAACCTCCCCGACGGCGTCGAGCTCAACAAGAACATCAAGCTCTACGCCGACGCGATGGCCGAGATCGCCAAAGCCAATAACGTCCCCTTCGTCGACCTCTTCACCGCCAGCCAGGACCTATACAAGAACGCCGCCCAGCCGCTGACCGTCAACGGCATCCACATGAACGAATTCGGCGACCAGCAGCTCGCCCCGGCTATCGACAAGGCCCTCTTCGGCACGCCCGCACCCGCACGCGATTCGGCCGCGCTCGAGAAGATCCGCCAGGCCGTCAACGACAAGAACTTCATGTTTTTCGAGCGCTACCGCACTCTCGACGGCTACAACATCTACGGCGGCCGCTCCAAGGAAAAGTACAAGCAGGTGCTTCTCCCCGGCGCGCCGGCGATCACCAACCTCGTCGTCATGCAGCGCGAGATGGAAGTCCTCGACGTCATGGCCGCCAACCGCGACAAGCGCGTGCAGGCCGTCGCCCAGGGCAAAGACCTCACCGTCGACGACTCCAACACGCCCCCGTTCATCCCCGTCGGGACGAATTTTCCCGGCAAGGGCCCGGACGGCACTCATATCTATAAATCCGGCGAAGAAGTGCTCGGGCTGATGAAGGTCGCCGACAACATGAAGGTCAATCTCTTCGCGGATGAGAAGATGTTCCCTGAGTTGGTTGCCCCCGTGCAGATGGCCTGGGACACCAGGGGGCGGCTGTGGGTCGCCTGCTGGAACAGCTACCCGCGCTGGCGTCCGAAGGATGAGATGAAGGACAAGATCATCATCCTCGAGGACACCGACGGCGACGGCAAGGCCGACAAGTGCACCACGTTTATCGACGGTCTCAACTGCCCCACCGGCTTTGAGTTCTATAACGGCGGCATCATCATGGCGCAGGCCCCGGGCATCTGGTTCGCCAAGGACACCACCGGCGGCGACCACGCCAACCAGATCACGCGCCTGCTCGAAGGGTTCGACTCGGCCGACAGCCACCACACCTCCAACAGCTTCACCTTCGATCCGGGCGGCGCACTCTACTGGCAGGAGGGCACCTTCATGCACTCCCAGATCGAGACCCTCGAAGGCCTCATCCGCGCCAACAACGGCGCCGTCTGGCGGTTCGAACCCAAGAGCTTCAAGTTCGACCATTACACGTCTTACGGCTTTGCCAACCCTCACGGCCACGTCTTTGATAGCTGGGGCACGGACATCGTCATCGACGGCACCGGCGCGGTCCCCCATTACGGGCCCAGCTTCAGTACGAAGCTGTACGGCCTCGACAAGCACAAGGGTGGCGACCCCACCGTCTACAAGCAGCGCACCCGCCCCTGCCCCGGCGCGGAGATCCTCTCCAGCAAGGCCTTTCCCGACGACATGCAGGGGAACTTCCTCGTCCCAAACGTCATCGGTTTCCAGGGCATCCTGAACTACAAGCTCACTGAGAAGGGCGCGGGGTTGGTCGGCACCGAGGCCCAGCCTATCGTCTCGGTCGATCCCAAGGTCTATCTCAACTTCCGTCCCAGCGACGTCGAGATCGGCCCGGACGGCGCGATCTACTTCACCGACTGGCACAACGCGATCATCGGCCACCTGCAACACCACCTCCGCGATCCCAACCGCGACCATGCCCACGGCCGCGTCTATCGGATTACCTATCAGGGCCGCCCGCTCGACAAGGCCGCGCCGATCGCGGGGCAGAGTGTGACGCAACTGCTCGATTTGCTGAAGAGCACAGAGAACCGCGTGCGGTATCGCGCGAAGATCGAGCTGAGCGCGCACGACGTGAAGGAAGTGATCCCGGCCGTCGAGAAGTGGATCGCGGCGCTGGATAAGAATGACGCGAATTACGCCCACAACCTGACCGAAGGGTTGTGGATGTACTCGTGGAACAATGTGGTTAATGAGCCGCTGTTGAATCAGGTGCTCAAGTCGCCTGATTACCATGCGCGCACGGCGGCGACGCGGGTGCTGTGCTACTGGCAGGATCGGATTCCGACTGCGCTTGAGACGCTTAAGGCGCTGGTGATTGACGACAGCCCGCGGGTGCGGCTGGAGGCGGTGCGCGCTTGCAGCTTCTTTAAGGATCCGAAGGCGCTGGAAGTGGCGCTGGATTCGCTGAACAAGGATCAGGACGAGTACATCAAGTACACCCTGGACGAGACCACCAGGACGCTGGAGAACCTCGACAAGCCGCAAAAGCCCGCCGCTAAGGCCCCGAAGAAGAAATGACCGGCCCGTATCACGGGCGTCCCGCCCGTGCTAATTTCGTTGGACCGTTCAAAACCTTTAGTGTTTCCGATCTTTTACGCTTCAAGCACGGGCGAGACGCCCGTGATACGTGAAAAGGATCTCTCATGAACAAGAAGAATCTACTTGTATTGGGCGTCGCTTCGGCGCTGTCGCTTTCATTCCAAGTTCGAGCCGCCGACGACGCCCCGGCTGACTCCGGCACCCCGCAGGTCTTCCTGGACAAAAACCCCCGCATCGTCGCTTATCAGCTTAAGCGCCTCAGCAACGCGCAGCTCGTTGCCTTGGAGCGGAAGACGGATCATCCGAAGTACAAGCCGGTGTATGAGGCGCTGCTGACGCGCAAAGGGATTGAAAAGAAGTATCGCGAGGAGGCGGTTGAGGCGCTGGCGACGCTTGGCAATTCAGACTCGGTGAGCGTGTTGCTGGAGGCGATTAGGAAGACCGAGGCGGAGGATAAGACGACGCCGCGGGAACTGGCGAGTTTGCTGATGGCGCAGAAGCCGGCGACGCTGGCGGGGCAGAAGGAGAAGTTGGAGTCCCTGGCGAAGGAGTCGGAGAGCGCGACGGTGAAGCAGGCGGCGTATGCGGCGCTGGCGACCGCTGATGGGAAGGCGGAGGGGGCGCTAAAACTGGCGAGCGAGAACGATGGGATGAAGGCGCTGCTGGCGGGGATACCGATGATCGCCAACGGGAAAGTTCGCGAGGGATTTTATGCGAAGGTGAAGGAGTTGGCGGAGAAAGCGCCGGACGATGCGACGCAGGTCGCGGCGCTTGAGGCGATCAGCGCGATTCCGGGGCATGAGGCGGAGGAGTTTGCCCTGTTGTCGAATGCGATTCAGAAGGGGACGGGGGACAAGCAGTTGGCGGCGGTGCGCTCGATCGGGCGAATCCCCGCGAGCAAGTGGCCCAAGGATCAGGTTGCGCCGCTCGCGCAGGCGGTGGTGAAACTGGTGGAGACGACGCCGGCTGCGGAGCGGACGTCGCCGGCGGTCGTGCAGGCGGTGCAGCTTGGGAACGATCTGGCCGGTGCGCTGACGCCGGACAAGGCTGCGCCGATTCGCAAATCGCTTCGTGAGCTTGCGGTGCGGGTGGTGGTGTTGCACACGCTGAACGAGCAGATGATGTATGACCTGCATTACTTTACGGTGCAGGCGGGGAAGCCGGTGCAGATCATCCTGGACAACACCGACAACATGCCCCACAACGTGGTGATCACCGTGCCGGGGGCGTTTCAGGAGATAGCGCTGACGGCGGGAGCAATGAGCCCGCCTGATGATCCCAAAGCGAAGGCGTTCGTGCCGGACAGCCCGAAGGTGTTGCAGTCGACGCCGCTGGTGCAGCCGGGTGAGTCGGACACGCTTAGCTTCACCGCGCCGGAGAAGCCGGGGAATTACACGTTCCTCTGCACGTACCCGGGGCACTGGGTGAAGATGTATGGCGTGATGCAGGTGGTCGCGGATCTGGACAAGTACGACCAGAGCCCGTTGATCCCGAAAGATCCGATGACGCACAAACCGTATGAGTCGCAGAAGAATGAGGGCGGCGGGGGCGCGATGCCGGCTGAGCATCATCACTGAGCGATCGCGGTGAATCATTGCTGCGGGCTCTGCCGTGTCGCGAAGAATTTCAGTTATTTTTCGAAGAATGAGCAAGTTTTTCTTGCCTCGGATCATTATCGCGTTAGGTTCGCAGATCTATCCGGGCTAATCGTTTATCAGTCCGAATCTGATCAAATCTTGCATGCGAGGGCATGATGCGGCGGAGACTTCCTAAGCTCATCTTTGGGCTATTTGCAACTTGTTGTGTATCGAGCGCGTTTGCAACCGACCTCAGCAATTCGGTGACCGGGTCGGTCAGTGACGGCTCGTCGTCGCTGCCTTATCGGTTGTTCGAGCCGACGGGCTTGGCGGCGGGACAGAAGGCGCCGCTGGTGCTTTTCCTGCACGGGATGGGGGATCGCGGTACGGATAACGTCGCCCAGACGGATTGGATGGGCGGGCTGGTCAATGCGACCAAGAGCGGGCAATACGCAAGTTATGTTCTCGCGCCGCAGATCGACACGCATAGCTGGTTTCAGAGCTTCAGCTCCAAGCCAACCGAAGCGATGCAACTGACGATCGACGCGCTGAAGAAGGTGATCAACACCGAGAACATCGACACCAGCCGCGTCTACGTGACGGGGCTGTCGATGGGCGGGATGGGGACGTGGGACATCCTGGCGCGCGAGCCGCAATTGTTCGCGGCGGCGGTGCCGATGTCGGGCGGGGCGGACCCGAAGACGGCGTCGAAGATCAAGGACATCCCGATCTGGGCGTTCCACGGCGGGGCGGACTCGGTGGTGCCGGTCAGCGAGATGCGGGATACGATCCAGGCGCTGAAGGACGCGGGTGGATCGCCGAAGTACACCGAGGTGGCGGGGGCGGATCACGCGATCTGGGCGCCGATTTACGCGGATGAGAGCAACACGCTTTACCCGTGGCTGTTCGGCCAACACCTGGGGGACGTGGTGAAGAGCGCGGCGGAGACGCCATCGGCGGTCGCCGTGGCGCCTGAGGCGGCGGGCGCGGTGGTGGTGGCGGACGTGCCGGAGCCGGGTTCGATCACGTGCGTGGCGCTGGTGGGGATGGCGCTGCTGGGCCGGCGGCGGTCGCGGCGCGCGACGCGATAAGGTCTTCGACGCATTGGGCGGCGGCTTCGAGCGGATCTTCTTCGGGGGAGAAGCGCCGGGCGATGTCGGCGCAGCGTGTGCGAGTTTCGGCCGTCAGCATCTTCTCTAATGCCTTTGCGATCCGACTTCCGGTGGCGCGGCGCGACCGGATCCAATCGCCTGCGCCGAGGTTGCGGACGCGGATCGCGTTGTCCTTCTGGTCGAAGGCGACGGGAAGGATCAATTGCGGCGTGCCGGCGGCGAAGCAGCGGGCGAGGGTGCCGATGCCGCCGTGGTGGACGACGGCGGCGCAGCGGGGGAAGAGGTCTTGGAAGGGGGCGAAGGTCGCGTGATGGATGGAGGGCGGGAGCGCTTGGGGGAGTTGTCCTGGGAACTTGGTTAGAAAGATGGCGCGAATGCCCGAACGCTGGCAGGCGTCGAGCGCGGCGCGGAAGAGGTCCGTCGCGTGCATCATGCCGGTGCCGAAGGTGAAGACGACGGGGGCGGGGCCGGCTTCGCAGAAGGAGATCAGGTCGTCGGCGAGGCAGGCCATTGTGGGGCCGCCGTAGTTTGGGAAGCCGGTCAGCCTAATTTGGGGAAGCCAGTCGGCTTGTGGGGGGCCGTACCATTCGGGGAACATGCCGATGATGCGATCGGGGGAGAGCCACCACTGGAAGACGCGACGGACGGGCGGGAGGCCGAGCGAATCGCGCAAGACGTTGAGGTGCCTGCCGAGGAGCAGTTGGCCCGCGTAGTCGATCGCGCGCCAGTAGAGGTGGCCGAGCGGGCGCGGGGCCCAGCGCGGCAGGGAGAGGCCGGCGGGCATGACGGGTGGGGCGGAACAGCTCGGGAGCATCCACGGTTGCAGGATCGGCGTGATCAGGGGACGGCGGAGTGTTTCGCGGACCAGGCGCGCGGCTAGCATCGCGGGGTTGGCGATGAAGATGGAGTCCGGATCGCGCGCGAGTTCGGAGAAGAGCTGGTATTGGCGGGGGAGGAAACGGACGCCCCATCGCGCGCCGATGCGCGGGCCTTTGAGGGGGTGCCAGAAGTCAGGGTCGTCGAGCAGTTCGTGGTTTTCTTCACTGGAGACCAGAGGCCTGAAGGCAAAGCCGCTATCGAGGGCGAGGTCACGGTAATCTTCGGCGGCGACGAGCGTCACGCGGTGGCCGCGGCGGCGCAGGGCGAGTCCGAGGCCGACATAGGGGTAGATGTCGCCGTCGGTGCCCATGGAGGCGAGGATGGCGTGGGGCATCGTGCGGGCTGGCGCGCATGCTCGATAATGCGCGCGATCCTTCTACGAGATGACGTTACGGCGTCGTCTTGTTGCGGCGATCAGAACTCGAACACCAGACTGGTGACGATGCCCCAGCGCAGTTCGTCTCGCGCGCCCTGGTCGATGGGGAAGACGTAGCCGATGCCGATCCGTGGTTGGGCCGGGCCGATCGAGTTGAAGTTCAGGCGCACGCCTGCGGTTCCGAAGAGGGTGTTGTGTCCGGTCTCTTCCCTGGAGAGGCCCCAGGCGCCGTTGAGCTCGAAGATCGGGATGGTGCGGAGGACGCCGGGGAGTGGCAGGTCGTCGTGTTCAAGGTTGTAGCCGAGGATCACGCTGTACTCGAGCGCGCTGGCTCCGCCTTCGTTGGGGCCGATCAATGCGGAGTAGCCGACGCTGGTCTGCAGGCTGAAATGCTCCCCGAAACGGAGCAACTGGAAGAGTTGCGGGACGATCTCGGTGTCCTTGCTGATCTTCGAGCCAGACGGCGCGGCGACTTCCAGCGCGGCGACCAGGGTGTAGTCGAAGAAGCCGTCGGAGGAAACGTACTGGTAGATCGGATGACGGGCGGAGAGCTCGATGCCGCTGGCCCCGTCCTCGACATCACGGATGGTGCGGCCCAGCGCCGCATCGAACGCCGACGACGACGCTCGGTCGTACCCGGCCGCGACCTCGAGGGTCAGCAGGCCGAAGTTGTATTCGACCTCGGCCTTGACCTCGTCCTGCTGGACGCCCTTTTTCTCGCTGTGGAACCAGTCGATGCGGAGCTCGCGATCGACGTCCATCTCCGGCCCGCGGAGCGGTTCGGGGAACCAGAACTGACCGTAGCGGCTGCGGTGATCGAGTAGGCCACCCATGTAGCGGCCTGAGGATAGCGCATCGGGTTCTGCTGCGGCGATGCGGGCGGAAACGATGAAAAGCGCGATGAAAACGAGGGTTAAGGGTTTCATGCCGAGCGTTTTACTGAGACTGAGTCTCAAATGCAATCGTCATTTTTGACCACCGTCCTTCTGCAATTGCCATGACTCGTTGAAGAAGCCAGCGGCGGGGATCGCGCCGGGGGCTTTGTCGTCCGGCGGGGTGGTGAGGTCGATGATCGCGTAATCGGGGAGCTTGGCGATCTGGCGGCTGTTGGTTTTGTGGTCGGCTTGGCGGAAGGTAAAGCCGCTGTTGAGGACGACGTAGCGGTTGGGGTTGAGGGGGTTGGGGTAAATCATCACGACGGCGTGGTGATCGGCGGGGAAGGTTTTTTCGCCCAGCATGATCGACTGCGCGCTCCAGCGGATGGGGAGTTTGTCGGCGATCTTTTTCAGGAGGGCGTTGGAGGAGGGGTCGCCGAAGAGGACGAGGTTGTTGTTGGCGATGTCGGCTTCGGTGAGGTCCTGGTCGTTCTTTACGCGCGGTTCGCCGCGGAAGATTTTGCGCCATTCGCTGGCTGCGTTGGCGGATTCGGACTTGCACCATTGGCCGACGTTGTCGTTGAGCGGCGTTCCTGTGGGCGTCACCATAACGAAGCTGTCAAGGAAGGCGTCGTCGATCGGACCTTGGAGGCCGGGGCGTTTTTGGAGCGGGATCGAATCCGGGGCGGCGCTTTGGTCGCGTTGCTCCCGGCGCTCTGCCCCAGCGTGGGTGAGGGTCCAGTGGTTTTGCGTCTTCGTGAAGGCCGCGTGAAGGCCTCTTTCTTTGTTCGTCATCGTCTGGAGTTTTTGATCGTCAATGGTGATGGCGACGTTTGCATCGGCGGCGAGCGGGCTGGCGCTGGCGGGGATGTCGAGCACCATCGATGCGACGTTCGTCGTCTTCAGGTCGATCGCGCGATCGCCGCCGATGGTCGCGTCAACGCGGGCGCGGTCCCAATGTTTCTCCAGTCCTTCGACCTTCACCCAGAACATGTGGTTGTAGCGGAGGGTCCAGGTTTCGAAGTGGATTTCTTTCGGGACGATGTTGCGGCCCTTGGCGGCGTAGGCGTCCAGGCGTTTGTCGAGTTCCTTTTTCGCGCCCGGTTCGTACTTATGCGCCGTCTTGGGGCCGTAGATGCGCTCGAGTTTCAGGCCCAGGTCGGCCATCGCCTTCTGCATGATGTCGCCGGACTGTTGCTGCGGGTCGATCTCGCCGGCGTAGGCGATCAGGGGGAGCATCGAGAGATTGAGGGCGTAGTCGGGGCAGTCGTAGAGGTGCATGAGCTGCTTGCGGTAGTCGGGCAGGGCGGCCCATTCGCCGTTGGCGTCCATTTTCTGATAGATGCGGGTTTCGGCGAAGCCTGCGCCGGGGGAGGCGGCGGCCCAGAGGTCGGTGTAGTGAACGGCGATGTGCCAGCAGGCTGCGCCGCCCATGGAGAAGCCGGTGACGATGACGCGGTTGTCGTCGATCGGGTATTCGCGCTTCGTCTGGTCGAGGATTTCGAGGGTGTCGATTTCGCCTGCGAACTTGTTGGCGCAGCAGTAGCGGCCGTAGGGTTGGATGGTGAAGTGGTCGCCGCTGGGGGTGGGGGCTTCGCCTTGCTTGCTGGAGATGAAATTGAGCTCGGTGAGATTTTCACCGCGGCCGTGGAAGAAGAAGTCGAGGCGGTATTTTTTCTGCGGCGGCGCGGCGGGGGCGTAATCTTTTGGCGCGTTCATGAGGTACGGCTGGATGGAGCCGTCGATTTTGGAGACGTAGGCGCGGACGCCGCCGGTGGCGAGCCAGGGGGCTTTGCCTTCGCGGAGGAGTTTGGCGCGCTCGAAGCCGTGGGTAAGGGCGGTCTGGGCTTTTTTGAGGTCGATCAGCTCGTGAAAGCGCTGGGGCCAATCGACGGCTTTGTGATAGATCTGAACGTCGGGGAGGAGGGCGAGGAGGTTGGGCTTGGACTTGAGAGAGAGCTTTAGGGCGTCGATTTCTTTGGCTAGTTGAGCGACACCGGCTTCGAGCTGCTTGCGGTCGGCGGCGGGGATTTTGTCGTCGTTGCCGGCCGGTGGGATGGAGGCTGCTAAAGTTGGGGTGGCCGCAAAGGCGCAAAGAGCGCAAAGAAGAACGAGGCTGAATGGACGTGGGTTCATAGTGAGTGATAGGGTGTTAAGTGAGGATTGTTGATCCAATGAAGATTCGACCGCTGGCTGAGGAGGATATCGAGTCGGGCGTGGCGCTGTCGATGCAGGCGGGGTGGAACCATGCGGCGGTGGACTGGCGGCGATTGCTGGAACTGTGGCCGGGGCAGTGTCTGGGCGGTGAGATTGACGGGCGCCTGGTGGCGAGTGGGACGCTGGCGAGTTATGCGTCGGATGCGGGACTGGTGGGGTGGATCGGGTTGATTCTGGTGGATGAGCAATATCGGCGGCGGGGGCTGGGGACGCGGATGATGACGGCGATCTTGGAAGAGGCGGATCGGCGCGGGGTGGAGATTGTGGGATTGGACGCGAGCGATCAGGGTGAGCCGATTTACCGGAGGCTCGGCTTTGTCGTGGATGCGTCGATTAACCGGTGGGCGGGGCGTGGCGTGATGGGGCGGATCGGATCAGTTGATAGAGCGGCGTGGCCGAGATTGTTGCAGGTCGATCGCCGCGCGTGCGGCGTCGATCGTGAGCCACTGTTGCGACGGATTGCGGGTGAATCGGAATCGCGCGTGGCGATGGCGGGCGATGGGTTTGCGTTGGTTCGTCCCGGACGCCGTGCGTGGCACCTTGGCCCGGTGATCGCTAATGATCTCAACGAGGCGGCGGGGCTGGTGGAGCAGTTGATAGGCGATGGGAAACAGCCATCGACGGCCGACGTGATCGTAGACGTCGTCACGGGAAGTCCGATGGAATTGCTCCTCGCCCGGCGTGGCTTCACGATTGCGCGGCGGTTGAAGCGCATGCGCCGGCCAGCGGGCGAGGGCAAGCTTTTGTGGGGCGAGCGCGTTTACGCGGCGAGCGGGTTTGAGTTGGGCTGAGGAAATCGCGATACTGCTCGCCCATGAAGATTCGCAAAGCGATCATCACCTCCGCGGGCAAAGGACAGCGGACGATTCCGCTGCAGACGTTCGTGGACCGCGACGGGCGGCAGAAGAGCGCACTGCAGATTTTAATCGAGGAGGCGATGTCGAGCGGCGTTGAGGAGATCGGCGTGGTCATTGCGCCGGGGGATCGCGAGGCGTATGCGCATGCGGCTGGGGATCATGCAGGACGGTTGCAGTTTATCGAACAGGGGGCACCGCGCGGGTATGGGCATGCGCTTTATTCCGCGAAGGGGTTTGCGGGGGGAGAGGCGTTCCTTCATCTGGTCAGTGATCATTTGCCGCTTTCGACGAACGAGAAGCGTTGCGCGCAGCAGCTTGTGGAAGTGGCGTCGGCGGAGAATTGCGCGGTGTCGGCGGTGCAGCCTACGCGCGAGAGCATGCTGGCGTACTTCGGCGCGGTCGGCGGGACGCGCGTGCCGAAGCGACAGGATTTGTACGAAGTGGAGAACGTGCTGGAGAAGCCGACGCCTACGGAGGCGGAGCAGTCGCTGATCGTGCCGGGGTTGCGGGCGGGGTATTACCTCTGTTTCTTCGGCATGCACGTGCTGACGCCGGTGGTGATGGAGTTGCTGGGGGAGTTGGATGCGGCGGGGGGGAAGGATGGGAAGTTCGCGCTGTCGCCGGCGCTGGCGAAGCTGGCGGATCGGGAGAAGTATTTGGCGCTGCAGGTGCAGGGGCGGCGGTATGACATGGGCGGCAAGTACGGCCTGCTCTTCGCGCAGTTGGCGCTGGCGCTCGATGGCTCCGAGCGGGATGAGGTGCTAGCGCAGATGGTGGAGTTACTCGCGGCACGGAAGGCATGATCGACGGCTTAATTAACATCATCGTGTCGAGTGATCCGAACGTCCGCGATCGCGCGCTGGAGTCGGCGGTGGCGGGGATGTCCACGCAGCAACTGCTGCGGGAGTGCGAGGCGTTAGATGCGTTTCGGCGGACGAGCACGAACCTGTATGAGCGGGTGCGGGCGCTGTTTTTTCTTTATGCGATCCATCGATTTCACCTGCCGCTGAAGGAGGGAGTGGCGACACGGGGGTTGATTCCGTTCGAGGGGTACAACCAGCTTTTGTCGCGGCGGTTTGAAGAGGCGATCGAGGTCTTTTTAGCGGAGATGAAGGAGAAGGGGCCCAGCGATGCGATCTCTTCGGCGCTGTCGTCGGCTTATAAGGAGCTGGCGTTTGCGACGCTGGCGAACCAGGTGCGGCGGAGCGTGCGGAGCGTGCGGGGGAACCAGTGGATGTTTCGGATCGGGCATGGGGCGGATCAGCCGCTGCGCATTCGGCCGGAGCTGTTGAAGCGGAGCGAGCGCACGGGGCTGTATCCGATCCTGGCGGAGAAGACGCCGGTGCGGATGGATCTGTCGCACTCGGGGTGGAGCGACATTTTTTTTCTGGGGATGGATTTTCCCGAAGGGGCGCGGGTGCTGAACATCAGCATCGACCTGGCGGTGTACGGGCGCGACAAGGCGCCGCGGCCGCCGGTCGAGGCGTACCTGCGGGTGATCGATGCGCCGGTGTTGCGGTTGGTGTCAGTGGACCTGGGGGCGGATGCGGAGATATCGAGCCTGGCCGAGGTGTATGACTTCGCGCGCGATTATCTGGGACTCTTGAAGGCGGCGATCATCGCGGCGGGGATCGTGCCGCCGGGGTTGGAGGGGTCTGGGCTTGAGTTGAAAGACCTGCTGGCGCAGGTGGTGGGGCCGGGGCTGGGGCTGGAGGTGGTGTCGAGCGTCAATAACATTCCCAAGGGAAGCCGGCTGGCGGTCTCGACGAATTTGCTGGCGGGGTTGATCTCGGCCTGCATGCGCGCGACGGGGCAGGCGAAGAGTCTGACCGGGCAGCTTAGTGAATCGGAGCGGCGGCTGGTGGCCGCGCGGGCGATTCTTGGAGAGTGGATCGGCGGTAGCGGCGGCGGATGGCAGGACAGTGGCGGGGTTTGGCCGGGGATGAAGCTGATTACTGGGGCTGTCGCGTCTGAAGGCGATCCGGAATATGGCGCGAGCAGGGGGAGGTTGCTGCCGAATCATCGCATTCTGGGATCGGAGGATGCCTCGGACGCGACGCGGCAGAAGTTGCAGGATTCGCTGGTGCTGGTGCACGGCGGGATGGCGCAGAACGTGGGGCCGATTTTGGAAATGGTAACGGAGAAGTACCTGCTCCGCGGGGAAAAGGAGTGGAAGGCGCGGCACGAGGCGCTGGCGATCCTGGATCAGATCCTGGCGGCGCTGAAGCGCGGCGACGTGCCGGCAGTGGGGGCGGCGACGACGAAGAATTTTTTCGAGCCGCTGCAGACGATCATCCCGTGGGCGAGCAATTTTTACACGGAGACGATCATCCGGCGGACGCGGCAAAAGTTCGGCGACGACTTCAAAGGGTTCTGGATGCTGGGCGGGATGTCGGGTGGCGGGATGGGGTTCATCTTCGATCCCAAGCGGAAGCCCGAGGCGCAGGTGTTTTTGCAGGACGTGATGTCGCGCACGCGGCGCGAGCTGCAGGATGCGCTGCCGTTCGCGATGGAGCCGGTGGTTTACGATTTCGCGATCAACCCGCGCGGCACATGGGCGGAGCTGCTGGCGGACGACAAGGCGGTGCTGCCGAGCGGGTATTACGCTCGGATCGTTCCGGGGCTGCTGCGGATGGATCCGCGGACGCTGACGCCGCTGCGCCGGGCGGAGCTGGATCGGTTCGGGGCGGCGTGTCGCAATAATCCGGACCTGGCGGGGATGGTGCAGACGCTGTTCGATCGGCTTTTTCCGCGTCCGGTGGAGGGGGCGGGCGGCGAGGGGGCGCTGGCGCAATTACTGGAGGAGAACGGGTTCGACGCGAGGCTACACGAACAGATTCGCAAGGACTTGCGCAACGGGCGGATCGGGTTGGCGCAGAATCGGTTGCCGGCGAACACGATCATCGACGATGTGGGGGAAGGGGACGTGATCGACGCGCAAGGCGCGCTCGATCCGTCGCTGGCGGCGATCGGTCGGAAGGCGTTGGCGGAGGGGGCGGTTGCGGTCGTGTCGCTTGCGGCGGGCGTCGGAAGCCGCTGGACGCAGGGCGCGGGCGTGGTGAAGGCGCTGCATCCGTTCGCAAAACTGGGCGGCAAGCATCGGAGTTTCGTCGAGGTGCATCTCGCCAAGAGCCGCCGCACGGGAAAGGCCGCTGGCGTGATGCCGGCGCACGTGCTGACGACCAGCTATCTCACACATGCGCCGATCGCCGGTTATCTGCAGGCCGCCGGCGATTACGGGTACACGGGGCCGCTGCGGTTATCGCCCGGGCGCTCAATCGGCTTGCGACTGATCCCGATGGTGCGCGACCTTCGGTTCCATTGGGAAGAGACGCCACAAAAAATACAGGACGAGCAGAAACAGAAGATGATCGAGTCGGGCCACGCTGCCTTAATCGGCTGGGCGCAATCGATGGGCGAGGGAAACGACTACACCGACAACCTCCCGTCGCAGTGCCTGCACCCGGTAGGGCATTGGTTCGAGATCCCCAACCTGCTGCTGAACGGCACGCTCGAGCAATTGCTGAAGGAGCGACCGGGCCTGAAGCACCTGATGCTGCACAACATCGACACGCTGGGCGCAGACCTGGACCCGTCGATCCTGGGCCTGCACATTCGCGACGGGAAGACGCTGAGCTTCGAGGTGATCACGCGGCGCATCGACGACCGCGGCGGCGGCCTGGCGCGCGTGAATGGCCAGCCGCGCTTGGTGGAAGGGCTGGCGATGCCGCGCGAGGAGCAGGAGTTTCGGCTCTCGTACTACAACTCGATGACGACGTGGATCGCGATCGACCCGCTTCTGACATTCTTCGGACTCAGTCGCGCGGAGCTTTCGGATAAGGAGAAGGTCGCCGCTGCCGTGCGCGATGTCGCGGCGCGGATGCCAACGTACATCACTCTGAAGGAAGTGAAGAAGCGGTGGGGACCTGGGCAGGAAGACGTCTTCCCGGTAGCGCAGTGGGAGAAGCTCTGGAGCGACATGAGCAGCCTGGCGGGCGTAGAGACGGCCTTCTTCGTCGTGCCGCGGAAGCGCGGGCAGCAGCTTAAGGAGCAGGCGCAGCTCGACGGGTGGCTGCGGGATGGTTCGGCTGCGCATGTCGAATCGATCTGCGATTGGGGATGAATTCGCGTGCGGCCGCCTCTGCCGTTATAAAACGACGCGCGAATGTGAAACGTCTCACGTCTGCGGCACGTCCTTCTGTCCATGTGGCGGTAATTCGACCGCCGATCCGGAACCAGCCTTGACGCTTTTGCGAACGATCGTCTAGGTTCGGAATCTGGTAGTGCCCCTTCTTCTCCGAGGATATTCATGTTTCTGAGTCGCCGCGCAAAAAAGAGGTTACGTTTTCCCCTTCAGGCATCGCCCGTAGAGCGCGCTTCGCGCTTCGCCGTCGAAGAGCTGGAGAACCGCGTCCTGCTCAGCTCCAGCGGTCTCGCCGGCGCGTATTTCAACAATCCGACCCTCACCGGCAATCCGGTCGCCACGCGCATCGACAAGACCGTCAACTTCGTCTGGAGTGGCAGCCCGGGCGTCACGGGCGTGGGGGCGGACAACTTTTCCGTCCGCTGGACGAGTCAGGTGACGCCGCTTTACACCGGCCTCTACTACTTCACGACCCGCAGCGACGATGGCGTTCGGCTGTTCGTCAATGGGCAGAAGATCATCGACAATTGGGTTAAGCACGCCTCGGTGCTGAACAGCGGCAGCGTCGTCCTCACCGCCGGCCAGAAGGCCAATATCACGATGGAGTTTTTCGATGGCTCGGGCAGCGCGACGGCGCAGCTTTACTGGCAGTCGAAGAGCCAGGCGCAGCAGATCGTTCCCGAGTCGGCGTTGTCGAACAATTACGTTCCCCCCACGCCGCCCCCCGCCGCGCCTGCCACCCCCGCCGCCTTCACCGCCACGGCGCTCTCCTCTTCCCAGATCAAGCTCACCTGGCAGGATGTCCCCGCGGAAACGCTCTACAAGATCGAGCGCAGCCCCGACGGCGCAACCAATTGGACTCAGATCGCCACCCCAGCGTCCAACTCAACGGCTTACACCGACTCAACCCTCACTCCCAACACCAAGTACTTCTACCGCCTCCGCGCCAACAACAGCGCCGGCGACTCCCCCTACACCCCCGTCGCCGCCGCGACCACACAACAAGCCGTTACTCCCCCGCCCCCCGCCGCACCCGCAACCCCCGCCGCCTTCACCGCGTCAGCGCTCTCCTCGTCCCAGATCAAACTCACGTGGCAGGACGTCTCCAACGAAACGCTTTATAAACTCGAACGCAGCCCCGATGGCGCAACCAACTGGGCTCAGATCGCCACCCCCGCCGCCAATTCAACCAGCTACACCGACGCCAATCTCACCGCCAACACCCCTTACTACTACCGCCTCCGCGCCAACAACGCCGCCGGCGACTCCCCCTACACCCCGGTCGCCTCCGCCACCACCCAAAACGTCACCACGCCGCCCCCCAACCCCGGCGCCGGCGACGGCCTCCTCGGCGCCTACTTCGACAACATGGACTTCACCGCCCAGTCCTTCACCCGCGTCGATCCGCAGGTCAACTTTAACTGGGGTTACGGCGCGCCCACGCCAGCCATGGGCGTCGATTCCTTCAGCGTCCGCTGGACCGGTCAGGTCCAGGCCCAGCAGACCGAGACCTACACCTTCTACACCAAGAGCGACGACGGCGTGAAGCTGACGATCAACGGCCAGGTCGTGATCGACAAGCTGATCGCCCAGAGCACGACTGAGTACACCGCCGTCGTGCCGATGGTCGCCGGGCAGAAGTATGCCATCCAGATGGACTACATCGAGCGCGCCGGCGGCGCGAACGCCAGCCTGAGCTGGTCCAGCCCGACCACTGCCAAGCAACTCATTCCCAAAGGCCAGCTTTTCAGCGGCGCGCCGACCACGCCGCCGCCCACGGTTCCCGCCACGCCCGCGGGGTTCGCCGCGTCTGCGCTATCGTCGTCGCAGATCAAGCTTGCCTGGCAGGACGTTTCGAACGAGACGCTTTATAAGCTGGAGCGCAGCGCCGACGGCGCGACAGGGTGGACCCAGATCGCTACGCCCGCGGCCAACGCCACCAGCTATACCGACTCTGGCCTGTCAGCGAATACCAAATACTACTACCGCCTGCGCGCGAACAATTCCGCCGGCGATTCGGCCTACACCGCCATCGCCAGTGCCACCACGCAGGCGGTCACGCCGCCGCCGCCCGGTTCGACTTATCAACCCGATGCGTGGATTCAGCTTCACGGCGAGACCACGTTCGTCGGCGACAACATCTACAACTCAAACGGCCTGAACCAGGGCAAGACCGCCAACGCCGAGTTCTCCCCCAAGCCGTTCCAGATCCGCGTCTACAACGATGGCACCGCGCCCGATTCGTTCCTCATCACCGGCCCCGCCGGCGACGGCTTCCAAGGGAACTGGCGCTACCAGTATTACGACTCGTTCGTCTTCGGCTGGAACGGCGGCGCGGAGATCACCAGTGCCATCACCGGCGCAGGGTGGAACACCGGCAACATCGATCCCGGCCAATACCGCGATTTCCGCGTCGAGATCCTCGCCCCCACCGCGCCGGGCGGCGACAAGCGCACGCTTAACCTCGTCGCCACCTCCACCCACGATCCGTCGAAGGTGGACGTCGTGCAGGCCATCATCGCCAACCCGGTCAACCGCGCCGTCGCCATCCGCCGGCAGAACTTCGGGCCGGGCAATACTTATCTCATGACGATCCAGAACCAAGGTAATCTCCCAGATCAGTTCACCGTTAATGCGGGCCTGGGCGCGAACGCGGGCAGCACCTGGAACGCGCAATTCTTCGACGACCAATTCGGCGGCAACGACGTCACCGCCGCCGCGAAGAGCGGCGCTGGCTGGCAGACGCGCGTGCTACAGCCGTGGGAGAGTCAGGAATTCCGCGTCGTCTTCAGCTATACCGATCCCAACGCCCCGTCCGTGCAACTTACCGCCGCGTCAGTGGCCAAGCCGGATACGAAAGAGCAGACGACAATTACAGTCGGCAAGCCCGAGCCCTTTCCCGTCTCCGCCGCCACCGACGTCTTCCCCATCGGCGTCTGGACCCAGCCCGTCGCCAGCTTCGACAAGTGGCAGGCCCGCGGCGTCAACACCCTCATGGACTACCAGGGCGACGGCGCAACCATCGAACAATGGTCCCAGGCCGCTCGCGATCGTGGCATGTACTACATTCGCAAGCCGCTCTCTGATCCCCGGCTTGATGTCGGCGACAAAAACCTCCTCGCCTGGGCCCTCCCCGACGAACCCGAGATCCGCTCCGTCACCGCAGCCACCTACGCCCAGTGGCGCGCCAACTGGAAAGCCGCTGACCCGACCCGCCCCATCCTGGAAAACTTCTCCGGCGGCTACGTCATCGGCTGGCAAGGCACCAAGACCAGCAACGACTACATCCCCTACCTCAACAACACCGATTGGGTCTCCTCCTCCATCTACCCCGTCACCGCGTGGAACCGCCCGCAAACCGCCGGCGGCGGACTCGACGCCTCCGGACGCGTCATCGACCGCCTCGAACAATGGTCCGGCGGCAAACCCGCCTGGGCCGTCATCGAAATGGACGACCAGGAACTACCCTACGGCCCCCGCGACCTCCCCAGCCCCACGCCCGGCCAGTTCCGCGCCACCGTCTGGGACAGCGTCATCCACGGCGCGCGCGGCATCGTCTACTTCCCCGAATCATTCAACCCCGGCTTCAAGTTCCACAACACGCCCCCAGATGTTGCCGCCGAAATGCCCACGGTCGCCGCCAAGCTGCAGTCGATCGCCGGCGCATTGAATGGCGAGATCGACCCGGTCACCCGAGGCCTGCAGGTTTCGGGCCCGCTCGAAGGCACCTGGCGAATCAAGGATGGCAAGACGTACTACGTCGTCCTGAACTTCAGCGACCAGACGGTGACGAAGAACGTCACGCTGCAGGGCGTCGATCCATCCAGCGCGGTCACGGTCAATGGAGAGGGACGCGCCCTGACGCTCAGCGGTGGGACGCTAAGTGATACGTTTGCGCCCTTCGAGGTTCACGTTTATCAGGTCGGGTGAGTGCGGGGGGAATGCTCCGCCACGGAGGATACGGAGAACATAGAGAGTTCACCCGCGAATGGACGCGAATGAACGCGAATGGCGGAGATTCAATTCATTAGCGTCCATCCGCGGGCGCTCCTTCTTCCGAACAGCCAACCCCGGAGGCCGAAGGGGGCGGCTCCTCCTTGGTGAGATGCCGGGGCGGCTGAAAGCCCTTTCGTTTAGGGGGGCAGGCGTCCCGGCGGAATCTCCGCCCCGCCCTGTCGGGAGCATTGCGCGCGGACTGGGAACGAGGGAGCGACGGGGATGTCCGCTTCAGGAGCCGGGTTCCCACAGCCGGCGCGTTCCGTCGAGCGGCGTGCCTGTCACGTCGATCGATTTCACGCCCGCCGTTCTGATCCGCTCAAGCGTGGAAAGCGACTTGTCGGTAATCGGCTGAAATGCTAAATCCAGAGCGCGTGGGCGAAGGCGGATGATCAACGGGGACAGCTCGGATAGCACGGCATCCGTGACCGCACCCTTCTCGAACCAGATGCGGTCTACCGGCGGGCAATTGACGAACAAGCCCTCGCCAGCCGGTATAAAGTTGCCGCCATGCCTGGCAAGCGCGGCCATCTCCCGATTGGTTGGACAGCACCCACCTGTCGCAATGACCAGAACAATGATGGCGAGGCGCAACACTTTGGATCAGTCTCCACAGTTCGCGAAGGCCCCGGGATGTAGCACCGGGTGTTGGAACCGTCAATCTAAAACGGCCACGCCGTTCTCCGGTTACAGAACCGCTCGGCCCCACCTAGGCAAGCCCGAGGGCTCGTTCCGATCTGTTAATGGCTCGGCGGGCCGGCCCGGTGCATCGTCTGCTTATGCCGACGCCGGTACAGGCGGAACGTCACACCGCCGGCGACTACGAAGGGGAGCACGCGGTACGCAACGTCCCAACGCGGACCATGTGGCGGCGCGGGAATTGGGGTATCCCAACAGCGACCCTTACCCAAGTAGAACAGGATCTTGCCGTCTATCTCCCCAACGCCCCAGTTGCCAACGACGAGGATAGGGCTATCTCCGCCGTACGACAGACTCGGGAGCGCGAGCACGAAGGCGATCGCCAGAACCTTAAATCTGGCCGAGATTCGCGTCATTCGCCAATCATACCACTGATTTTAGTACGTGCATCCCAGCGCTCGATCAGCACAAGTGAACCCCGCCCCTTTGCCGAAAGAGGATCAGGTGCTACCCTCCCCCTTCGCGCCGGGCCGCATCGTTCTGCTGGCGCGGAGGAGATTCACTATGGCATCGATTTCCGGTCTCGTGTCTCGCGTCCTGGGTCGTCCCCGCTCAAATGAGATGGCCGGGGCCGCGCTCGCGCCGCCCGCGCAGCTCGATGGGTGGTTCAACACGCTCGCGATGTCGGTCGATCGCCACACGCCAATCCCGACGCGCCTGGTGAACCTGGCCCTCGATTCCATCCGCGCCATCGCCAACGGTATCTCATTCGACGATCTGCTCAAGCGCAAGAACATGCAGGAGTGGATCACGATCTGGCCCGGCGAACATTACCTGTTGCTCGCCGCCCTGATGCAACAACTCCGCCCGCGGCGAGTGATTGAGATCGGCACCGACACCGGCATGTCGTCGCTCGTCATGCACAGATTCCTGCCTGCCGGCGGCAAGCTGACGACCTTCGATATCCGCCCGTGGAAAACGGTGGAAGAAGCCGTCTTCGAGGAGGCGGATTTCGCGGATGGCACGCTGGAACAGCGGCTGGTGGATCTGTCGAACCCCGCCGAATTCGACAAGCACCGCGCGATGCTGGAAGAGACGGAATTCTTCTTCATCGACGGCCCGAAGGACAACGTCTTCGAGTATCGACTGATGGAACTCTTCAAGCAGCTCAATTTCAAACAGCCGCCAATCCTGCTGTTCGATGACACCAAGCTCGCGAGCATGCTCAAGTTCTGGCACGAGCTGACGGCCCCGAAACTGGACCTGACCAGCTTCGGTCATTGGAGCGGCACGGGGCTGGTTGAATGGCGAAAGAGTTAAGCCCTACGCAGCCTTGGGCGGGGCGTAGATTTTCACGCAGTTCCGATTCGCGCTCTTGGCTTCGTAGAGCGCCTGATCGGCCGCGGCCAGCAGGTTCTGCAGCGTGACGATGTTCTGCGGGATCGACCGCTCGACCACCCCCATGCTCAGCGTCGGTTGTTGCTCCAGCCGCGCGATGGCGTGGGAGAAATCCACCGCGCCGAACGCCTGCCGCAACTTCTGCACGACCTGAATCGCCTGCGGGACGGCCGTCTGCGGCAACGCGATGACGAACTCGTCGCCGCCATAACGGAACGCGAGATCGGTCTTGCGGAGCGTGATGCGGACGCAGTCGGCGAAGCTCTTGAGCATGTGATCGCCGGCCGCGTGTCCGTGGTCATCATTGATCTGCTTGAACCGGTCCATGTCGATCATGACCAGCGCCAGCGGATGGCCGTGCCGCTCGGAAAGAGCGACTTCGCGCTGCAGCAGCGATTCCATCGAGCGCCGGTTGTACAGACCCGTCAGGCCATCGGTAAGGCTCTGCTTTTCCGCCTCGGCCAGCAGGTCAAGCGAGATCAGGGTGGACACAGCCGTGTTTACGTACGTCTGCGCAAGCTGTTTGCGATCTTCCGTCCAGGACTCATCCACCGGCAGCATCATGTGCACCACGACCTGCATCTTGCGGCCGACGTTGAACGGGATGCAGTAAGCCGGATATTCCGGCCCGAGCGTGAGACAGGAATCGATCGCGCAGCGCACGGGTGAGCAGTTAAGCCGAAAACATTTGGGCAGATGCTGGCGAAGACACGGGCAGGCGGCTGCCTCCATGTCCGCGACCGGCGCGTCCTTGCGCACCACGGTTTCCGGCCAGGCGGCGCGAACCTGCATCGCCGGCGTTTCATCCGGTTGGTTCGAAATGATCGCGACGCCGGCCAGGCTCAACTCCGTCCGCAGGTAATGGCTCAAAGAGGAGAAGACCTGCCCGACCGCGCCGGCCCCTTGAATCGTCTGTGAGAACTCGAGCAACTGATCGACTGTGCTCGTGCGGGACGCCAACACGCGTTGGGCGTCTTCGTAATGGCCGCGGGCGGTGGTCATCTGTCCGACCATCCGGTCGATGGTGCTTTTGACGCGCTGAAGTTCCCGGCTGGGCATGGGCTGCTCGTCCAGGCTTTGCGGCGTCCCTTCAATTAACCTGGCAAGGTGCTGATCCAAGGTCGCCAGCGGGTCCAGCAGCAGCCGCCGGACCGCGATCATGATGATGCCGATCGAAACCAGAGCCCCCGCGCACAGGACGGCAATCAATTCCAACCGCAGAAACGCCCCGCGCTCCCCCAGTACGGCGTGCGTGGTAACCAGCGCACCCCCGGCCGTGAGCACCAGGCAGAACCCGGCGATCGAGAAAATCTGACCCGCTAACGACATATTCCTGATAAGGCGACCCATCCAGGCCTCCCAGATCATACAACCCTTATCAGCGCTATCGGACGGCGGAGGAGTGAACTGAATTAGCGATCCTTAACAAGTTTCTTTGATATTTGGCCCGGTCGTGCTTATATTGTAGTCATGGCTGATCTTTCCACGCCTATTCTCCAAGCACACTCGCCCTCGGCTGAACAAGAACTATCCATTCTCACCGAACTCGGTCAGATTTTGTCCTCCACGTTGGAGCTTCGCGATACGTTTGGGAAAATGATGCAAATCATTTCCGACAAGCTAAATATGCGCAGGGGCACGTTGGTTTTGCTGGATGAATCGACCGGCCGCTTGCGCACGGAAGCGGCAGTGGGGCTGACCACCGATGAAATGGAGCGTGGTAAATATGCGCTGGGGGAGGGGATCACGGGCAACGTGGTTGCGACGGGGCGTCCGCGGATCGTCGTGGACGTTCGAAAGGAGCCGGACTTTCTGAATCGCACGGGTCGGTTTAACCCGACCAGTGACGTCGGGCAGATCAGTTTCCTTTGCGTGCCAATCAAAATCGAAGGGCGGACTACGGGAGCGCTGTCGGTTGATAAGCCGTTCGATTCTGACGAGCAGCTTCGCAACGACTATCGATTCTTAGATATCGTCTCCGCGTTCTTGAGCCAAGCGATTCAAATTAATCGAATGGTGATGCGTCAGAAGGAAGTGCTGCTGGAAGAGAACGCGCAGCTTCGGGCGCAGGTGCGGGATCGGTACCGATTCGAGAACATCATTGGCGATTCGCCGGCGATGCACGAGGTGTTCGCCACAGTGGGCCAAGTCGCGAATAGCCGGGCGACGGTTTTGCTATTGGGCGAAACGGGTACGGGCAAGGAGATGATCGCGAAGGCGATTCATTACAACTCGCCGCGGAAGGACAAGCCGTTCGTGCGGGTGAATTGCGGCGCGATGACGACGACGTTGCTGGAATCGGAACTGTTCGGACACGTGAAGGGATCGTTCACGGGGGCGATCAAGGACAAGATCGGGCGCTTCGAGGCGGCTGACGGCGGGAGCATTTTCCTGGACGAGATCGGCACGATGGAGCCGCAGTTGCAGGTGAAGCTGCTGCGCGTGCTGCAGGAGCGCGAGCTCGAACGCGTCGGTGATACGCAGACGCTGAAGGTGGACGTGCGCGTGATCGCGGCGACCAATGTGGACCTGCAGGAAGAAGTGGCGCGGGATAACTTCCGCGAGGATCTGTTTTACCGGCTGAACGTGGTGAGCATTTACCTGCCGCCGCTGCGCAATCGGCGGGAGGATATTCCGCGGCTGATCGATTTCTTTCTGGACAAGTACAATTCAATCAACGGCCGAATCCTGCGGCGGATCAGCCGGGAGATGCTGAACATCCTGCTGCGATATCCGTGGCCGGGCAATGTGCGGGAGCTTGAGAACGCGATCGAGCGCGCGGTGGTGTTGTCGGGGGGTGAGGATTTCAACGAAGACCTGCTGCCGCTGAGCGTGCGAATGTTCGCGGCGCAGCGGCGGACGAACCAGGCGAGCGAGTCGATCGAGACGCTGACCCGTCGGCTGAGCGATCAGGCGATCTCGGACTACGAGATGCGCGAGGGGGAGATTTACCAGCTCGTGATCGATCAGATCGAGCGGGCGCTGATCGACCGGGCGCTGGCGAAGTGCGGCGGCATCAAGACCAAAGCGGCGGACTTTCTGGGGATTAATCGGAATACGCTGAATAAGAAGGTGAAGGATCTGGGGATCGAGGCGTCGGAGTGAGCTGATGGTGGGAATTCCTGATGGGCTCACGATATAGGTTTGCCTTGCACCCATCTTTGCCCCGGTGATATATTTCCCCTCGGTCATCTACCGGGGAGGTTTGATGGGCAAGACTTATACTTCGACGATCGAGGTTGCGTGCTTCAAAGAGCACACGTGCACGTGCTGCGGGGCAGTTTATTCGTACAACCTGCAGCGCACGGTGAAAGGCACGGCGGCTACGGCGGACAAGGCGACGGCGAACGCGCAAAAGGCGGCGGCGCTGGCGCTGGAGCGCGAGGTGGACTTGGAGCCGTGTCCGACCTGCGGGTTGTTGCAGCCGGACATGATCGGGCAGCGGCGGGTGGGGCGGCATAAGACAGTTTTCTGGGTGGCGCTGATCTGCTTCGCGGCGATCGTGATCCTGCGCGCGGCTTATCTGATTCAAGCGGACATCGCGATCTGGGCGGCGGTGGCGGCTTGCGCGGCGGCGGCGGTTGCGCTATGGTTGACGGATACGGCGGACCCGAACCGCAATCCTGAGGCGAATCGCCAGACGGCGGAGGGGCGGGTGGCATCCGGGGCGGTGTCGCACACGCCGGGGAAACTCGCGCCGGGGGCGCAGGAGTTGGCGCGGGTGCCGCGGTCGCTGGTTCATAAGATGACGCTGGCGATGCTGGCGGTCGCGGTGGTGATGGCGGCAGCTCCAGAGGTGGTGCGGCTGGCGAGGCACTGGCCTCTCAATTCGGATTGCTATCCGCCGGTCGTGGGGCCGGGGGATCAGTCGCGGATTTACATGACGGACAAGATTGACAGCATCAAGGGTTATTGGCGTGGTCATCCGAGCGTGTCGCTACACGAGGAGGGGACGACCGCGTCAACAGCGAAGGCGATCCCGCTGCAGGCGACGACGAACCAGAACGACTGGGGGCAAGAGATCAGCGCGAAGTCCAGCGAGAAGCACAGCAGCTCGACGCCGTGGGTCGCCGTGACGATGCCGGACGATCCGGCACTTGGTGGTAAGACGATGGCGTGCGACGTGGTGCTCGGGGTGGAGTGTCCGGAGGTGACGGGTTCGTCGAGCTTCCAGACGGTGGCATCGAAGATGAATCGGAACTTGACGCTGCAACTCGCTTCGACGCCGGGCGCGGGCGGTAGCTACAACGACTGGTGGTGGGAGGGGACGGTCGGGGGGATGGCGGTTCTGCTGGTGTGCGCGCTGGTGCTGGTGGGGACGTCGCGGGCGCTGCAGCGGCGGGCGCGGCCGACGCGGCTATTGTCGCCGACGCCTAGGCCGGTGGCGGCGGTGTAAGTTTTGGCTGGGGGCGGATTAGCTGTTAATCTAGCGGCCATGCCAACCGAGCCACCGCCCACTGTTTTCGGGCCTACGCCTGCGTCCGCTGTGTTGCCGCTGGAGTACGCGCACCGTCCCCAGACCAGTCAGTTTCGCTGGGTGATACTGACGCTGGTATTTTTTGCGATCACGATCAACTACATCGACCGACTGGTGA